>NZ_JBVHDS010000088.1:0-1035 GCF_055563255.1 Streptomyces sp. NPDC002958 | reverse complement strand
GTGCTGCGTACGGATGTGTCGGGTGATCCGTCGTTCCGTGAGTTGGTGGGTCGGGTGCGGGCGGCTGATCTGGCGGCGTTCGCTCATCAGGACGTGCCGTTCGAGCGGATCGTCGAGATCCTCAACCCGGAACGCTCGGCGGCCCGCCACCCCCTCTTCCAGACCGCACTCACCTGCAACACCGCCGATGAGATCGCCGCGCTCGACGTGACGACCCGGCTCCCGGGCCTGACCACCGAACCCCTCTCGGTGGACACCGGTGCCGCCAAGTTCGACCTCGACTTCGAGTTCGGCGAGACCCTGGCGGACGGCGCCCCCGCCGGCATGACCGGCACCCTCGACTACAACCTCGACCTGTTCGACCCGGAGACCGCCGAATCCCTCGTCGCCCGCCTGCTGCGCCTGCTGGAAGCGGTGGTGGCCGACCAGGAACTGCGTGTCCGCGAGATCGATCTGCTGGACGGGGCCGAGCGGGCGCAGGTGCTCCGGGAGTGGGGCGCCGGTGACGTCTACGTCCTGGACCGCGACCTGCGCCCGGTGCCGCCCGGCGTGTACGCGCAGGTGTACGAAGCGGGCGATGTCCCCGGCGAGGGCATGGTGCCCGACCCGTTCGGGCCACCGGGTCGCTGGCTCGGGCCGACGGGCGAGCGAGGCCGCTGGACGCGCACGGGCGAACTCGTCCGCACCACGGCCGGGCAACCGCCCACCGACGGCGCACCGGACCACGGCGTCGGGGCGGGCCGGGGGCCGCTGACCCCGCAGGAGGAGATCCTGTGCGGGCTGTTCGCCGATGTGCTCGGCGTCGACGTCATGGGACCCGAGGAGTCGTTCTTCGACCGCGGTGGCCATTCACTGGCCGCGATCCGCCTTCTGAACCGCGTACGTGCCGCCCTGGACACCCCGGTGTCGCTCAAGGACTTCTTCGAGGACCCCACCCCCGCCGGTCTCGCGGGGTTGTTGGGTTCGGTGGGTTCTTCGGGTGTGGCGTTGCGTGGGGTGGTGCGGCCGGGTCGGTTGCCGTTGTCGTTCGCGCAG
>NZ_JBVHDS010000087.1:0-1051 GCF_055563255.1 Streptomyces sp. NPDC002958 | reverse complement strand
CTGGTATCCGTACAGAGCGGTGACCAGCCAGTTCACCAGATACGTGGCGGTGTAACAGCGGTCGTAGGTCTGATGCCGGTCGAAGAAATCGGCTTCGTCCTGCGACAGCTCGAACCCGGAGGAGACAGCGAGGCCGTAGTCCGTGAAGTAGAGGCGCTGGCCGTCGGTCAGGATGTTCTCGAAGTGCGCGTCGAAGTGCAGGAGCCCGCGGCTGTTCATGAACGCGGTGCCGGCTGCCAGGTCCCTCTCCACCGTGGCGCAGGCTCGGTTGGTGGTCTCGTCTCCTGCTTCGACCTGGGTGCCCAGCCACTGGTGCAGGTTCTGCGGGATGTACTCCAGGAACAGCGCGACGCTCGCCGAGGACTGCTGGAGAGCCTCGATCCGGCGGCGCACCTGCGATCCGCCGCCCCAGTAGGCGACAGCCCGTTCGATGTCGGCCAGTTCATCGGGCAGGGGCATTGAGCCCGGCAACACCCGCCAGTGGTACATCAGGGGGAAGCCCTCGTATTCCGCCGCGAGCACCCAGTTCGTCGTCATGGTGTGCACGGCGAGCTCTCGCCAGGCCCCCCAGCCCGGCCAGCCGATGGTCCCAATGCCGTACTGGCAGAAGACGGGCAGCTCGAAAAGATTCGCCGTGGACCGGACGTGCTCAGGTTGCCTCTCCGGATCGGTGAGAGGCACCCGCTTCACGAAGACCGGGGTTCCGGCGACCTCCAGCAGGGCCGACTTCCCGCCGATGCCGGATCCGATCGGCACGGCCGTGTCCACGAGCTCGCGCAGGGCGCGATCACTGCACAAGGCCAGGGATGTGGACACGGCACTATGGGCGGTCAGGCGCGCACCGCGCGACATGTCAGGGCACTTCACTGTGGCCTCCATCTGGGTGCCGAACTCGATTCTGCAATGGCTACGCAGTCCCGCCGAGTGCGACGACGCGTCGCTCTGCGTTTTGGCCTCCGGAGCGGGCAGAGGGCGCCCAGGATCCGTGTGTGACGACAGAGTACTGGTCGTGGGAGGCGGCCACGAGAGCGCTGGCCAGTGCGGCGAGGGG
>NZ_JBVHDS010000086.1:0-1103 GCF_055563255.1 Streptomyces sp. NPDC002958 | reverse complement strand
GGCACCACACCCCGCAACCGCGCCTCATACGCCCACGTCAGATCACGCACCAACGGCCGCAACGACCAACCATCCGTCGCAATGTGATGACACACCAACGACAACACATGATCCTCAGCCCCCAACTCGAACAACACCGCCCGCAACGGCAACTCGGACGACAGATCAACAGCACACGCCGCCTCCGCCGACAACCGCTCCCCCAACTCCCCCTCCACAACAGACTCCACCCGCCACGGCACCTCCACCTCCGCACCCAACACCACCTGATACGCACCCCCGGCATCCTCCGCGAACACCGTCCGCAAACTCTCATGCCGACCCACCACATCACCCAACGCCAAACGCAACGCCTCACGGTCCAACACCCCGCCCAGCCGCACCGCCATCGGCACGTTGTACGTCGCAGAAGGACCCTCAAGACCATGCAGGAACCACAACCGCTGCTGACCGAACGACAACGGCACCCGCGCCGGACGCACCCCCGCCCTCACCGCAGGACGCCCCACACCCACCCCATCCAGCACACGACTCAACCCCGCCACCGAAGGCGACTCGAACAACTGCCGGATCGAAACCTCAACCCCCAACACCGAACGCACCCGACCCACCAACCGAGTCGCCAACAACGAATGCCCACCCAAATCGAAGAAACCATCATCGATCCCCACCCGCTCCACACCCAGCACATCCGCGAACAGACCACACAGGATCTCCTCACGCGGCGAACGAGGACCACGTGTACCGGCGGCCACGTACTCGGGCGCCGGGAGCTTTCTGCGGTCCGTCTTTCCGTTGGGCATGAGAGGCATTTCGTCGAGCACGACGACGACTGACGGAACCATGAATTCCGGCATTCTCCGTGCAAGGTCGGCCCGCAGTGCCACCGGATCCAGAACCGCGCCCTTCGCCGGCACGACATAGCCGACCAGTCGGCGGTCTCCCGCCGTGTCCTCACGTACGACGGCAACGCTTCGGGACACACCGGTGCACTGGCCCAGCGCGGTCTCGATCTCGCCGAGTTCGATGCGGTAACCCCGGACCTTGACCTGGTCGTCGGCCCGCCCCACGAACTCCAGCACACCCTCCGCACGCCACCGCAC
>NZ_JBVHDS010000085.1:0-1292 GCF_055563255.1 Streptomyces sp. NPDC002958 | reverse complement strand
CGTCTGGATGTGTTGGTGGCGGGTGAGCGTCGTCGGGTGTTGGAGGAGTGGAACGATACGGCGGTGGAGGTGCCGGGGGTTTCGTTGCCGGTGTTGTTCGAGGAGCGGGTGGGGTCTGTTCCGGGTGCGGTGGCGGTGGTGTGTGGTGATGTGTCGTTGTCGTATGGGGAGTTGGATGGGCGGGTGAATCGTCTGGCGCGGTTGTTGGTGTCGCGTGGGGTGGGGGTGGAGTCGCGGGTTGTGGTGGCGTTGCCGCGGTCGGTTGATGTGGTGGTGGCGTTGTTGGCGGTGTTGAAGGCGGGGGCGGCGTATGTGCCGGTGGATCCGTCGTATCCGGTGGAGCGTGTGCGGTTCATGGTGGAGGATTCGGCGCCGGTGGTGATGGTGTCGGTTTCGGGTGCTGTGGATGGTATCGGGTCGGTGGGTGTGCCGGTGGTGTTGTTGGATGATCCGGGGGTGGTGGCGGAGTTGGAGGGGTTGTCGTCGGTTTCGTTGGGTGTGGTGCCTTCGTTGTTGTCGGCGGCGTATGTGATTTATACGTCGGGTTCGACGGGGCGGCCGAAGGGTGTGGTGGTCGAGCATCGTTCGTTGGGTGCGTATTTGGTGCATAACCGTGAGGTGTATGGGGGTGTTGGGGGTAGTTCTCTGGTGCATACGTCGGTGTCTTTTGATCTGACGGTGACGGCGTTGTTCACGCCGTTGGTGAGTGGTGGGTCGGTGCGGTTGGGGGAGTTGGCTGAGGCGGGGGATGTGGGGGTGTCGTTGATGAAGATGACGCCGAGTCATCTTGTCCTGTTGGAGGGGATGGATGCTTCGGTGGGGCCTTCGGAGACGTTGTTGGTGGGTGGTGAGGCGTTGTCGGGTGAGTTGTTGGGGCGGTGGCGTGAGCGTCATCCGGGTGTGGTGGTTTTCAATGCGTATGGTCCGTCGGAGGCGACGGTGAATTGTCTTGAGTGGCGGTTGGGTCCGGGTGATGTGACGCCGGTGGGGGCTGTGCCGATCGGGCGTCCGTTCCCGAATACGCGGGTGTATGTGTTGGATGGTGGGTTGCGTCCGGTGCCGGTGGGTGTTGCGGGTGAGTTGTATGTGGCGGGTGCGCCGTTGGCTCGTGGGTATTTGGATCGTGCGGGTTTGACGGCGGGGCGTTTTGTGGCGTGTCCGTGGGGTGGTGGGCGTATGTATCGCACGGGTGATGTGGTGCGGTGGCGTGCGGAGGGTGTGCTGGAGTTCGTGGGGCGGGCCGACGACCAGGTCAAGGTCCGGGGTTACCGCATCGAACTCGGCGAGATCGA
>NZ_JBVHDS010000084.1:0-1390 GCF_055563255.1 Streptomyces sp. NPDC002958 | reverse complement strand
TACTGCAACCGCATCTGGAGGATGTGGCCTCGGTGTTTGTAGTGGGAGCGGCGGGCTCGGGCCTGGCTGCGTCGTCGGAAGCGTGACCAGTGCAGATGGTGCTCGTTGCTGTGGCAGTGGCGCGTGACGACGACGTGGCCCATCAACCGGCGGATCTCCGGGACGCTGAGGGGTATGAGGTCTTGCTCGTCGTTGAGAGTGCCCCTTTTGTGGCTTCTGTGGCACGGACGGCGGTCAGGTAGGCGAGGGCGGCCATGGCCAGGGTGATGTGGCGGTACCAAGCCCGGTAGAGCCGCACCTGGTAGTGGTCCAGACCGCACTCTCCCTTCGCGGTCTGGAAGCACTCCTCCACCGCCCACCTGGCGGCAGCCACTTTGACCAGGTCTTTCAGCCGGGAGGCTACCGGGCCGTAGCAGACGTAGTAGGCGATCTCGCTCGGATCGCTGACGCTGCGTCGGGCCAGCACCCAGTGCCCGAAACCGTTCTCCCAGTACGGGCGGATCGCGACACGCGCCCAGTCGTGGATCCGCTCACCGTGCGCGCCGGCCCCGCCGGAGATCCGTTTCCACCGCTGGCGGGGCAGCGCGGCGACCAACTGGGCCACCCGCGCGTCCGCCCCGCGCGCGGTGATCACAGTGTCGTTGACCTTCGTGGCCAGCACGTGCGCGACCCGACGTTCCTCCATCCACACTCGCAGGTGCTTGACCTGCCCGTATGCCTCGTCAGCGGTGACCCACGCGAACGGGACACCCGCATCGATGGCGCGTTGCAGCATCCACTTGAAGTGCTCGTTCTTGGTCGCGAAGGGGACCTCGTCGCCGATCCCGGCCGCGCGGCAGCGGTCACGGTCATCCGTCCAGGAGACAGGGATGTAGAGCTCGCGGTCGATCAACGCCCGCCCCCTGGAGGAGGCGTAGGCCAGGAATGTTCCGATCTGACTGTTCTCTGTGCGGCCAGCTGTGCCGGTGTACTGCCGCTGGACGCCGGCGGACTTGACGCCTTTCTTCAGGAAGCCGGTGTCGTCGCCGATCAGCACCGCATCCTTGGCGCCGATGGTCTCCACGACGAAGTCCCGCACATCGTCGCGGACCGCGTTCTCGTCCCAGTCGGAGTGGTTGAGCAGGCGCTGGACGCCGTCGGGGCGCAACTGCCCGACCTGCTCCGACAGCGTCCACCCGTTCTTCTTCTCAAGCGGCGCGAGCAACCCGTGCAGGTAGTCCGACGCCCGCTCGCGGGGCTCCGACCTGCCGAAACGGTGGGCGAACCGGGCATGGAACCCGGCTATCCCCTCGGACCACGACTCGACCTGCTCAACCGTCAACGATTCATCGCACAGTCGGAACAACGAGCAAATCCAGCACCCGTCACGGCAGATGCGGTTGCAGTACTA
>NZ_JBVHDS010000083.1:0-1425 GCF_055563255.1 Streptomyces sp. NPDC002958 | reverse complement strand
CCTAGTACTCCAGCCGTAGATCGTGATCTTCATGCCCGTGTGGCTTGTCGCCGATAGTGGCTGGCCTGGGATCGGGCCTGGTGACGGCGCCGCCAGTTCGACCAACCGAGCCGGTGGGATGTGTCGTGGACGGGGCGGACGACGACAGTGATGAACAGGCGCTGGATCTCGTTGCCGGTAAGCGGAATGAGGGCATCGGGTGCGGGGCGGGTGTGCTCGTCTGCCCGTACGACGGCGAGGAAGGCGTGCGCGAGCATGGCGAGGGTGACCCAGCGGGACCAGGAGATATAGCGGCGGACCTGGTGCTCGTCGAGTGCGGCCAGGCCCTTGCCCGACTGGAAGAACTCCTCCACCCGCCATCTTGATCCAGCGACTCTGACCAGCACGGTCAGCGGCACGGACGCGGGCGAGTAGCAGCGGTAGTAGGCGAGTTCGCCGGTGCTGCGGTTACGGCGGATCAGCAGCTGCCGACTCCCGGGGCGGGGATCGGCGAGGTCGATGACTGCCCAGTCGTAGAAGCGGTGGCCCTTGGCCCCGGCCCCTGCGGAGAGCTTCTGCCAGGCCCGCTTGGGCACCTTCTTGGCCAGGATGTCCGCACGGAACTTCCCCGCACCGGTGGTGACTTCGTGCGAGCAGGCCACCGCAAGGACGTAGCCGGTGCCGCGTTCCTCCAGTGCGGTTCGCAGCTTCGGGTTGCCCCCGTAGACCTCGTCGCCGGCAACCCAGGCAGCCTGATGGCCGGCGTCCAGGAACCGGGCGACCATACGCGCGGCAAGCTCCGGCTTGGTAGCGAAGGCGGTGTCCTCGGCAAGGCCCGCGGCGCGGCAGCGGTCGGGGTCCAAGGTCCAGGAGCGCGGCACGTAAAGTTCCCGGTCCACTGCCGCGTGGCCGCGCTGACCTGCGTAGACCAGATAGACGGCGACTTGGGAGTTCTCGATCCGGCCGGCGGTGCCGGTGTACTGGCGCTGGACGCCGACCGTGCCGGTGCCCTTCTTCACGTCGCCGGTCTCGTCGACGACCAGCACCGCCCGGTCGTCGTGCAGGTGCTCCACCACGTAGCCGCACACGTCGTCGCGGACCTGATCGGCATCCCACTTGGCCCTGCCCAACAGGTGCTGCATGCCGTCCGGAGTGCTTTCGCCGGCCCACTCGGCGATGGTCCAGCAGTTCTTGCGCGGCAGGTCGGCCAATAGACCGAGCACCAACCGCGCCGCCCTGCGCCGGGGTTCGACCCGGGCGAAGCGCCCCGCGATCCGGCCCATCAAGCCCTCGAACGCGCCCCGCCAACGAACGGGTTCTATGCTGTGACCTGCGGCCACCGTCTCTTCGTCAGTCCACACAACTCACGATGATCAACGGTGGCCGCACCCATGCCCACACCGGCCCTACCAGCAAGATCACGATCTACGGCTGGAGTACTAGCCA
>NZ_JBVHDS010000082.1:0-1457 GCF_055563255.1 Streptomyces sp. NPDC002958 | reverse complement strand
GGCGTGACCCGCTACTTGGAGCTCGGCCCCGACGGCATCCTCACCGCACTCACCCGCCAGTGCCTCGACGACGAGGACGGGACCGTCCTCGCCCCGACCCTCCGCGCCCGCCAGCCCGAGGCGCACGTGTTCGCCGCCTTCCTCGGCCACGCCCACACCGCCGGTATCCCCGTCGACTGGAACACGTACTACGCCAACACCGGCGCCCAGCACACCGGCCTGCCCACGTACGCCTTCCAGCGCGACCGGTTCCGCCTCGTGCTCAGCTCCAATGCCGGAGACCTGACGGCCGCCGGGCTCGGGCAAATGGATCACCCCGTGCTCGCCGCCTGCGCGCAGGTCGGTGACCGGGACGAGTGGCTGTTCACGGGCCGCATCTCCAGCGAAACGCAGCCCTGGCTCGCGGATCACGTGATCAACGGTGAGTCGCTCGTTCCGGGTGCCTCCCTCCTTGAACTGGTCCTCGCCGCAGGCCGCGAGGCGGGCACCCCCACCGTCGCGGAGCTGGTGCTTCAGGCGCCGCTGACGCTCCCCGCCGACGCGGCGGGTGTCCAGGTGCAGGTCACGCTCGGCGCTCCCGACGAGGAGGGGCGGCGCGAGACCGCCGTCTACAGCCGTGCGGTGTCCGAGACCCTGTGCCACGCCCGGGGCGTCCTCGCCGTCCCGGCGGGTGCGGGCCCGGACTGGGACGCGGCCGAGTGGCCGCCCGCGGGCACCGAGCCGATCACGGTCACGGATCTCTACGAGAGCCTTGGCGACGCCGGATACGAGTACGGGCCCGCCTTCCAGGGGGTACGGGCCGCCTGGCGCGACGAGCGGTACGTCTACGCCGAGATCGCGCTGGCCGAAGACCCGGCGGACTCGCGCTTCGCGATACACCCGGCTCTTCTCGATGCGGCCCTTCACGGCGGCCTCCCCCAGCACCGATCTGGCATCGCGGCACCCGAAATGCCGTTCACCTGGCACGGATTCGCCGTCCGACCCGGTTCCGCCGCACCCGTCCGGGTCCGGATCGCGACGCAGGGCGAATCCGTCCTGCGGATCGACTTCGCGGACACGGACGGGCAGGCGTGCGCCACCGCGCGCGAGGTCGCGCTCAAGGCGGCCCCGCGCCGCGCGGCGACCGATGCCCTGTACCAGGTGGAGTGGGTCCCGGCCGCGACGTCCCTTGCCGCGGCCGCCCCGACTCGGACCGAGTTCCTCGGCGGCACCTACGCCGACCTGGCCGACCTCGCCGCGGCGGTGACCTCGGGGGCCGATCTGCCCGAGCTGGTCGTGGCCGAGGTCGCGGCGCAGTCCACCGCCCAGGAGACGACCCGCCACGCCCTCGCCCTGCTCCAGCAGTGGCTGGCGGTCGACGCGCTCGCCGGATCCCGCCTGGTCGTGGCCACCCGCCACGGCATCACCACCGCGGACGGCGAAACCCCCGACCTGGCACAGGCCCCGGTCTGGGGACT
>NZ_JBVHDS010000081.1:0-1526 GCF_055563255.1 Streptomyces sp. NPDC002958 | reverse complement strand
GGCCCACCACGGCCTGACCACAGGCCCGGACCGCGGGCCCCACCAGGCCACGACGCACCGTCAGGCACCTGCAACCCAACAACGTGACAGCACCCCTGGTACATCTCCGTATCGGCTGCCTGGATCTACTACTCCACCAAGAGTTGCGCCACCCTGCAGGGCGGTTATGCCAAGGTGGCTTCCCGGACCTGGTTCGTCCCGCCCCTGGTGGGGAGGACCCGGTGCTGAGCTTGAAAGAGGACCGATGAAGAGCATTAATCGGCTACTGGCCGTCATAGAAGCGGCCGCATGCGTAGCTACCGCCGGCATTTGCGTCGCTGCCGCAGCACAGGGAGATGCTGTCGCCTGGATCTTCGGCCTCGGCAGTCTCTCCTTCGCCTGGGACCTGTGGCGCAGAATTGGCAAGCGTAAGGCCGCTTCGAACCGATGAACCAGCGCGAACGCTGAGCACACCCGCCCTTACGGGCCTGAGGGGCTGCCGGGAAACGTCGGCAGCCCCTCACGGCCGGTGACGCCCTGTGTGAGTGGGTGGGGTGGTGGCAGTGGGTGGGCGTCAGCGGTTTCGAGGTTAGGGATTCCTGGTGGTTGAGGTTCTGTCTTGGATTCTGCTGCTGTCATGAGGTGACCAAGCTGCTGCTGTTGTCTGGCTGCGATCTCTCGGTTTCGGGGCAGTGGGGTGAGAGACAGCTGGGCCTGGGTGTGTTGATGCTGATCGGTGGCGGTTTCGGGGGGTGGGGTCACTGTCTTGGATGTGAGAGAACCGCGGGGCTGCACTGTCCCGGGGTGTTATCGCATGAGAGGTGACGCTGTCTCAGTTCCGTGAGTTCTGATCCGCTGGCCGGCGGGTGTTGGTGTGCTTGGGGGTGTGGATCAGGGAGAGCAGGACCCGGCCCCGGAAGGGGCGGGTGGTGGTTCGAGTGGGGCTTTGCCGGCTGTGTCGGTTCGGGCGTTGCGGGGGCCGGCGGTGCGCCGTCTGCTGGCTCTGCGGCGGGAGCGGAAGCTCACCACTGGGCAGGTGAGGTCGGCGGCGGACGTGCTGGGGGTGCGGGAGCGTGCGGGGATGATCTTGAAGTTGGTTGTGCCGGGGAGGGGTTCGCTCGTGTCGTCCGCGTCGCCGTCGTACAAGGGGCACCGGTACCCGGTCGAGGTCATCGCGCACTGCGTGTGACGGCGCGTCACCCCGGGCCGCCAAAAGCTCACCATGGCTGGTCAGGGCCGGGTCCGGGGCGGTCTCGCTCGTCCTGGTGCTTCTGGGTCTCCGGGCCGCCCTGGGGCGGCTCGTCCCGTTGCTCCCTCGCTCCGGTAGGCGGTTCGGCGCCGGGTGTGCCTACAACCCTGGCGTGAACTGTTCCAGGAACCGTGGCGTTGTTTTCGCGCGGCGTCTGCGTTGCCCCTGGTCAGGTGCCGGTTTCCCTGCGGTGAGTGTTCAGACTGAACCGCCCCGGGTTCGGTAGAGATCTCAGATTGTGGTTGTGACCTGGGGTTTCGTTGATTCCATGTAGTAGTTGGCTTCGTACTCGACGGGC
>NZ_JBVHDS010000080.1:0-1537 GCF_055563255.1 Streptomyces sp. NPDC002958 | reverse complement strand
AGCACGGTCATCGGCCGGCAGCCGCCCGGGATACCGATGCCGCCGGGGCGGACGAACCGGCAGCAGCGGGGCTATACGTTCCCACAGGTCATCAGGCACAAGATCAGCAGACACCCGGCAGATCCTGCCGACATAGCGCCCAACTGCCAAGCCACCACACCGATCTCATTCTGAAATGATCAGTTAGCTTGACTCTGTCGGGGATCTTGGAGTTTTCCGGTGCGGCAGCGTGATCATCGGGCATGCTCGGGGCTGTTTCGAAGACCGATTCAGTTGTCGAGGTGTCCGTTGTCGCTCCGTCCTCGTTCCGGTGAGCAAGTCCCGTCTCTGACCGCGCGGATCGCGCGGGCGAGCAACCCGGGCGGTACGACGGCGATGTGGGTGAGAGACCGGCTGGACGGGCTGTGGTGCGACGAGGACTTCGTGGGCTGGTACCCGCGTGACGGACGCCCCGGCCTCTCGCCCGCCCAATTGGCCACCGTCTGTGTGCTGCAGTTCCTGCTCGGTCTGTCGGACCGTCAGGCAGCGGAATCGGTCCGCTGCCGCATCGATTTCAAGTACGCCCTGGCCATGGAGCTGGACGATCCCGGCTTCCACCACAGCGTGCTGGCCGACTTCCGCGAGCGCCTCGCCCAGGGCGACCGCGCCGACAGTCTTCTCGATCTGGCGCTCGCACGCCTGAAGGAGGCCGGACTCGTGCGCGAGCGCACCACGCAGCGCACCGACTCCACCCATGTCCTGGCCGCGGTGCGCGATCTGACCCGGCTGGAACTGGTCACCGAGGCCGTCCGTGCCGTGCTGGAAGAAGTGGCCCGCACTGCTTCGCACCTGCTGACCGGCCTGGTCGACGAGGACTGGGGGCGCCGCTACGGCCGTCCGGTCCGTCTGGGCAAGAACCCCACCCGGCCCAAAACCAGGATCCTCGCCGCAGGCGAGGACGCCTGCCGACTGCTGGAACGCCTCCACCGGCACGGACCGGGTTACCGGCCCGGCCCACAGGCCGAGGCGCTGCGGCAGATCGTCGTGCAGAACTACTACCGCGACGCGGCAGGCCGCCTACGCTGGCGCACCGTCGACGACGGCGGCCTGCCGCCCTCTTCCTCGGCGATCGTCTCGCCCTACGACACCACGGCGCGTTACGTCCGCCATGGGCACATCATCAGCTGGAAGGGATTCGCCGCGCATGTCACCGAGACGTGTGCCTCCGACAGCGCCAACGTGATCACGGACGTGGCCACCACCTCGGCCGCCACGAACGACGGCCAGGCCCTGCCTGGCATCCACACCCGCCTGGCGCGTCGCGGGCTGCTGCCGGCCGAGCACCTGGTCGACGGCGGCTACACCTCTCTGGTCCACCTGGAACGAGCCACCCGCGAACACCAGATCACCGTCAGCGGGCCACTGCCGGGCAACCCCACCCGCCAGCACCGCAAGAACGAAGGCTGAACCGCCCCGGGTCAGGTGGAGGCTCGATTTCATGAAAGGATCGAGTCATGGCACGACCTTCCCGTTACCCGCTTGAGCTGCGCCGACGTGC
>NZ_JBVHDS010000079.1:0-1743 GCF_055563255.1 Streptomyces sp. NPDC002958 | reverse complement strand
CCAATGCCACGAAGTTAAGGATTCGGCGGTGGCGTCAAGATGTCGGGGAGGGTGATCTTGTAGGTGCTCGGAGCGGTGCGGACGAGTCGGTCGTTGCGGGCCCAGTAGCACAGTTGCGCAGTGAGACTGCTGAGGGGGCGTCCAGAGGTGGGGAGTCCGAGACGCCGGGCGATATCCCGGGTGTGCATGGCTTGGTTGGAGTTCGCAGCCAGGATCTGGCAGACCTGGCCCCAGCGGCCGGAGAGGGCCCTGCTCGGGTCCTGCGCGCTGGGCAGGGCGGGTGGGTGGACGGTGATCTCGATGCCGGTGATCGGGGTGCTGTCGCGTGGACGCCCGTCGCGGTTCCAGATGTTGTAGCGGGAGGTTCCGCACTTGACGATGCGGGTGGACAGTCGCATCCGGCGCCCGGGAAGCAGTGCGTGCAGGACGCGGGCGCCGATGTGTCCTACCAGGTCGGGCTGACTGTCCGGCCCTGAGGCCGCGGTCGTCCCGGCGAGGCTGACGACCGTGTCACGGGCGGCCTCCAGGGCGATGGTGAAGCCGGCCCGGTCGGGATCGCAGCCGGGCATTGTCTCTACCGCGGTCACCATGACCGAGCGCAGGGCCTGGTAGAGGGTGAGTAGTCCCCACATCTCCTGGTTCAGGCCCACCGGGTCCTTCGAGCGTAGGACTCGGCCTTTGAGCAGGGTGTGACGTAGTGCCAGGTAGGCGACCTCGATCTCCCAGCGCTCGTGGTAGAGACGAACCAGGTGGTCGGCGGGATCGGTGCGGTGGTCGCTGAGCGTGGTGAGCAGGCGGTAGGTTCCGCCGAAGTCGCCGCCGTCGGCGGTGCGGGCCCGGATCTCGGCCTCGATCACCCGCAGACGGAGGCCTTTGAGCCGGGTGAGGTAGGAGCCGTCTGGCAGCATCGCCAGCACGGGCGGTCGTCGGGTGCTGGTGGCACGGATCAGGAACTGGGCCCCCTGGGCTGCGATGTCCGCGAGCAGTTCATTGCTGTCGAAGGCGCGGTCCGCCAGCAGGAGCATGTCCGAGGTCAGGTGGCCGGCCAGATCGTGGGCGTAGTCGGTCTCGCCTTTCGAGGCCGGGCCGAAGACGGCGGCGATCAGGCCGCGGGTGCCGGTTTCGCACAGGGTCATGAGCATCAGCCGGGGGTAACCGGTCGGGCCGTGGCGACGCTCGGTGCGGCCGAGCCATGATCGGTTGCGCTCGTGGTCGGGGACGTTCAGGCTCCCACAGCCGTCGAAGGCGACCGTGCGCCAGCGGCGGTAGCGCACTCCGGGCGTGGAGGGCTGGGCCAGCGGGCCGGCAAGTACGTCGAACAGCTGCTTGAGCGGGGCCACGCCGACTCGTCGACGCAGATCACGAAGGGCCTTCTCCGAGGGCTGCGGCACTCTGGCGGCCAGTCCGGCCACGAGTTTGCCCCACACCAGTCCGGTGCCCAGATGCTCGAACAGCCCGAGCGCGAGGACAAGGTACACCCCGACGCGAGAGGGGAGGCTCCGAAGTCGTCGTTCATGCGCCCCGGTCTCGTCCAGCACCGCGTCCACCAACTCGGGTGGGATGACCTGGGTTAACTCGCCGATATGACCAGGCGCGAACACCTTGGTTCCGCCCGTGACAGACTGGGCCACTGGGTCTCTGCTTTCTCAGGAAGATCTTGGTCGATCCCCTGGATAGCAGAGGCCCCTCCTCATCTCACCCGCCTTTGACATTCACGGCGAGCGCTTAACTTCGTGGCATTGG
>NZ_JBVHDS010000078.1:0-1779 GCF_055563255.1 Streptomyces sp. NPDC002958 | reverse complement strand
GGCGGAGGGCAGAGAAACGGAGCCGACGGCGGCCATCGTGGACTCGCAGTCGGTGAAGGCCGATGCCACCGTCAAGAACGCCTCACGGGGCTACGACGGCGGGAAGAAGACATCCGATGCGAAGAAGGAGTCAAGCGGCCAGGGCAAGGTGGGGTTCTCGCGAGGTCGGGAAGGCAACAGCCTCGTTGAACGGGAGGCGGTGAGAAAGGCAGTGGTGAAGGCAGCCAATCATCCGGTTGAAGAGGTTCCTCTGGGCGGCCGTGTGGCGGTCTCCGGCCTCGCGTCGGCGGTCATAATGGGCCCGCGCTCCCTCCGAGTGGGCCATCGCCGAGAAGGCCCACATGTAGCCGACGCCGGCCAATCTCTGGTTCTTCACCCTGCGGGCCGCGACGGACACGCTCTTGCCGGAGGCCCTGGTGACAGGGGCAGATCCCGCGTACGCCTTCAGGCCTCTGGCATCGGCGAATCGGGTCCGGTCATCGCCGATCTCAGCTAGCACCCGGGCCCCGCTGAGCGGTCCCAGTCCGGGGAAACTGGTGATGATCTCGGCGTCGGCATGGGCCTCGAACGCCTGCACTGTGGCTTCGGCGAGATCATCGGCACTCGCGCACGCGGCCTCCAACTGCCGAAGCAGCGCAAGTGCCTGGCGCCCCATGGCCTCCTCGACCAGGGGGAGATGACGCATTTGTGGAACACGGAGTGCTCCGTGCAGACGCTCGACCTCCCTTTCAATGGTGTTCTTGCGGCCGGCCTTCTTCAGCACGGCCCGCAGTTGCGTCCGGGTCAGCTTGGCCGCCTGGCGCGGGGTGGGCGCCGCGGCCAGGAGAGCGCGGGCTATGGGGTGATAGATGCCCTCGCGGCGGTAGCCGACGGCGGCCACATAGGTGGGGAAGTACTCGCGCAGGTGGGAGGTCAGCTTGTTGCCGGCCTGGGTTCGGTCCCAGACGGCGTCCTGTTGGGCACGGGCAAGGACCGCGACGGCCTGGGCCACCTCCGAGTCGGCGGGAAGCATGCGGTGAGCTGCGGCATCGGTGCGGAGGATGTTCGCCAGCACCATGGCGTCCAGGTGGTCGGACTTCTTGCGGGAGACCGTGTGCCGGTCCCGGTACCGGGCGGCGGCCATCGGATTGATGGCGTAGACGGGGCGGCCCGTCGCCCGCAGGCAGGCGACCAGAAGACCGCGGGAGGTCTCTATGGCCACCGGAACGGGATCCTGCGGATTGTCACCGTGCTCTGCGAGCATCCGAAGCAGCTGATCGAGCCCTTCCGCTGTGTCATCGATGCGAGCCCGGGCCAGCAGCGAACCCGTTTCGTCGACGATGGCTATGTCGTGGTGATCACTGGCCCAGTCGATGCCGCAGAACGCTCTCACTCGCCTCACGCTTTCTCATCGGATCTGTGTTGTGGCTGGTCACAGCCGTGCAGGGCATGCGTCTCTCTAATGGAAGGGCTCAGTGGCCCGACATCCGATTAGTCGTTCATGACCCCAGCGACCTGCGGGGCCCTCGGTCTTGGCTGGAGCTCGTGGCTCCCGAACACGTAAGAGGTAGTCCCCGCAGGGGGCTTGGACCACGATCATCATCGGTGATCAAGTGATCGCTCTCGATGCCGACTGCGAGCGCCAGCACACGTCAGTCTTCTTTGAGGGCTCAACGGCCCGGATCAACGGAGGACGTCGTGCTGACGCCGGCGACCGGCATCGAGAAGGCGCTTTCAACGAGCTCAGCTACCGCCCATTAGATCAACGGCCGCAAGCGGCACCTCATCACGGACTGCCTC
>NZ_JBVHDS010000077.1:0-1827 GCF_055563255.1 Streptomyces sp. NPDC002958 | reverse complement strand
ACATCGCCACCTGCGACGTCACCGACCGCGACCAACTCGCCGACCTCATCGCATCCCTGAAGCACCCCCTGACCGCCGTCGTCCACGCCGCGGGCATCGTCTCCGACAGCACCGTCGAGGCCCTGACTCCCGCTCAGATCGAGCGCGTCATGCGCCCGAAGCTGGACGCCGCCCTGCACCTGGACGAGCTGACGGCGGACGCCGAACTCTCCGAGTTCCTTCTGTTCTCGTCGGTGGCCGCCATCATCGGCAGCCCCGGCCAGGGCAACTACGCCGCCGCCAACGCCACCCTCGACGCCCTCGCCGCCCGGCGCCGGGCGGCGGGGCGGCCGGCCACCTCGCTGGCCTGGGGCCTGTGGGCCGAGGAGCGCAGCATGGCCGGCCTGCTCGACGAGAACAGCGTGGCTCGCTGGGCACGCATGGGCGTCGGGGCCATCCCCAACGACCTCGGCCTCGAGCTCTTCGACCACGCCCGGCAGGTGGACGGCGCCCTTGCGGTGCCCGTACTCCTCGACCAGGCCGCGTTGCGCGCCCAGGCCCGGGCGGACATGCTGCCGGCCCTGATGCGGGGTCTCGTACGGGCCCCGGCGCGCCGGGAGCAGACGGCGGGCGGCGGAACCCTCGCGCAGCGAGTGGCGGCGGCGCCCGAGGCGGACCGGCCGGGGATCGTCCTGGAGCTGGTGCAAGCGCAGGTCGCGGCCGTACTCGGGCACTCCTCGCCGGAGGCGGTCGATCCCGAACGGGCATTCAAGGAGCTCGGCTTCGACTCCCTCGCCGGTGTCGAGCTGCGCAACCGCCTCACCCAGGCCGGTGGCGTACGGCTCCCCTCCACCCTCGTCTTCGACCACCCGACCTCAGGTGCCGTCGCGGCCTACATCCTCGCCGGCCTCGGGGGACCCACGACGCAGCAGAGCCTCTCCCCGTTCGAGGAGGAGCTGCAGAAGGTCGAGGCCCTGCTCACCGAACTGGCCGGGGACAGCGCGCAACTGGCCGAACTGGAGCCACGGCTCCGCGCCTTCAACAACCGACTGTGGTCCGTCCTCGGCGGTGCCGCCCACCACCACGACGACGCGGACCAGGACCTCGTCGAGAACTTCGACGACGTGTCCGACGAAGAGATGTTTGAGTTGATCGACAAGGAGCTCGGATCGTGACCCAGGGTACGGCTGACCAGCAGAGCAGCCGCTCGATGACCGACGAGCAGAAGCTCCGCATGTACCTCAAGAAGGTCACCGGAGAGCTGCGCACCGCCAACCGCCGCGTCCGCGAGCTGGAGCAGAGGGACATCGAGCCGCTGGCCATCGTCGGCATGAGCTGCCGCTACCCGGGCGGGGTGACCTCGCCCGAGGAGCTGTGGCAGCTCGTCGCGGAGGGCCGCGACGCCGTCTCGGCGCTGCCCGGAGACCGCGGTTGGGAGCAGGGGATCTACGACCCCGATCCCGAGCGGACCGGCAAGATCTCCGCGAGCGGCGGCGGGTTCGTAGCCTCGGCAGGCGACTTCGACGCGGGCTTCTTCGGGATCAGTCCGCGCGAGGCCCTCGCCATCGACCCGCAGCAGCGCCTCACCCTCGAGGCCGCCTGGGAAGCCCTGGAGGACTCGGGCATCGACCCCACCTCCCTGCGCGGTTCGAACACCGGTGTCTTCTGCGGCGCCCTGACCTCCGACTACGGCGGCCAGATGCCGCCCGATCTGGAAGGTTTTCGCCTGACGGGCACGACCACCAGCGTGCTGTCGGGCCGGGTCGCCTACACGTTGGGCCTGGAGGGCCCGGCCGTGTCGGTCGACACCGCCTGCTCCTCCTCCCTGGTCGCCCTGCACCTGGCCTC
>NZ_JBVHDS010000076.1:0-1896 GCF_055563255.1 Streptomyces sp. NPDC002958 | reverse complement strand
CAGTCCACACAACTCACGATGATCAACGGTGGCCGCACCCATGCCCACACCGGCCCTACCAGCAAGATCACGATCTACGGCTGGAGTACTAGCCATCCCAGGAAGTCGCGGAAGCGTACGCGGGAACTCCGAGAGCAGAGCCGGGCAACCGGCATGCGGTACACCGAGGCGATGCGCGCGAACGATCGCACCCAAGCCGGCGGCCAACCGTTGCCGCCGCCGCGCCGATCCCCCACCCGCACCTTGCTGTTGCCGCTCGTGCGGAATGCCCTGGCCAGCCTGTACGAACTGGACGGACTGATCCTGAGACTCCGAATGGACATGCTCCTGGACCATGAGGGGGTGCTTATGGGTTACCGGGACAGCGGGGGGGTGCCGATTCCCGGCGCGCCCATTGAGGACGTCTTCGATGCGTACTGGCAGGTGCGCAACGCACTACCCGAGGGGACGGAGGAGCTGGTGGACGGGACGGAGGAGTACCCGCCCAACATGCTGCTGCTGGTGGGACCCGACGGTGGGAGCGTGGTGCACTTGGCCACCGTTGAGGTGGCCGAGGCGGATCTCGCACTGCTCGCCGCGTTCGCCGACGCCCTCGACCACGCGGCCGGTCCACGCCCCGGCTCGGAGTTCGAGACCCTCAGGGCGGCGCTGGGCGAACTCGGGCGAGTGCCCTACTACTCGTGGATGCCCGAGGGAGATGAGGCCACCGTCGCCGACTGGGTGCGGCAAGCGCTGTCGCCGGTCCTGATCTCGCCTTTTGAGGGCCCTCGCGGCGCCGACGATCACGAGACGCTGTTCGGGGTACTGAGGTATGCCGAGGACTTGGGCTGGGAGAGCGTCGAGGTGAACCAGGACGAGAAGGAGGCGGCCGAGCGCGTGTTGGTCAGCATGATGCGTGCGGCAGGGTGGACCTGACGGGTTGCCCGGGCCCGGGGCAGCAGTGAGGTCTTGAGTCCGGTGCGCGAAGGATACGGCTTCGTACACCCCGGCGGTGCCTGAGCCGCCGACGGAACTGGGATGCGAACAGGCCCCTCAGCCTGATGCTCGAGGGGCCTGTTCGCATGGTAGCGGGGACGGGATTTGTATCCCGCAGCGGCAACGACCCGAACCGTAATGACGGCTTACGCTCGGACTGTTGGGCAATGTGGCCGGTTGGGGACTGATCGCACCACCGGTCGTGGTCGTCCGCGACCTCGAAGCTCGCATCGCCGACCTGGGGTCAGCGACGTGATTCAGTCCCGCTGAACGCGGCTTCGGGGAACAATGGGGGCGTCTCCTCCTGTTCCCCGATACCAGTGAAGGAATACAAGTTGACGATGCAGTTCCCGGCACCTGGACACGTGATCGACACCGAGATACGACTCAAGGCTCAACGGGTCCTTAAAGCCATGTCCACCGATGCCCGCAGGGTGTGGGAGGAGGCCATAGAAGAGATCAAGGAAGATGCCCTGGGCGAAGGTGTCGTGCTATCCACTCAGGCGTTCAAGGGAAAGTTCGACACTGACGATGAAGTCTGGCTCGGCCCGCGGGAGCTGAATCTGGACAGGTACATGTGTGAAGAGGGCCTGGGCGTGCTCACGTTGATCGAGTACGCCATCGCCGGAACCGTCACCCGGTGCGAAGTGGTCACGTGCCGTCAGTTCGGTGACATAGTCCACCGCATGGTGGTCGGGGAAATTGTAGTGGGCGGCACGCTATCCAACCCCACACCTCCGCCGCTTCCCTGGTAGGGCTTTGTTAGAAGGTGTCTCTTTTCCGAATCTGATGTGCGAGTTTCTGCAGGTCAGTCGCGGTTGCTTCATGTTCCAGGCAGGCTGAGGCCGTCGTGTTCGTCCTGGTGATGCGGAGGTGGCGGATGCCGTCGTTGCGGGCAGTGCTGGAGAGCCGTGAGAAGGC
>NZ_JBVHDS010000075.1:0-1914 GCF_055563255.1 Streptomyces sp. NPDC002958 | reverse complement strand
GTAGGAGAGCCGGCGTGAGCTTGAGGATCGTTGTCTGTGTGAAGTACGTGCCCGACGCCACCGGCGACCGGCACTTCGCTGATGACCTGACGCTGGACCGTGAGGATGTCGACGGTCTGTTGTCGGAGCTCGACGAGTACGCGGTGGAGCAGGCGCTGCAGATCGCGGACGAGGCGGACGACGCGGAGATCACTGTGCTGACGGTGGGTCCGGAGGATGCCAAGGACGCGTTGCGCAAGGCGCTGTCGATGGGTGCGGACAAGGCCGTTCACGTCGAGGACGACGATCTGCACGGCACGGACGTGATCGGTACGTCGCTGGTGCTGGCGAAGGCGATCGAGAAGACGGGTTACGACCTGGTGATCTGTGGCATGGCGTCGACGGACGGCGTGATGGGTGTGCTGCCCGCGGTGCTGGCGGAGCGTCTGGGTGTGCCGCAGGTCACGCTGCTGTCGGAGGTGTCGGTCGAGGGTGGCACGGTCAGGGGTCGCCGGGACGGCGATACCGCGTCCGAGCAGTTGGAGGCGTCGTTGCCCGCGGTGGTGTCGGTGACGGACCAGTCGGGTGAGGCGCGTTACCCGTCGTTCAAGGGGATCATGGCGGCGAAGAAGAAGCCGGTTCAGTCGCTGGATCTGGAGGATCTGGAGATCGAGGCGGACGAGGTCGGTCTGGCGGGTGCCTGGACCGCGGTGGATTCGGCGGCGGAGCGTCCGGCGCGTACGGCGGGCACGATCGTCAAGGACGAGGGCGAGGGCGGCAAGCGGCTGGCCGAGTTCCTGGCCGGCCAGAAGTTCATCTGACCCCTGTTTGTCCCCCGTAGTTTCTTCGCTACTCGCAGGAGATTGAAGTCCCATGGCTGAAGTTCTCGTCTATGTCGATCACGTGGACGGTGCCGTCCGCAAGCCCACCCTGGAGCTTTTGACGCTGGCGCGTCGTATCGGTGAGCCGGTCGCGGTCGCGCTCGGCGATGGCGCTGCCGGTACCGCGGGGGTGCTGGCCGAGCACGGTGCGGTGAGGGTCCTGACCGCCGATGCGCCGGAGTTCGCCGACTACCTGGTCGTGCCGAAGGTGGATGCGTTGCAGGCCGCGTACGAGGCGGTGTCGCCGGTCGCGGTGCTGGTGCCGTCGTCCGCGGAGGGCAAGGAGATCGCGGCCCGTCTCGCGGTGCGGATCGGGTCGGGCATCATCACCGACGCCGTCGATCTGGAGGCCGGTGAGCAGGGCCCGGTCGCCACGCAGTCCGCTTTCGCCGCGTCGTTCACGACGAAGTCCCGGGTCTCGAAGGGGACTCCGGTCATCACCGTGAAGCCGAACTCGGCTCCGGTCGAGGCCGCTGCGGCCGCGGGTGCGGTCGAGGCGCTGAGCGTGTCGTTCTCGCAGCAGGCTACGGGGACGAAGGTGCTGTCGCGCACCCCGCGCGAGTCGACCGGGCGTCCGGAGCTGACCGAGGCCGCGATCGTCGTCTCCGGCGGCCGTGGTGTCAACGGTGCGGAGAACTTCGCGGTCATCGAGGCCCTCGCCGACTCTCTCGGTGCGGCCGTCGGTGCCTCGCGTGCGGCAGTCGACGCGGGCTGGTACCCGCACTCCAGCCAGGTCGGCCAGACCGGCAAGTCGGTCTCCCCGCAGCTGTACATCGCCTCCGGCATCTCCGGCGCGATCCAGCACCGGGCCGGCATGCAGACGTCCAAGACGATCGTCGCGATCAACAAGGACGCCGAGGCCCCGATCTTCGACCTCGTCGACTACGGCGTCGTCGGCGACCTCTTCCAGGTCGTGCCCCAGCTCACCGACGAGGTCAAGTCCCGCAAGGGCTGACCCGCCGTCCAGCTGCACCCCTTTTCCGACGGTCCGGGGCCGCGCGGTGTGAACTCACCACGCGGCCCCGGACCGTTTCCGATCACCATTGACGCGGGT
>NZ_JBVHDS010000074.1:0-2145 GCF_055563255.1 Streptomyces sp. NPDC002958 | reverse complement strand
ACACTGGCCCGAGGGGCGTCCTCCTTTCCTGCGCATCGGCGCGCCCCTACTCGTATGGTGCGACCTCGTGTCGCACCCGCTTGGTTCTCGCGGATGATCTGTGCGGAGAGCTGGTGGTGGAACTCGCGCCGCGCATCGGCCGCCTGCGCATGCGCGCGGGCGACCTTGACCCGGGCCTTCTCCCGGTTCTTCGACCCCTTCGCCTTACGGGACAGACTGCGCTGCTCCCGTTTGAGTTTCTTCTCCGCCCGGCGCAGGAACCGGGGGCTGCTGATCTTGGTCCCGTCGGAGAGGACCGCGAAGTGTCCAAGGCCGAGGTCGATGCCGACGACCGGTTCCACGGCGGGCAGCGTTTCGGGTTCGGTTTCCACGACGAAGGACGCGAAGTACCTTCCGGCCGCGTCCTTGATCACAGTCACTGTCGAGGGGGCCGAGGGCAGAACACGGGACCACTTCACCCGCACAGCGCCGATTTTCGGTAACGACAGGTCCCCGCCGGGGGTGATCTTCCACCGGGCGTTCCTGGTGAAGCGGATCGACTGCCGACTGTCCTTACGGGACTTGAACCGGGGTTCTGCGATCTTCGGCCCCTTGCGGGTGCCCTTCAGCGAGGCGAAGAAGTTCATGTATGCGGTGTCCAGGTCCCGCAGGGACTGTTGGAGCACCACGGCGGACACCTCGCCGAGCCAGGCACGGGCCTGGGTCTTCTTCGCCTCGGTGATGACCTGTTTGGACAGGTTCCCGGCCTTCGGGTAGGGCAGGCCCTGTTCATGGGCGTCCTTGCGGGTGCGCAACGCGTCGTTGAAAACGACGCGGGCGCACCCGAACGCCCGGGCCAGCGCCACACGCTGAGGACCGTTCGGGTACACGCGGAAGGTGTACCGAAGCTGCATACCGAACACCGTAATACAGTTGGCCTATGGCTGAGTATCAGAACATTCGTACTGGTCGTCACTGTGCTTTTGCCCTCCACGCACATTTGGTTTTTGTGACGAAGTACCGGCACAGGGTCTTCGAGGACGTGCACCTGACGCGTATGGAGGAGGTCATGCGGGCCGTGTGTGAGGACTTCGAATGCGAGCTGGTGGAGTTCAACGGCGAGGACAACCACGTGCATCTGCTGGTGAACTTCCCCCCGAAAGTGGCCCTGTCCAAGCTGGTCAACTCGCTCAAGGGCGTCAGCTCACGCCGGCTCCGCCAGGAGTACCCGGAACTGGTCCGACACTACTGGCGGGCTCAGCGTCTGTGGTCCGGCTCCTACTTCGCCGGCTCGGTGGGCGGGGCTCCGCTGTCCATCGTCCGTCAGTACATCGAGCAGCAGAACCGTCCGCTCTAGCCTGCCGGTCAGAGCAGCGCTCAGAATCGCTTCACCACCGGGCTGAAGGACTCTGCTGAGGAATGCGTGATTCGGGTGATCAGGCCGCGAGCATCAGGGCTTCGAGGCGGGAGGTGCGGGTGCCGCCGAGTGGGGTGCCGGTCAGCCATCGGTCGATGCGGATGAGGTTGAGTGCGGTGGCGGCGAAGACGTGGCCGAGCCGGGTAGTGGGCAGATTGCGGTAGCGGGTGCGGCGCAGGCCGGTGACGCGTACGGCCTGGGAGATCGTTCCTTCGACTCCGGCCCGGATTGCGTAGCGGCCCTTCCACTCTTTGGTCTCCTGCGCCTGGCGGACGGCTTCGAGGGCCTCGTACCGCTCACGCGGCAGGAAGGTGATGCCTCTGCCTCGGCGCCCGGATGGTGGCTTGGTGCACGACGTCTGCTTCGGGCAGGGGCGGCAGCGCTCGGCGGAGAAGAACACTTTGAGCACGGGGGTGCCGTTACGGTGGTGTTTCTGCTCCCACCATTCGAAACTGCGGTGCCCTGCCGGGCAGACGGCGCTCTCGGTTTCCCAGTCGATGGTGAAGTCGGCTCGGGAGAAGCCCTGATTCTGCCGGGACTGCGGGCTGCTGTCGTGCGGGGCCGGGCCGAGGAGTTCCATGCTTTGCTCGGTCGCGGTCAGGAACAGGCCGGCGGTGGTGTAGCCGGCATCCACGACATGCACGTCGGGCAGCAACTGAACCGCCCCGGGTCAGGTGGAGGCTCGATTTCATGAAAGGATCGAGTCATGGCACGACCTTCCCGTTACCCGCTTGAGCTGCGCCGACGTG
>NZ_JBVHDS010000073.1:0-2320 GCF_055563255.1 Streptomyces sp. NPDC002958 | reverse complement strand
AGTGGTCGGCTCCGGAAGTCCTTCGGGGGTTGATCACGTAGCTGGCCCGTCGGAGGATTCTTCCTGGTGATCGGCGGTGTGCCGGTCGAGTCTGGCCAGCAGATCGTTCAGGTCGGAGGTGGTGAACTTCCACTGGAACGGCTGTGCTGTGGCGTTGTAGCGGTCTTCGAAGGCTCGGAGCCGGTTCCTGACCTGGGCAAGGTCGGCGAAGTCGTTGGGCGAGACGACCTTGCGTTGGACGACGGAGAAGTAGATCTCCACCTGGTTGAGCCAGGAGGCGTGGACCGGGGTGTGGACCATGACCGCGTTCGGAAAGGCGCTGGTCAGCCGGTCGGCGGCCTTCTGCCCGCGGTGGGAGGAGCCGTTGTCCACAATCCAGAACACACGCTTGGCGTTCGTGTAGGGCTCGGCACTCATGACCTGGGCGACCAGGTTCATGAACGGGTCGATGCCGGTCCTGGGCTCGGTGCGGCCGAAGACCTGGGCGTGGTGGACGTCGTAGGCGGCGAGGTAGGCCAGGGCGCCGCCGCGGCCGTAGGTGTGGTTGACCCGCATCGCCCGGGCCTGCCCGGGGGCGAGGGTGGGGTGGCAGCGGCAGCGGGCCTGGATGGAGGTCTTCTCGTCGGCGCTGATGACGTACTCGTCCGGTCCGAGCGGCCGACCCTGCCAGGTACGGGCGTACAGGTCCAGCACTCGTTCGGCCTTGGGTCCGAAATCGGGGTCGGTGATGAAGATCCAGGAGCGGTGCTGCCAGGGCTTGAGGGCGTCCTGGGCCAGCCAGCGGCGCACGGTGGAGGCCGACACAGCCGGGACGATGCCCCGTACCTTGGCCTCGCGGGCCAACTCCGGGCACGACCAGCGTGATAGCGGGGCTCCGGTCTCGGCGGGCAGTTGGCAGGCCAGGGCCTTGACCTGGGCGGCCTGCAGTGCGGTGAACGAGGGCGGGCGACCGGTGCGCTGGCGATCGGCCAGCCCGGCCATGCCCTGCTCGGCGAACCGGCGCCGCCACCTGCGCACGGTATCCAGGTGCAGGCCCGTCTCGCGGGTGATGCGCGCGTTGGAGCGGCCCCGTGCAGCGTGGAGCACGACGTTCGCGCGCATCCGGGCCTGGTGGGCAGTCTTGTGGCCGTAGGCCATCTTCTTCAGCCGGTGCCTCTGCGAGGCGGTCAGCGATATCGGGCGGGCAGCAGCAACGGGCAAGGCAGGCAGGCCGATCAGCAGAAGTGGATCTTACCGGCTGGAGCCTGCCGCACCTCTGTCGCGGGCGACCAGGCAGGATGACTCCATGCCCACCGTGCCGGAGTCGACCAAGACCTCCCTCGCCCAGAAGCTGACCGCGCGAGCCCGTACCGCCTGGCCGCAGCTCGCCGGCCTGGACGTCCGCTACCGCGGTCAGTTCGCCTACATCGACGGCGAACTGACCGACGGCGAGCGCATCAAGCTCATGCGCCTGCGCTACGGCGGATCCGCCAGCACCTGGGGCTTCGCCCTCTACCTCGCCAGCACCGACAAGTACGAAGACACCATCCTGCCCACCGGCAGCTTCGCCGGCACCCCCGAAGAAGCCCTGGACTGCGCCTGCGGCCTCTACCTCACCGCCCCAAACATCTGAAGACGCCAGGTTTCCTACGGCCACGCAAGCAGGCGGAATGATCCGCCGAGCTTGTGTGTCGTCTCGTCAGTGAAGCGCCTTCACCATCACCCGTTCCCTGGTCACACCATCGGCCAACAGGTCTCCGAGCTCTTCCGCGACGACGAAGCCGTTGCGCTGATACAGCGCGATGGCCGGCTCGTTGCCGGGGATCACTGCGAGTTTCAGCTTCGTTGCACCCGACTGCAGGGCCCACCTTTCGACCGCCGCTATCAACCGGTCTCCGACGCCGAGACCCCGCGCCTGGGGACTGACCCACACCGACCTCAGCTCGCATGCGCCGCTGTCCCCAGGAAGGCCGCTGGCCACCGCGACCGTTCGACGGCCCAGCAACGCAACGATGTTGTGGGCGTCGGGCATTTCCAAGCGCGCACGCCACTGCTCCTCCCCGCCGCTGTGCCAGTCCGCAAGCCGAGCCTTGAACGCCTGCGGTGCCTCGCCCAGCGCAGCAAGGCGAACTTCCCGCCACAACGGCCAGTCGCTTTTCGTGAGAACGCGCAGGTGCACCATGCCGATGAGTCTGACGCGACGCCCGCGGAGAAGTCCACGACATCAACCTCGACGCCACTCGACCTTCGGAAAGACGCGGTGGCGATCCGGCAAGTCGGGACACCAGATACCACGCCGACTCTGCAGTCAACCCCCGAAGAACTTCCGCAGCCGACCACT
>NZ_JBVHDS010000072.1:0-2512 GCF_055563255.1 Streptomyces sp. NPDC002958 | reverse complement strand
TAAGAACCGGACGTGCGAGTTGTCCCCGCATCCGGCTCAAGCAAGCCCTGAAGGCTCGCCGGCATGCAGAGGTGCTGGGCCTGCCGCGATCTCGGCTGATCGCCGACGACGGCAGGCGGTGTGCACGAGACGGAGGACCACGTTCGACTTGCCCTGTTCCGGAGAGATGACGATGTACTGCTTCGTCATTGCCCGCCGGACGACCGCCATCCACTGCTCCCACTCGGGTGGGCTCTGCGGTTGGTGGTCGGCGTGCAGCAGGAACTCCCGACACAATGGGCAACGGCCGTCTTGCAGCGTCAACTGCCGCAGTCCGAACGCGTCCAGTGGCGAGGGTGCCCCCTTGCGCCGCCTCTTGTCCCAGTACTCGGTCAGGGCCGGGTCGTCCGGAGACGAGGTGCCCGCGACCATCTGGTGTCGAACGATCTTCGTCCAGGAGAACTTCCGCAGGTGGGCGCCGGTCTCCCGGTCACCGAACACCCAGCGGTTCTTGCTGGACGGGTTGAACTGGCCGAAGTACCGATCGACGATCCAGTGCCTCGACTTGTTCTGATGGCCTTGCTTGGCCCACTTGTAGGTGAGCTTCCACATGTAGTCGTCCAGCGCGGTGAACGCGTCGCTGGAGACCACCGTCCGGTAGTAGGCCGACCAGCCGCGCACGATCGGGTCGATCTTGTGCAGCACCGCACTGACATTGGCCCCGCGCAGGGCCGCCATCTCCGCGCGTAGCCGTTCCCGGATCCGTCTCAGGGCCGCCGGACTCGGTTTGATCAGCAGCTTGCCGTCGTATCGACGGACGTTGAATCCCAGGAAGTCGAAGCCGGAGTCAGCGTGGACGATGCGCGTCTTGTCCTCGTTGATCACCAGCCCCCTGGGGGCCAGCCAGACGGTGAGCTTCGCCTTGACCCGTTCGGCTTCATCACGGCTGTGACAGAGCACGACAAGGTCGTCGGCGTATCTGATCAACGCCGGGGCGACCTCGACCGACTCGGCGGCGTGCGTGCCGAGCTTTCGGTAGCGGACTCCGGCGGCCTCTTCCAATCCGTGCAGGGCGATGTTCAGCAGCAGAGGGCTGACCACCCCGCCTTGCGGGGTGCCCTCCTCTGTCGGGGCGAACCGGTCGCGATCGACCACCCCCGCCTTCAGCCAGCGTCGGACCAGTTCCCTGGCGGGGAACGTGCCGAGCTGGGCGAGAAGGTGCTCGTGGTTGATGCGGTCGAACGCCGCTTTCAGGTCCGCGTCCAGCACCCACATCCGCTGGGGGTTCTTTCCCTTCAGCGTCAGATAGATGGCGGAGATTGCGTCCTGGCAGCCGCGGCCAGGCCGGAAGCCGTACGACTTCGGCTCGAACCGCGCCTCCCACTCCGGTTCCAGCGCGTTGACGACCCGCGCCTGGAGAACCCGGTCGGCGATCACAGGGATGCCCAGTGGGCGCTTCTTACCGCCTGCCTTCGGAATGTGCACTCGTTTGACCGGCAGGGCCGTCCAGGCCGAGGAGCGATACTGTGCCCAGTTGGCCAACTCGGCCTTCAACTGGGGCAGTAGCGCCGTCCGCCCGTCCACCCCCGGGGTCTTGCGACCAGCATTGACCTCCGTCACGCGCCGCACGCTCAACAGCGTGTTGGCCCGAGAGCGGAGCATCAGTTTCTGCAGATTGCGTACCCGTTTGAGGTCGCCTGCCTGCGATGCCGTGAAGATCCTCTGTCTCAGACGCCGTACTTCGTCCTCGAGAGCACGCCAGTCGATCTCGTGCCAGTCGGGGACGTTGTCCTCCGGTCCGTTCGCCATCACGTCCGCACCGGCGTGTGCCCGCGTGTTCGTCATGGCGTCCAACTTGCCCTTCGGTTCCGGTGTCCTTCTCTTCGTCTCTTCACAGGCTCACCTGGCCTCCGTCAGCACCCTTTCGGGTCCGGGCACCTGCCCGTATCCGGCCGGTTATGCGAGGCGACTGGCGAAGGAGCCAGCCATGATGCCTCGGTTTCCCGCTGCCTTTCGGCTGCCGGCATTGGCTTCTGAGGCCATCCTGCGCCCGCTGGAGATTCGGGCCTTCCTTGCGGTCGGCTTGCCGGGAACGCCAGGGCGTTCCCGGACTCCAACGGGGTTGTCACGTTCCGCACGAGTGAGGTGCGGCCGGGTCGGGTGCCCCCTATACCCCGAGGACGGCGGTGTTCTCCCAACCGGCTTAAGGTCTTCCGGTCGGCGCCTGCCGCTTTTCAACGGCCAGTCCTTGACCCCGCTGCAACCACCCATCGGCGGGGCTTCCGATCACGAGGCATCATCAGGGGTTCACGGCTGTTCACCCTGTCGGCCTTCCCCGTGACTTGTAACTCCCGGATGGAACGGGAGCCCTTGAGCCTGGCGACCTGAGCTTCGCACCCCGCCGTTACCAGCGACGCACGTCAGGCCCGGGGACAGATCCTCGAACACTGATCCGTAACTACACCTTCGGCATCTGCCGAACCTCCTTCAGTGAAGCTCACTCAACTCGTGCGACCTCGTGTCGCACCCCCGG
>NZ_JBVHDS010000071.1:0-2529 GCF_055563255.1 Streptomyces sp. NPDC002958 | reverse complement strand
ATCCGCGAGAACCAAGCGGGTGCGACACGAGGTCGCACCATACGAGTAGGGGCGCGCCGATGCGCAGGAAAGGAGGACGCCCCTCGGGCCAGTGTCCAGGCCCGTCCCCACGCCCACATGCGTCGCCGGTAACGGCGGGGTGTGAAGCTGGGCGCTCAAGCTCAAGAGCCCCACGGCCATCGCGGGGCAACAAGCAAGGGGAAGACTGGGCGGGTGAACGAAAGTGAACCTCCATATGCCTCGTGACTCTCAGGCTGCACCGATGGCAATGCAAACGGCAGCCATAAGGCCAGGTGCTGAGACGCACCACAAGACCCCCGGGGATCGCTTGTCGGGGGCCGGACACCTTTGGCCTCGGGGTAAAGGGGGCACCCACCCCAGTCGCATCTCGTAGGTGCGGAACGTGGAAACCCCGTCGGGGTCCGAGCGAAAGCCCGGTAAGCCAACCGCAAGGAAGGCCCAACTCCCCAGCGGGAACAGGAAGACCCAATAAGCAAAGGCCGGTAGCCCGAAAGGGCAGGGGAAAGGCGGAGACTGTGCGCAACACCACCCGCCATAACCCGCCGGATACAGGCACATGCCTGACCCGAAAGGGTGCCCACGTGGGTCTGGTGAGCCATTGAAGACCGAAGCGAAGAAACCTGCACCGGAGGACAAGTTGGACGCCACGAAGACGGCGGTCCTCGCCGCTGACGAAGTGGTGAACGGACCGAAGGGCGTGAACTCTGCCTACTGGCACGGCATCGACTGGGCCAAGGAGGAAGAGAGCGTACGGAGACTGAGACAGAGGATCTTCAAGGCGACACGGGAAGGGGACCTCAAAAGGGTCCGAAATCTGCAAAAGCTCATGCTGAGGAGCCGAAGCAACGCACGCGTCAGTGTGAAGCGGGTATCTCAGACGAGCAAGGGCCGCAAGACGGCGGGGGTCGATGGGGAAGTCGCCCTGACACCCCGGGATCGGGCAAGGCTGACGGCAGAAGTTGAGCTGACGCAGGCCCGTAACCCCAAGCCGGTCAAGCGGGTGTATATCCCGAAGAGCAACGGAAAGCAGAGGCCGCTAGGGATTCCGACCATTCGTGACCGGATCATGCAGGCCCGGGTAAAGAATGCGTTGGAACCCGAGTGGGAAGCCCGCTTCGAACGGAGGTCGTACGGCTTCCGTCCGGGTCGGGGCTGCCACGACGCGATCGAGGCTATCTACACGGTAACGGCGAAGAAGTCGTCGCGACGCCAGTGGGTACTCGACGCGGACCTGACAGCGGCATTCGACCGGATCGACCACGGCGAGTTGATGAAAGCCATCGGACAGTTCCCTGCCAGGGAGATGGTCCGAGGGTGGCTCAAGGCCGGGGTAATGGAGAAGGGAAGATTTGCCCCCACCGAGGAAGGGACCCCGCAGGGCGGGGTGATCAGCCCGGTACTGCTGAACATTGCACTGGAAGGAATGGAGACGGCTGCGGGGTGCAAGTACCGGAGCATGGGGAAGAAAGACCCCATCGCCGCCGACGGCACCCCGGTCCTGATCCGATACGCGGACGACTTCGTAGTGCTGTGTCACACGAAGGAGGAAGCGGAAGAGATCAAGGGCAAGCTGGCAGAGTGGCTCAAGCCGAGGGGACTAGGCATCAACGAGGAGAAGACCCAGATCGTCCACATGGGCGAGGGGTTCGACTTCCTCGGCTTCAATCTCCGTAAGTACGGCGGAAAGCTGCTTGTCAAACCCAGCAAGTCGGCCGTGGGGAGAATCCGGCAGAGGCTCCGGGACGAGATGAAGGACCTGCAAGGGTCCAACGTCGGGACCGTGATCAAAAGGCTGGCCCCGATCATTCGGGGATGGTCGGCCTACTACCGGACCGCAGTATCCAGCCGCACCTTCGCGGATCTGGATCACTACGTGTGGCAGCTCACCTACAAATGGGCCAAGCGCTCCCACCCGAAGAAGTCGAAGAAGTGGGTATGCAAGCGCTACTTCGGCCGATTCAACAAGGCCAGACAGGACTACTGGGTGATGGGAGACCGGGCGACCGGTATGTACCTCACCAAGTTTGCCTGGACGGCCATCATCCGACACACCCAGGTCAAGGGCACGGCATCCCCGGATGACGCGTCACTGACAAACTACTGGACCACCCGCCGACGGAAACGAACGCCACCGCCCATGGACAAGCTGAGCCTGTCCCTGGCGCACAGGCAGAAGGGGCTATGCCCCCTATGTCAACAGGCGCTCATCGCCGGGGCCGAATACGAGCCGGACAGTCCACGAGAGTGGATCGACTGGTTCGCGGCCTGCGCGAAAATGCTGCACAAGCACCACTTCGTGTACAGGCGGGACGGAGGATCGGATGACGGGAGGAACCTCCGCCTCATCCACGCAGAGTGCCACCGGCAGCTACACGCCAAGGACGGCACCCTGCCCCGACACGCAAAACCCGTGAAGCCCCAGAGGCTTGCTTGAGCCGGATGCGGTGAAAGTCGCACGTCCGGTTCTGAGGGGGCCGGGGCGCAGCAATGCGCTCCGGCTACCCGACT
>NZ_JBVHDS010000070.1:0-3838 GCF_055563255.1 Streptomyces sp. NPDC002958 | reverse complement strand
CCTCAGAAGGCCCAGAACTACACCGTCCACACCACCGTCGCATTCTTCACCCACGGCCTCAATAGCCGCCCACGGCGCTAACGCAACGGTGTTGTTGCACACTCCATACGCTGATCTTCGAGCGTGCCGTGACCGCTGGAGTGTGACCGGCCCGCAGACACGCCGGACACGTATCCGCGCTCAGGGCCAGCTGGCAGAGTTCCCGGCCCTCGCCTACGGCCGGTGCGCACCAGAGTGGAGCCCACTCGGTGGAGCCCGATCGATGCACAGCATCCGATGTCGTGCATCGTCACTGGATGCAGAACATCGTGCGCTCCACCCGGTGGACGATGCCCGACATCGTCACCACAGCCAGGCACTGGAGTGCCGCACCCGGGACAGGGCGCGGGCATCGCGGCGCGCGGCCGCGTTGCCGATCGGGTTCTGCCGGGACCGGGGCCGACGCGACTGCCCGGCGAAGAAGCGGCGCCGCCCAGCGTCCTGGAGCCGCCGCCGTTGCTTGCGCATCTCCGCCTTCTTCTCACCGTCGGTCTTCGGCTTCCGGGGCCGCTTCGAGATCGGCTCCCAGAGCGGAGGCTCATCGAGCACGGCGGCCAGCTCCTTGGAGGCTTCGCGGGCGCGAGCGAGAACGTCCTCGATGCTGAGGCGGTAAGGCCGCCCTACCGGGTGAGGTGGTGCATCGCGATCGTGCCCTCGGCTGCGGCGATCTTCTGCATCAGTTCCGTGCTGCTCATCTCCAGGAATCCGCTACAACCTGAAGCCCGCACCGTAGAGGCGACGCCAGCTGGCGCCCGCCCCCAACTGTCGGCAACCAACCCTGCCACCACAAGCACTGACCAGCGACAACACACCCCATACCGACCGGCAACAAACCGACCCGCACCATCACCAAAAACGTCAGCACCAAATCGGCAACTGTGTCACCACCCGAATCTACTCACCGCGACCATCTGAACAGCACAGACACCGCAGCTACCGCCGCACTGACATCACGATGCCGAACCACCACCGCCAAAAAATCGCAGATCATCACGCGCTGCCCTCGAATGTGGCCGAAGCCTCGACCAGCGACTCCTTGCCCCTGAGAGACGTCACAGAGCAGTGATTCTTCTGCGGACCGTTGTCACCGTCTCCTCGATCAGGCAGGGCTCGTGTACTTGCCGGTCCGGCTCGGTGGGGAGTTGGCTGCGGTGCGTTGAAGGGCAACCACGGCGGCGTCGTCGGCCAGGTGCCCGCCGACGTGGGTGAGCAGGTCAGTGCGCAGGTGGCGGATCAGTGCCGGGAAACTCTCGTCCGTCCAGTCGGCGGCGCGCTCGACCAGCGGGTAGAAGACACCCCGCGCGTCGCGGGCCTCGATCAGGCCGTCGGTGTACAGCAGCAGCACATCGTTCGGCTCCAGGGTGAAGGTGTCGACGTGGTAGTCGGGTCGGCTCAGCTCGCCCAGGCCCAGCGGAGGGGCGGGGCGAGTGACAGGCAGTACCGTGACCTGCCCGTCGCGCAACAGCAGGGGTGGCGGGTGCCCGCACGTGACCATCTGCGCCAGGGCAGCCGTGTCGGGGATGTCGATGACGGCGGCGGTGATGAAGCACTCCCCGGCCGTCTCCCCTTCGGAGGGCTCGGCCAGGTTCCAGCACACGCTGTGCTCCAGGTAGGCCATGAGGTCGGGCAGGGTGGCCTCGCGGTGCGCGGCCTCCCGGAAGGCGCCGAGCAGCAGGGCGGCGTCGCTGATCGCGGTCAGGCCTTTGCCCCGTACATCGCCGATGATCAGCCGGGTGCCCGTGGGGGTGCGTACGGCGGCGTAGAGGTCGCCGCCGATCAGGGCATGCTCCTGCGCCGCCAGGTACATCGACGCCACACGCAGCGGGCCGATCCGGTGCGGCAACGGCCGCAGCACTACCCGCTGCGTGGTCTCCGACACCGTCCGCACCTGCGTCAGCTCACGGGCGCGCCGCTCGCGCAGGTAGCAGAACACGGTCACGATCACCGAGACCACCAGCAGGGCGATGACCTGCGAGTTGAAGTTCACCGTGTTCAGCAGGTTGTTCTCCAGGCCGATGACGAGAATGCCCGCCACCGCGAGGGCGGCGATCGCTCCGGTGATGAGGGTGGAGGCGAAGGACGCGGCGAGCGCGGGCGCCACGATCAGCAGCGACGGCCCTATCGGCAACCTGTTGCCCGGAGTCAGCACGTCAGCCAGCACGATGACCACGATCAGGCCGAGCGGGAGCGCCAGCAGAGCGTCACTTGCCTGCAGAGGGCGACGATGGTGCGCAAACTGTTGCCGCAAGCCCATGGCTCTCGTTCTACACCCACCGGGGCAGCCCCGCAGGTCTGGAGTGGCGGGGCTGCCCAACTGCTCGCGGGCGGCTACCAGGACGACGAGAAGAGCGCCCGGCGGGGGAGCGGCGACCGGATCCCGCAACGTGCGATATCTCGGTCTCGTGTCAGTGAACCACCAGGGGATATACCGCGTCGTGACAGTGAGACCCGCTGCCCGTGTCCCGCTCATGTCAGCAGCGGACCGTCACTCGTCCCCACCGGGACCAGCGAAAAGACGACGGAAAGCAGCCGCCAGCGACTGCCAGCCACTCCACTGACGCGAACCCGGCACATCGCACCGGCCACGGTCCCGGGGCCAGGCTGTCAGACGCCGCTGCCACACTTCCGATCACGAGCGATGACGGATTCGAGTGGATACAGCAAGACCTCGCCTCCTCGGGCTTCTACCTGGAGATGGTCAAAGGCGTGAGCGTCGAGGAGCTGGCGGCAATGCGGGGGGCGGATCCCGGCCTCGGCATCATGTCTGCTGACACGTTCAACACGGCGTTGCACCGGGCCTGGAACGTCCCGGACTGGGCCAGGCTGGGCGAGCACGCAGGGTGGGCCTTCGCCCTGTGCGGGGGCAGCGACGGCTTCTACATGCAGCGCCCTGACCACGTGAAGCATCTGTGGGAGAACCGCACCTGGCTGACCATCGAAGACACCACCATGGACCCACCCAACATCGGCGTCATCGTGGACGGAAAGCTGGACTGGAGTTACTTCGACGGCGAAGTCCACGAGGCGGTCAGGGCGGATCACCCCCTCACCCAGCGGATGATCGCCGAGATCGGGTTCGGCAGCGTCGACCCGGACCCCGACTTCCCCGACGAGCCGGACGAGTGGGGGCTGCATGTGCCGGACATCCGGGACGTGTACCGGCTGATGGGCGAGCACTACGGGCTGAGCCTTCCCCGCAGAACGATCGCCGACAAGGAGCTGGCCGGGGTGTTCACCTCCCCGCGCGTGTACGCCAACGGGGAGCCGAACACCAGGTACGACAACATCCGCCTGCCCTGACCTCAGGCCGCCTCTTGCGACAGGAGGCCGGCGCCCGTGTTGTGGAACGTCGGCCGCTGGTCAAGGTGGCCGGGGACGCCGCCACCGAGCCTCTCGCCTTCGGCGTGAGGGCCCGTTCCCCGTCGATGCCAGCGGTCATGCGACCACTGCTCTGCTGCGTCACCCGCTTCACGCTGACCAGCGTGTTACTACGGCTCCGCAGCATGAGCTTCTGCAAGTTGCGGACCTTCTTGAGGTCCCCGTCCTGCGTCGCCTTGAAGATCCTCTGCCTCAGCCGCCGTACGTTCTCCTCGCAGGTGGCCCAGTCGATGCTGTGCCAGTCGAGTAGCTCGTCCTCGGGTCCGTTCACCGCAGGCGAGGACGTCACGACAGGCGCCGTGATCTCCATGTTCGCCTCCGGTGTCTAACTGATCGTTTCAGAATGAGGTCCGGAGTCGTCTCAAGCAGATGATGCTGCAGGCGAGTTGGAGCAGTCCGAGGTGGAGGTCCGCGCGTATCT
>NZ_JBVHDS010000069.1:0-3908 GCF_055563255.1 Streptomyces sp. NPDC002958 | reverse complement strand
CCGGCGGCGGCCTGGGTGTGGCCGATGTTGGACTTGATGGAGCCCAGTCGCAGCGGGCCCTCGGAGCGTTCCTGGCCGTAGGTGGCGAGCAGTGCTTGCGCCTCGATGGGGTCGCCGAGCGGGGTGCCCGTGCCGTGGCCCTCGACCACATCGACCTCGGCGGCCGTCACGCGTGCATTCGCGAGGGCCTGGCGGATGACGCGTTCCTGCGAGGGGCCGTTGGGGGCGGTGAGGCCGTTGGAGGCGCCGTCCTGGTTGATGGCGCTGCCCCGGATGACACCGAGCACGCGGTGCCCGTTGCGGCGGGCGTCCGACAGGCGCTCCAGGACCAGCAGGCCCGCGCCTTCCGCCCAGCCGACGCCGTCGGCTCCGGCCGCGTACGCCTTGCACCGGCCGTCCGGGGACAACCCGCGCTGGCGGCTGAACTCGACGAACACGCTCGGCCTGGCCAGGACGGTGACGCCACCGACCAGGGCGAGCGAGCACTCCTTGGCCCGCAGCGACTTGAGGGCGAGGTCCACGGCGACGAGCGACGAGGAGCAGGCCGTGTCGACCGTGACCGCCGGGCCCTCGAAGCCGAAGGTGTAGCTGAGCCGTCCGGAGGCCACGCTGCCCGCGGAGGCGATGGTCATGTACCCCTCGATCTCCGCACGCCGGTCGCTCTGACCCGCGACGAAGCCGTAGTCCGAGTACATGACCCCGCAGAAGACACCCGTGTCACTGCCACGCAGGCGGGTGACGTCGATGCCGGCGTCCTCGAACGCCTCCCATGCCGTTTCCAGCAGCAGTCGCTGCTGCGGGTCGATGGCGACGGCCTCGCGGGGCCCGATGCCGAAGAACGCGGCATCGAACTCACCGGCACCGTGCACGAATCCGCCCTCGCGGGTGTACGAGGTCCCCGCGTGGTCGGGGTCCTCGTCGAACAACCCGTCGAGGTCCCAGCCACGGTCCTGCGGGAACTCGGAGATCCCGACCCGGCCCGCGGCCACGAACTGCCACAGCTCCTCGGGCGAGTTCACTCCGCCCGGGTAGCGGCAGCCCATGCCGACGATGGCGTACGGCTCTTCGTACTCGGCCCCGGTCTGCGCCGCCTGCACGACGGGCTTGCGGGCCGGCTCCGCCCCGGCGACCTGCGCGAGCAGCAGCCGGGCCACGGCGGCCGGGGTGGGGTGGTCGAAGATGAGCGTGGAGGGCAGTCGCACGCCGCTGGCCTGAGTGAGGCGGTTGCGCAGTTCGACGGCGCCGAGCGAGTCGAACCCGAGCTCCCTGAAGGCCCGTTCCGGATCGATGCCGTGGGGCGAGGCGTGGCCGAGTACGGCCGCGACCTGCGCCTGCACCAGCTCCAGGACGATCTGTGGACGGTCGGCCTCGGCCGCCGCGGCGATCCGCTGGGCGAGTGAACCGCTTCCGGCGCCCTCGGCCCGGCGGACCGGAACCCGTACGAGTCCGCGCAGGAGGGCGGGGAGCAGCCCGGACCGGGCCTGGGCGCGCAGCGCCGACTGGTCGAACAGTACGGGTGCCAGCAGGGCGGCACCGATCTGCTGTGCCCGGTCGAAGAGGCGGAGCCCGAGCTCGGCGGGCAGGGCGGTGATGCCCATGCGGGCGAGGAGCGCGAGTTCGGCCGCACCGAGGGTGTCGCCCATGCCGCCTGCCTCGGCCCACAGGCCCCAGGCGAGGGAGGTGGCCGGCCGCCCGGCCGCCCGCCGGTGTGCGGCGAGGGCGTCGAGGGTGGCGTTGGCGGCGGCGTAGTTGCCCTGGCCCGGGGTGCCGATGAGGGCGGCGACGGAGGAGAACAGCACGAAGGAGGACAGGTCGACGTCGGCGGTCAGCTCGTCGAGGTGGAGCGCGGCGTCGACCTTCGGGGCGAGTACCCGCTCCACCTGGGCGGTGGTGAGGGACTCGATGGTGGCGTCGTCGAGGACGCCGGCGGCGTGCACGACCGCGGTGAGCGGGCGCTCCAGCGAGCCGATCAGGTCCGCGAGTTGAGCACGGTCGGTGACGTCGCAGGCGGCGACGTCGACCTGCGCGCCCAGCTCGGTCAGTTCCGTCACCAGCTCGGCGACGCCGTCGGCGGCGGAGCCGCGACGGCTCACCAGCAGCAGGTGCCGGGCTCCGTACGCCTCCACGTAGTGCTTCGCGAACAGCGCGCCCAGGCCACCCGTACCACCGGTGATGAGCACGGTCCCGTTCACGTCGAGAGCGCGCGCCCCGGTCGCCACCGTGGTCTCGGCCGCGCCGACACGGGGGGCCAGGGTGCGGCCGTCGCGGAGGGCGAGTTGGGGTTCGTCCAGTCCGGCGAGTGCGGCCCAGTCGAGGGTGGTGGTGTCGGTGTCGTGCTCGAGGTCGATGAGGAGGAAGCGGCCGGGGTGTTCGGACTGGGCGCTGCGGACGAGTCCCCAGACCGGGGCCTGTGCCAGGTCGGGGGCCTCGCCCTGGGCGGCCGCGATGCCGCCCCGGGTGACCACGATCAGGCGGGCATCGGCGAGTGCGTCGACCGCCAGCCACTGCTGGAGCAGGGCGAGGGCCCACAGGGTTGTCTCACGGACCGAGGACGTGGCCGCGGCCGGGACGACGACCGCCTCGGGCACCTCGGCACCGGCGGCGACGGCCTCGGCCAGCTCGGCCAGGTCCGCGTACCCCTCGCCCAGGACCACCGTGCGCGGCGGCCCGGCGGCACCGGCGGTCGGCGCCGGCACCCAGTTCACCTGGTAGAGGGGGTCGGTACCGCCCTGGCCCGACTGCTCCAGCCGCGCCGCGTCAACGGCGCGGAAGGTGAGGGTGTCCACGCTCGCGACGGGCGCGCCGTCGGCGTCGGCGAGGTCGATCCGCAGCGCGTTCTCGCCCACGGGGGCGATCCGCACACGGATCCGGGCACCCGCCGTCCGCGTCAGGCTCACACCCGACCAGGCGAAGGGCAGGGCGGCGGCGGAGTCGCCCGAACCGCCGTCGAGCCACTCGAGGCCGCCGTGCAGGGCGGCGTCCAGCAGTGCCGGGTGGATGCCGAAGCCATCGAGGGGGGTCCCCTCGGGGAGGGCGACCTCCGCAAACACGGCATCGTCGGTGCGCCAGGCGGTCTGGACACCCTGGAAGCACGGTCCGTACTCGTACCCGGCGTCCGCCAGCTCCGTGTACAGGTTGTCCACTGCCACGGGGACGGCTCCGGCGGGCGGCCAGGCGGTGGGGAGCTCCCGGGCCGGTGCGGCGGGCCCGGCCGTCAGCCGGCCGCGCGCGTGACACACGGCCTGCGCGATGCCGGTGTCGTCGCCGCCCGTGTGGGGGCGGGTGTAGACGGCGACGTCGCGGTGTCCGTCCTCATCGGGTTCTCCGATGGTGACCTGGAGCTGGCGGGCGGTGTCGGTGTCCAGCACGAGGGGTGCTTCGAGTACGAGTTCCTCGAGTGCGGGAGTTCCGATGTGTCGGCCGGCGGAGAGTGCGAGCTCGACCAGGGCGGCACCGGGCACGATCAGCGCGCCGAGGACGATGTGGTCCTCGGTCCAGGGCTGGGACTCGCGGGAGATGCGCCCGGAGAACAGCCAGCTGTCCCCGGTGCCCACCTGCACGGCGGCAGCCAGCACGGGGTGTCCGAACCGGCCCAGACCAGCGGCACTCAGGTCGCCGGAACCGCCACCGGAGGCCACCCAGTACCGGTCGCGCTGGAAGGCGTACGTGGGCAGAGCAATGCGGGTGGCGCCGGTGTTGGTGTAGTACGTGTTCCAGTCGACGGGGATACCGGCGATGTGGGCGTGTCCGAGGAAGGCGGCAAACACGTGCGCCTCGGGCTGGCGGGCGCGGAGGGCCGGGGCGAGGACGGTCCCGTCCTCGTCCTCGAGGCACTGACGCGTGAGCGCGGTCAGGATGCCGTCGGGCCCGAGCTCCAAGTAGCGGGTCACGCCCTGGTTGTGGAGGGT
>NZ_JBVHDS010000068.1:0-4508 GCF_055563255.1 Streptomyces sp. NPDC002958 | reverse complement strand
GGAAAGACGCGGTGGCGATCCGGCAAGTCGGGACACCAGATACCACGCCGACTCTGCAGTCAACCCCCGAAGAACTTCCGCAGCCGACCACTTAGCCGCACGGGCGCCCGCGCCCCCGGCAGCGTCTGGGCAACGGAACTGCCGATCAGGCCCGCTTCCCCGAACACGAGCCCGGCGGTACTGGCCACCAGGCCGGTGTTGGCCTGGTTCACGATGTGACCGCGGGCCGCCCACCCCCCGGCCGCCGGGCCCGGCTGCGCACCCGCACGCAGCCGGGCCGTTAGGCTGAATATATGGAGATCGTTCTCTCGCCTCTACGGCGACGCGCACGTCTCCCAGTTGGTCGAACGCCTGCAGGTCGAATTCGGACAGAGTTCCGTCTGCTGGTCGCGAACGGGAGGGGAGCCGGGTGGCGGAGCGATACCGCGTGGAGTGGACCTACGAGGGAAGCTCGTTGGCGTCGTACGACGCCTACGACTTGGCGCTCTACCGGGCCAGGGTGGCGGAGGACTCGATTGCCGAGGACGTCCGGATCGTCGAGGTCGGATCCGAGTAGGCGGCCGCGCCGGGCTCACTGCGCGGTGCTGGCCAGCAGCCGGCGTTTCGAAAGTTGAGGACGCCTGCGGTTGCGGGCAGCGGGCCGTTCTACTGCCCGGCGGTGCATACGCGGAGCCCTACGGGCAATTATAGGAAACGGAGCAGACGTCGTGAGTGATGCAACCGGGTCGGTGCGCACATACCGCCTCTTCCACGGCAAGCGGCTCGCGATGGGACTCAGGGGCGAACCGGGGGTGCTCGTAAGCACCTCAACCCTGCCGCCGCTGCCAGGGGCTGCACCGGTCACGCATCCGTTCGCCACCGCGACGTTCCACGTGGCCGAATGCGAGGGCGAGCTCGGAGCGCTCCTGCGCGAGGCATCCGATCTCCATGCATTCCTCGACGCTGCCGAGCGTTCCGGCTACGCAGTCGAGGCGGTCGAGGACCGCACGGCACCATTGCCACCTGCCGCAGGCGGCAGCGACGCGGCATCCGAGGGCGTCGACCGGCTCATAGTGGTGGGCAGAGCGCACTTCGCTCAGCTCAGGACCGACCCGGTGCTGAACGTCATCGAGCTGCCCGACGGGCTCGGCGTCTGCCTCGTGCACGCCGTACGCGGCGGAGGCAAGATCTACGTTGCACCCGACGAATCGGCGCTGTTCGCGGGGTCAGCGGTCGACTTCGAGACGGGCCTCGACGCGTTCCGCGACGGCGCCCGCACGCCGCTCGAGAAGTTCGACAACAACGGCAGCGGCACACAAGGGTGACGCCGCCGCCCTTGCCCGCGCTCCGCCCCCTTGACGCTGAACACGGATTGTGCTTGTCGGAGCCGAGGTGGTCGGTGATCCCGACCACCGATCGGACAGCGGCAGCCACTTCGTCAGCCGCTGAAGGATGCCCCCTCATCTGTCAGCCGAAGGTTCTCGGCCTGCAGCCCGCACCACCAACTCGTGGATCAACTGACCGTCAACCGTCAACCGTCGCCGGCTGCTTCGGCTCAGGCGTCTCGGCGGTCTCGGCCTCCGTCACGTGCTCACTGGACACCGATGAATCTTCCTGGATCAGGGATTGCACCGAACACTCACGGCCACCCCGGAGGAGACTGTGGCGGAGGAGGAGAGCGGGGGGCGGCCCGTCCGCGTAGGCGGCGGGGCCTGCCGCCACAGGCGCGCTCAGCCCGTGAGGAAGGCGCCCTCGGAGCAGGGGCGGCAGACGAAGACGTAGCCCAACTGGCCGCCGAGGCTCATCGCGGTCTGCCGGTTGATCCCCTCCTCCAGGTGTGCCGCGAATTCCGTCGTGCCGGAGCAGGAGGGGCACCCGGGCAACCGGTCGTCGTCCAGGTAGGAGGGGCTGCCGCCGAGCGATCCGAGCACCTCGCGTTGCTTCCCGAACCGCTCGCCGGGCTCCCGCTTCCACACTGAACGGGCGAGGTCGTATGCGTCGGGCGGGAGATCGTCGCCGTCATCCTCCTCGGGTTCGAGCGTCACGACCCGGGTCGTGATCGCCGACACTGCGGGCAGCAGCGTCACGCCCTTCTCGGGTACGGCCACCGGTACCAGTCCCGCGGGCGGGAAAAGAAGGACCCGATTCGCCCCGGAGGTCGCGTCCCACAGCTCGCAGGCGCCCGGATCGTTCTGGCACACGAACACCGACAGGACGCCGTACTCGACCGGCAGATGCGCGAAGAACTGCATCGGCCCTCCGCAGTAGTCGCCGCACACCGGCCAGGTGAACCCCTCGGGGGCCAGCGGCACACCCCCGGTACGTGGCACGTCTGCATCGGGCGCGGCCGTGCCGTCGTAGATCATCAAAGTTGCCTGCATGGAGGAAGGCTACGGGCAGTCGGCAGCTCAGGATCCAGCATGCACAGTGCGCCGTCGCGGATCATCCCGATGTACCCCGAGGAGGGGGGCACTCCACGAGCTCGGCGACGCCGGCGGCGGTAAACGGGTCAAGGACCGCGCGATGCTGATCCTCAGTCAGTTTTCCGCGCTTGTGCACGGCCCGTGCGGCGATGGCGCAGGCGGACTTGCTCTGTGTGAGAAGGCCCTCGCGGACCTGGTTCAGCTCATCGACGCGCAGGAGCAATGCCGATGCGACGGCGTGGTCGATCGCGGAATTCTCCGAGGCGGGCACCCGGGCCGCCCTGATGCCACCGGCGGAGGAAGCCTGGTTCAATATAGCGAGCGCGTCGCCGGCAGGGCCGTGGCGGACCTGATGTGGCGGGCGGTCGTGGGATCCACGGGGCGTACCTCCTGTGTCGTGCGGACAGCGGTCAGGCTACGGTCCGGGTCGGACAGGGCTCCGACGGCTGGGGCAGCCCGCGTGACACGGACGTCACAGTGCCGTTGGACTGCACGCCCCCGAACCGGGCTCGTCATCCTCGATCAGGAATCCGGGTGGTGGCGGCGGAGGCAACCGCGGTCCCTGCTCCAGAAGGCGGCGGAGGTGCGGTGGCACCGGAGCTTTGACAATCGGGCTTGCCGGACCACGCTCCGGGAAACAGGCCATCATACCGCTGCTGACGTGTACCAACCCTATCTCCGGTGAGCCCCCCATGGGGGGCGCGTGTTCATACTCAGTCTCTTGTCCACAGTTAACGCAACGCATGTCTCACCCCTGCTCCTGGGCCGGGCACCGCAAAATCGTGGCTCCTTGGTCCGCCAGCGGCGGCTTGATGTTCCTGGGGCTCGCGCAGCCCCACTACTTGGTCGTCTACGTTCCCCGGGCGGTTCCACGGGCGGCCTCGCCGCCACCGGTGGACTGCACGCTGATGCCCGCGGTCGCGGTGTCCTCTCAGGGTTCAGCCCTCGTCGACGTACTCCCGAGCAATGCTCAGGACTTGTGGATCGGTTCCGGGAGGGCACGCGGAGGGCGTACCTTCCCGCATGATCCTTAAGGCCTCCGAGTAGGCCCGCGTTGCAGCGCGGGCCGGGAAGGCGCGCCCTGTGCTCAGCGTAGTCACCGCCGACGGTACCACCGAGTCCGGCTCCCTGATAGACGAGATCGTGCGCGAAGGCGCCCGACGCATGCTGGCCGCAGCGCTGGAAGCCGAACTCAACCAGTACATAGCCGACTTGGCCGCCGAGACCGACGGGTCCGGCCGGCGCCTGGTGGTCCGCAATGGCCACCATCGGCCCCGCACCGTGGTCACCGCGGCCGGCCCGGTCGAGGTCACCGTCCCGCGGGTGAACGACCGCCGCATCGACGAGGCTACCGGCGAGCGCAGGCGGTTCTCCTCCAGGATCCTGCCGCCTTGGTGCCGCAAGTCACCGAAGATCTCCGAGGTGCTGCCGCTGCTCTACCTGCACGGACTCTCGTCAGGGGACTTCGTGCCCGCGCTGGAGCAGTTCCTCGGCGGCACCGCAGGCCTGTCGGCCGCGACCGTGACCCGACTGACGAAGCAGTGGGGCGAGGACCACGCAGCCTTCCAGGATCGGGACCTCTCCGACCGCGACTTCGTCTACGTATGGGCCGACGGCGTGCACCCCAAGGTCCGGCTCGGGCAGGCGCACTCCTGCGTCCTGGTCCTGCTTGGCGTCCGCGTAGACGGCACCAAGGAGCTGATCGCGCTGGCCGAGGGCCTGCGGGAGTCCACCGAGTCCTGGGCCGACCTACTGCGTGACTGCCGCCGACGCGGCATGCGCGACCCGGAGCTGGTCGTCGGCGACGGTGCCATGGGCTTGTGGAAGGCCCTGGCCGAGGTGTTCCCCGCCACGCGCCATCAACGCTGCTGGGTTCACAAAGCCAGAAATGTCACGAACGCCCTGCCGAAGTCCGCACAGCCGGGCGCAACGAAGGCCATGCAGGAGATATACAACGCCGAGGACCGCACCCACGCCGAGAAGGCCATCAAAGCATTCGAGAAGACCTACGGGTGCTGTCACGTTGTTGGGTTGCAGGTGCCTGACGGTGCGTCGTGGCCTGGTGGGGCCCGCGGTCCGGGCCTGTGGTCAGGCCGTGGTGGGCCG
>NZ_JBVHDS010000067.1:0-4903 GCF_055563255.1 Streptomyces sp. NPDC002958 | reverse complement strand
CCCGCGGAGCGGGTACCATATCGCTGCGCGATATGCAAGCGAAGCGGTTCGCGTTGCTCACCGCGCCCGGCAAGCCGGGCCAACTCCCTCCGCTGCGCTCCTGGAGTTGAGGGGGCCGGCCCGGCGTTGCGGGCCGGTGGGCCCCGCTGCGGGGGGCCCGGCTGGCGGGATGTCAGGTGCGGATAATTTCGCTTGTAGTAAGGGAGTTGACGGACGCTTCGCATCCGTCTGAGGGTGTGTCCGCTGCGCTCCCCCACCCTGGCCCTTCCGGCTGCGCCTCCAGGACCTGAAGCCCGCTACGCGGGCTTGGCTGGCTACAAGGGGGAGGGGTCGTTCGTTCGTGTCGGGTTCCAGTGTAGTGGGTACATCAGGTTGAGATGCAGCATGTACCATTGGCGGAAACACGGGACACTCTCCAGCTCATTAAGGATGGCCCACATGCAAAGCCTGTTAACCCTGATTGGCGCCATCCTCGGCGGTTCGCTAGTACTTCTAGGCGACTCCGTTCGACGTAGAGTGGAGAAACGGAAGGAAGCAGTGACTCGGCTCGTCACTGTAAGCGCTCAGCTCTCCTCCATGTACAACCGGTTATGCGGGCAAATCCTCGACGCAGCTGATACTGGCGCGGACGTAGCAGACCTGGCCGCCGCTGATCCCCTCCGCTACGAAGTAGCGACCCAGTTTTTCATGGCTCCTGGCAGTGAACAGCTCAGCTCTCACGCATCCCGTCTGATTGGCGCGTACAGCCGCCTTCGGGATGCATACGGGCAGGAATCGACCTGGTCTGCAGCTCGCGACGAGCACGGTGTGGCGGTGCGAGAGTTCGAAGCTGCCGTCCGCGCCATCGTGCACCGCGGCCACATCTGATGGTGTCTGAGAAAACATCGAATTAGTCGTCAGGGGACAACAGGTGTCTGGAATTCATCTCAAGGAACACCAGGTAGACCAGAAGTCGAGTTTCCGGAAGTGGGTGGGATTCCCTGCAAGGTCATCTGTGCCCGCTCAGGGGGCCCGGGGCACGATCGTGTCCGCGACCGGATCAGGGAAGACGATCACCGCCGCCGCGTGCGCGCTGGACTGCTTCCCGGACGGCCGGATCCTCGTCACCGTCCCCACCCTGGACCTGCTCGCCCAGACTGCCCAGGCGTGGCGCCTGATGGGCCACCGGGCGCCGATGGTCGCGGTGTGCTCGCTGGAGAACGACGCGGTCCTGAACGAGCTGGGGGTGCGCACCACCACGAACCCGGTACAGCTCGCTCTGTGGGCCGGGTCCGGGCCGGTGGTCGTGTTCGCCACGTACGCCTCCCTGGTGGACCGCGAGGACATCGACGCACCGATCGACCAGCGGAAGGTTCGCGGGCCGCTGGAGGCCGCTCTGGCGGGCGGAGAGCGGCTGTACGGCCAGCGGATGGCAGGCTTCGACCTCGCCATCGTGGACGAGGCCCACTCAACCGCAGGTGATCTCGGGCGGCCGTGGGCGGCGATCCACGACAACGCCCGGATCCCGGCGGACTTCCGGCTGTACCTGACCGCGACCCCGCGCATCCTGGCCGCAGCCCGGCCGCAGAGGGGCGCGGGCGGCCAGGAGCTGGAGCTCGCGAGCATGACCGACGACCCGGACGGCACGTACGGCGCGTGGCTGGCCGAGCTCGGACTGAGCGAGGCGATCGAGCGCGGCATCCTCGCGGGGTTCGAGATCGACGTGCTGGAGATCCGCGACCCCTCGCCGGTCCTCGGACTGTCGGAGGAGGCACTGCGGGGCCGGCGCCTGGCGCTCCTGCAGACAGCGCTCCTGGAGCACGCCGCCGCGTACAACCTCCGCACAGTCATGACGTTCCACCAGAAGGTAGAAGAGACCCGCGCGTTCGCGGAGAAACTGCCAAAGACCGCTGCCGAGCTGTACGTCAGCGACGCCTCCGACGATGACCTGGCGGCTGCGGACCGGTTGCCGAAGTCGTCGATCGACGCGGAGTTCTACGAGCTGGAGGTCGGCCGTCACGTCCCGCCGGACCGGGTGTGGTCGGCGTGGCTGTGCGGCGACCACCTCGTGTCCGAGCGGCGCGAGGTGCTGCGGCAGTTCGCCAACGGCGTCGACGCCAACAACCGGCGGGTGCACCGGGCGTTCCTCGCAAGCTGTCGCGTGCTCGGGGAAGGCGTCGACATCACCGGCGAGCGCGGCGTCGAAGCCGTCTGCTTCGCCGACACCCGCGGCTCGCAGGTGGAGATCGTGCAGAACATCGGCCGGGCGCTGCGGCTCAACCGCGACGGCAGCACCAAGGTGGCCAGGATCATCGTGCCGGTGTTCCTGGAGCCCGGCGAGGACCCGACCGACATGGTCGCCAGTGCCTCGTTCCGCCCCCTTGTGGCAGTCCTCCAGGGCCTGCGCAGCCACGATGAGCGCCTGGTCGAACAGCTCGCCTCCCGCGCCCTCACCAGCGGACAGCGCAAAGTCCACGTCCGGCGCGACGAGGACGGGCGGATCATCGGGGCCAGCGGCGAGGACCAGGAGCAGGACGACACACAGGCCGCAGCCGAATCTGCGCTGCTGCACTTCTCCAGCCCGCGCGACGCCATCACCATCGCCGCGTTCCTGCGCACCCGGGTCTACCGGCCGGAGTCTCTGGTGTGGCTGGAGGGCTACCAGGCTCTGCTGCGCTGGCGGGCGGAGAACGAGATCACCGGCCTGTACGCCGTCCCGTACGACACCGAGACCGAGGTCGGCGTCACGAAGGACTTCCCGCTCGGGCGGTGGGTGCACCAACAGCGCAAGGCCCTGCGCGCCGGGGAGCTCGAGGAGCGGCGCAAGACCCTGCTCGACGCTCCGGAGGCCGGGATGGTCTGGGAACCCGGCGAAGAGGCGTGGGAGAACAAGCTCGCCGCGCTCCGGTCGTACCGGCGGGCCACCGGGCACCTCGCCCCGCGTCAGGACGCGGTGTGGGGCGAGGGCCAGGCGATGGTGCCCATCGGACAGCACATGGCCAACCTCCGGCGGAAAGGATCGAAGAACGGCCTGGGCAAGGACCCGGAGCGGGCCGCCGTACGCGCGGCGCAGCTCACCGCGATCGACCCGGACTGGGACTGCCCGTGGCCGCTCGACTGGCAACGCCACTACCGCGTCCTCGCGGACCTGGTCGACGCCGACGGCAGCCTGCCCGACATCCAGCCCGGCGTACTGTTCGAGGGCGATGACATGGGACGGTGGCTGGAGCGGCAGAAGCAGCCAGGCACCTGGGCGCAGCTCTCTCCGGAGCAACAGGAGCGACTGACCGCGCTGGGCGTGCAGCCCGTCCAGGCGCAGATTCCCGCCCCGGCAGCCGCTCATGCGACGAAGGGCCCGAGCAAGGCGCAGGCGGCGTTCCAGCGCGGACTTGCAGCCCTCGCGCAATGGGTGGAACGCGAGGGCGCCGACCGACCCGTGCCGCGCGGCCACGCCGAGGAGATCTCGGTCAACGGCGTGACGGAGCCGGTGGTCGTGAAACTGGGCGTATGGGTCTCCAACACCAAGTCGAGACGGGACAAGCTCACGGCAGAGCAGCTGGACGCACTACGGAAGCTCGGCATGGACTGGGCATAGGCGAAAGGTGGGCCCAACGCTCCCGGATCGTGGCCGAGTACGACGCCGCGCCCAAGAACGAGAAGGGCGCGATCCCGGCGGAGCGGGAAGGATGGCTCGGCGAAGTCGAGGGCCTCCAGGTCAGCCTCGCCGGCGCACAGGGGCTCGACCCGGGGGAGCCCTACTCACCGCCGCTGGACGACCCGCGACGGCGGCGGGACGCCGCGTTTGACCTCAACGGCACCGCACGATACGGCGCGGTCCACGGCTCAATGCCCAGCAGTCCCTGGCGTTTGCCTTGGTGATGCCTCCCATCGCGCACGCATACGCGAGGAGGTTGGCGTCGTAAGGGAAGGTGATGCCGGGTCGCTGCCAGAAGCGGTAAAGCCAGTGCTCCGGCGGATCATCCGCGAACGGCGTCAGAGAACCAACCTCCTCATGCAGTACTACGGCGCCGTCGCGGAAGAGCGTGCCGGAGGTGCCGCCCTTGGGGTTGAAAAAGAGGCTGTAGGTGGTGGCCGGCGACAGCCTGCGTGCGAGTTCGTCGTCGTCCAGCTCATTCGAAAAGGGCTGGCTGACGATACAGCCCAGCGCGGTACCGGTGACGCCAACCACATACTTCCCGCCGGCGTCGAACAGGTCCATTTGATCCATCTCGGAATCCTGTTGGAATACAGGACACTCCGCAGGATCGGCACCGAGCCGACGGATGACCTCATCCTCACCGATGACATCGGTGAAGGTCACTCCCAGGCCTTCGGTATAGATCTTCTCAGCTGAGAAGACGCTGATCAGCTGGTCCGCCCGCGCCTGCTCGGCCCGTTGCGCAACCGTCAACGGCACTGCTCCGGGCGTGCCTGCTACCAAGGGTGCAAGGTCCGTCGTCAGGGCCAGCCGCCCCGGTGTCCACTTTTCCACGCACAGCCGCCACGCATCGGCTCCCGCCTCCAGCAGCACCTGCACGGTCTTCCCCTGCAGGTGCTCGACTGCCCACCACAAAGGCGTACGCCCCAGTTCATCAGGTATATCCACCTGCCGCGTGTAGGCGAGCATCGCGGTCACCGCCTCAGCAGCGCCCGCCGCTGCCGCCAGATGCAGGGGCGTCTCCTCAAATGACCCGCAGCGGGCAGTCGGAGACTCCCCTCCCGCAAGCCGCGCCCTGACAGATACCAGATCGTCCCAGTCCTGGAGATGCCAGAAGTCTCTCTCGCTCATCCCGTGATCATCGCAAACAGCACTGACAGCAACAGGGAAGTCTGAACCGCCCCGGGTCAGGTGGAGGCTCGATTTCATGAAAGGATCGAGTCATGGCACGACCTTCCCGTTACCCGCTTGAGCTGCGCCGACGTG
>NZ_JBVHDS010000066.1:0-4960 GCF_055563255.1 Streptomyces sp. NPDC002958 | reverse complement strand
GGCACCGTCCTGATCACCGGCGGCACCGCAGGCCTCGGCGCCCTCTTCGCCAAGCACTACGCCCAGGCCTACGGAGCCAAGCACCTCCTGCTCCTGAGCCGTCGTGGCACCGCCGCCGACGGCGTCGCCGAGCTCGTGGCGGAACTGACCGAGCTGGGCGCGCAGGTGGACATCGCCGCCTGCGACGTCACCGACCGTGCTCAACTCGCAGATCTGATCGGCTCGCTGGACCGCCCGCTGACGGCGGTCGTGCACGCCGTCGGCGTCCTCGACGACGTCACCATCGAGTCCCTCACCCCGGCCCAGAGCGTCCGCGTCCTGCAGGTCAAGGCCGAAGCCGCTCTGCACCTCCACGAGCTGACGGAACATCTGGGCCTCGCGTCGTTCGTGCTGTTCTCCTCCATATCCGCCCTCCTCGGCGGTGCCGGTCAGGGCAACTACGCCGCCGCCAACGCGGCCCTGGACGCCCTCGCAGCCACCCGCCGCGCCGCCGGGCTCCCGGCGACCTCCCTCGCCTGGGGCCTGTGGACCGAGGCCGGCGGCATGGCCACCACCCTCGGAGAAGCACAACTGGCCCGCCTCGAGCGCGCCGGCCTCGCCGGCCTCTCCACCGAACAGGGCCTCGAACTGTACGACGCCGCACTGCGTCTGGATGCCGCACAGCTGGTACCCGTACGACTCGACCAGTCGGCCCTGCGCGACCAGGCCCGCTCCGGCCTGCTCCCCGCCCTCCTGCGCGGACTCGTACGGATGCCCGCACGCCGCAGCCAGCCCGCGGGCGGCTCCCTCTCCCAGCGGCTTGCCGAGACGGCCGAGGCCGACCGTCCTGGTCTGGTCCTGAAGCTGGTACGGACCCAGGCCGCCGCGGTACTCGGCCACGCCTCAGCGGCCACGGTCGAACCCGGCCGCGCCTTCAAGGACCTGGGCCTCGACTCCCTCGGCGCCGTCGAACTCCGCAACCGCCTCACCCAGGCCAGCGGCATACGACTCCCCTCCACCCTCGTCTTCGACCACCCCACCCCGCAGGCCGTGGCCGCGCTTCTGCTCGGCGAGGCCGGGGGGACGGACACGGCCAAGGCACGACCGGCGGCCCGGGCGGCCCGCAAGGCCGTCGATGACGAGCCTCTGGCCATCGTCGGCATGAGCTGCCGCTACCCGGGCGGGGTCACCTCGCCCGAGGAGCTGTGGCAGCTCGTCGCCGAGGGCCGCGACGCCATCACCCCGCTGCCGAACGACCGCGGCTGGGGCGAGGGCCTCTACGACCCGGACCCGGAGCAGACCGGGAAGATCTACACCCGGGGCGGCGGATTCCTCGACGGTGTGGGCGAGTTCGATGCCGGGTTCTTCGGCATCAGCCCCCGTGAGGCCCTGGCGATGGACCCGCAGCAGCGGCTGATGCTGGAAGCCGCCTGGGAGGCCTTCGAGGCCGCCGGCATCGACCCGGTGAGCTTGCAGGGCAGCGAGACCGGCGTGTTCTGCGGCGTGATGGCCATGGGCGACTACGGCGGCGGTGCCTCGCAGCCCGAGGTGGAGGGCTTCCGCCTCGCGGGCAGCACCACGAGCGTGCTGTCGGGCCGGGTGTCCTACACCCTTGGCCTGGAGGGCCCGGCCGTGTCCGTCGACACCGCCTGCTCCTCCTCCCTCGTCGCCCTGCACCTGGCGGCGCAGGCCCTGCGCTCCGGTGAGTGCTCCCTCGCGCTGGCTGGCGGCGTCACGGTGATGTCCGGCCCGTTCCTGCTGACCGAGTTCAGCCGCCAGCAGGGTCTGGCCGAGGACGGCCGCTGCAAGCCGTACTCCGCCGCCGCGGACGGCACCTCCTTCTCGGACGGCCTGGGCCTGCTGGTCCTGGAGCGCCTGTCGGACGCCCGCCGCAACGGGCACCGCGTGCTCGGTGTCCTGCGCGGCAGCGCCGTCAACCAGGACGGCTCCTCCAACGGCCTCACCGCCCCCAACGGCCCCGCGCAGGAACGCGTCATCCGCCAGGCCCTGGCCAACGCGGGGCTCGCGGCGGGCGAGGTGGACGCGGTGGAGGGCCACGGCACGGGCACGCGTCTCGGTGACCCGATCGAGGCGCAGGCGCTGCTGGCCACCTACGGCCAGGAGCGCGAGCACGGCCCGCTGCGGTTGGGCTCGATCAAGTCCAACATCGGCCACACGGCTGCGGCCGCGGGCGTGGCGGGCGTCATCAAAATGCTCAAGGCCATGCAACACGCCACCCTGCCGGGCACCCTGCACCTCGACGCTCCCTCTCCGCACGTGGACTGGACCGCCGGTGAGGTGCGTCTGCTGGCCGAGGCCGAGCCGTGGCCGGCCTCCGAGGGCCGCCCGCGCCGCGCGGGCGTCTCCTCCTTCGGCATCAGCGGCACGAACGCCCACGTGATCATCGAGGAGGCCCCGGCTACCCTCACAAGGACCACGGATGGCACCGGTGGGGAACTCCCGGCCGTGCCGGTGGTGGTGTCGGCGAAGTCCGGTCCCGCACTGCGGGCGCAGGCGGAACGCCTACGCAGCCACCTGACCGCCCGACCGGAATCCGGGCTCCTGGACGTCGGTTTCTCAGCCGCCACCACCCGGGCGCAGTTGGAGCAGCGCGGTGTGGTGGTGGCCGGTGACCGGGAGGAACTCCTCGCGGGCCTGGCCTCGCTGGCCGCCGGCGAGCCCGGAACGGGGGTCTTTCAGGGCCGTCCGGTGGGTGGTAAGACCGCCTTCCTGTTCACCGGGCAGGGCGCCCAGCGCGCGGGGATGGGTCTCGAACTCGCCGCCGCCTACCCGGTGTTCGATGCCGCTCTCGACGAGGTTGGCCGCGAGATCGACCCGCTGCTGGGCCGTCCGCTGCGCGAACTCCTCGCCGCTGAAGACGCAACCCTGGACGCCACCGAGTACACCCAGGCCGCCCTCTTCGCCATCGAGGTCGCCCTCTACCGACTCGTCGAGTCCCTCGGCATCCACGCCGACTACCTCATCGGCCACTCCGTCGGTGAAATCGCCGCCGCACACGTGTCGGGAGTTCTCTCCCTCGCGGATGCGTGCACCCTGGTCGCCGCCCGCGGCCGACTGATGGGCGCACTGCCCACCGGCGGCGGCATGGCCGCCATCCAAGCCGACGAATCCGAGGTCACCGAAGCCCTCACCGGCTTCGAGGGCCGCCTCGAGATCGCCGCGATCAACAGCCCCCGCTCGATCGTCGTCTCCGGCGACCTCGACGCCCTCGACACATGGCTGCCCCACTGGGAAGAACAAGGCCGCAAAACCACCCGCCTGCGCGTCAGCCACGCCTTCCACTCGGCCCGTATGGAACCCATGCTCACCGAGTTCCGAACCATCGCCGAAAGCCTCACCTTCAACCAGCCCCGCACGGCTGTGGTCTCGAACGTCACCGGCCAGGTCGTCAGCGACGAACTGACCGACCCCGGCTACTGGGTCCAGCACGTCCGCCACGCCGTCCGCTTCCACGACGGCATCCGCACCCTCCACAACCAGGGCGTGACCCGCTACTTGGAGCTCGGCCCCGACGGCATCCTCACCGCACTCACCCGCCAGTGCCTCGACGACGAGGACGGGACCGTCCTCGCCCCCGCACTGCGCGCCCGCCAGCCCGAGGCGCACGTGTTCGCCGCCTTCCTCGGCCACGCCCACATCGCCGGCATCCCCGTCGACTGGAACACGTACTACACCAACACCGGCGCCCAGCACACCAACCTGCCCACCTACGCCTTCCAGCACGAGCACTACTGGCTCGGCTCCGGTGGTGGCGTGGGCGACGTCACCTCTGCGGGACTCGACTCGTTCGGGCACCCTGTGCTGGCTGCCGCCGTGCAGGTGGGTACCGGGGACAGCTGGCTGTTCTCCGGGCGTATCTCCCGCGAGTCCCAGCCCTGGACCGAGGACCACATCGTCCTCGGCGCGCTGATCGTGCCGGGCGCCGCCCTGGTCGAGCTCGCACTCTCCGCCGGCCGACACATCGGAACTCCCGCACTCGAGGAACTCGTACTCGAAGCACCCCTCGTCCTGGACACCGACACCGCCCGCCAGCTCCAGGTCACTATCGGAGAACCGGAGGAGGACGGACACCGCGAGGTCGCCCTCTACAGCCGTTCCGGCTCGGAGGCCGTGTGTCACGCGCGCGGCCGGCTGACGGCCGGGCCCGCCGCACCGGCCCGGGAGCTCCCCACCGCCTGGCCGCCCGCCGGAGCCGTCCCCGTGGCAGCGGACAACCTCTACACGGAGCTGGCGGACGCCGGGTACGAGTACGGCCCCCTCTTCCAGGGTGTCCAGACCGCCTGGCGCTCCGGAGACGAGCTGTACGCCGAGCTCTGCCTCCCCGAGGGGACCTCGGTCGAGGGCTTCGGCATCCACCCGGCCCTGTTGGACGCCGCCCTGCACGGCGGCCTCGAGTGGCTCGACGGCGGCGAGAACTCCTCGACGACCGCGCTCCCCTTCGCCTGGTCCGGTGTCCACCTGGCGCGCCCGGCTGGCTCGTACCTCCGTGTACGGGTCGCCCGCGCAGGTGAGAACGCCCTGCGGATCGACCTCGCCGACGCCGACGGCACGCCCGTGGCGGGTGTGGACAGTCTCGCCTTCCGACCGGTGGCACGGGCCCAGCTCGGCGCGGCGGCCGGTCTCGTTGGCGGGCACGAGTCGCTGTTCCAGGTGGAGTGGGTCCCGGTGGCCCTGCCGGAGGCAGTACCGCCGCTGCGGGTCGAGCGGATCGGTGGGGACACGTACACGGATCTCGCGGCACTCGCCCGTGCGGTCGCGGACGGGGTTCCGGTGCCGGAGGTCGTCGTCGCCGAGGGCGTGCGCGCCGCGTCGGCTCAGGAGACCACGGAGGGTGCGCTCGCTCTGCTCCAGCAGTGGCTGGCGGCCGACGCACTCGCCGATGCCCGCCTGATCGTGGTCACCCGGGGCGGCATCGCGGCCGCCCAGGGCGAGGCCCCCGACCTGGCACAGGCCCCGGTCT
>NZ_JBVHDS010000065.1:2062-3281 GCF_055563255.1 Streptomyces sp. NPDC002958 | reverse complement strand
TGCTTGAGAACTGCACAGTGGACGCGAGCATCTGTGGCCAAGTTTTTAAGGGCGCACGGTGGATGCCTTGGCACCAGGAACCGATGAAGGACGTGGGAGGCCACGATAGGCCCCGGGGAGCTGTCAACCGAGCTTTGATCCGGGGGTGTCCGAATGGGGAAACCCGGCAGTCGTCATGGGCTGTCACCCGCTGCTGAACACATAGGCAGTGTGGAGGGAACGAGGGGAAGTGAAACATCTCAGTACCCTCAGGAAGAGAAAACAACCGTGATTCCGGGAGTAGTGGCGAGCGAAACTGGATGAGGCCAAACCGTATGCGTGTGATACCCGGCAGGGGTTGCGCATGTGGGGTTGTGGGATCTCTCTTTCATAGTCTGCCGGCTGTGAGACGAGTCAGAAACCGTTGATGTAGGCGAAGGACATGCGAAAGGTCCGGCGTAGAGGGTAAGACCCCCGTAGCTGAAACATTGACGGCTCGTTTGAGAGACACCCAAGTAGCACGGGGCCCGAGAAATCCCGTGTGAATCTGGCGGGACCACCCGTTAAGCCTAAATATTCCCTGGTGACCGATAGCGGATAGTACCGTGAGGGAATGGTGAAAAGTACCGCGGGAGCGGAGTGAAATAGTACCTGAAACCGTGTGCCTACAAGCCGTGGGAGCGTCGCTGTGTGTGCTTGCACATGCAGTCGTGACTGCGTGCCTTTTGAAGAATGAGCCTGCGAGTTTGCGGTGTGTTGCGAGGTTAACCCGTGTGGGGAAGCCGTAGCGAAAGCGAGTCCGAATAGGGCGTTTTAGTAGCACGCTCAAGACCCGAAGCGGAGTGATCTAGCCATGGGCAGGTTGAAGCGGAGGTAAGACTTCGTGGAGGACCGAACCCACCAGGGTTGAAAACCTGGGGGATGACCTGTGGTTAGGGGTGAAAGGCCAATCAAACTCCGTGATAGCTGGTTCTCCCCGAAATGCATTTAGGTGCAGCGTCGTGTGTTTCTTGCCGGAGGTAGAGCACTGGATAGGCGATGGGCCCTACCGGGTTACTGACCTTAGCCAAACTCCGAATGCCGGTAAGTGAGAGCGCGGCAGTGAGACTGTGGGGGATAAGCTCCATGGTCGAGAGGGAAACAGCCCAGAGCATCGACTAAGGCCCCTAAGCGTACGCTAAGTGGGAAAGGATGTGGAGTCGCAGAGACAACCAGGAGGTTGGCTTAGAAGCAGCCATCC
>NZ_JBVHDS010000065.1:0-1966 GCF_055563255.1 Streptomyces sp. NPDC002958 | reverse complement strand
CCCTTGAAAGAGTGCGTAATAGCTCACTGGTCAAGTGATTCCGCGCCGACAATGTAGCGGGGCTCAAGCGTACCGCCGAAGTCGTGTCATTCGTGCATGTATTCCTAACGGGAGCACGGATGGGTAGGGGAGCGTCGTGTGCCGGGTGAAGCAGCCGCGGAAGCGAGTTGTGGACGGTTCACGAGTGAGAATGCAGGCATGAGTAGCGATACACACGTGAGAAACGTGTGCGCCGATTGACTAAGGGTTCCTGGGTCAAGCTGATCTGCCCAGGGTAAGTCGGGACCTAAGGCGAGGCCGACAGGCGTAGTCGATGGACAACCGGTTGATATTCCGGTACCCGCTTTGAAACGCCCAATACTGAATCAGGCGATGCTAAGTCCGTGAAGCCGGCCCGATCTCTTCGGAGTTGAGGGTAGTGGTGGAGCCGACGGACCAGACTTGTAGTAGGTAAGCGATGGGGTGACGCAGGAAGGTAGTCCAGCCCGGGCGGTGGTTGTCCCGGGGTAAGGGTGTAGGCCGTGTGGTAGGTAAATCCGTCACACGTTAAGGCTGAGACCTGATGCCGAGCCGATTGTGGTGAAGTGGATGATCCTATGCTGTCGAGAAAAGCCTCTAGCGAGTTTCATGGCGGCCCGTACCCTAAACCGACTCAGGTGGTCAGGTAGAGAATACCGAGGCGTTCGGGTGAACTATGGTTAAGGAACTCGGCAAAATGCCCCCGTAACTTCGGGAGAAGGGGGGCCATCACTGGTGAGGGGACTTGCTCTCCGAGCTGGGGGTGGCCGCAGAGACCAGCGAGAAGCGACTGTTTACTAAAAACACAGGTCCGTGCGAAGCCGTAAGGCGATGTATACGGACTGACGCCTGCCCGGTGCTGGAACGTTAAGGGGACCGGTTAGCTGACTTTCGGGTTGGCGAAGCTGAGAACTTAAGCGCCAGTAAACGGCGGTGGTAACTATAACCATCCTAAGGTAGCGAAATTCCTTGTCGGGTAAGTTCCGACCTGCACGAATGGCGTAACGACTTCTCGACTGTCTCAACCATAGGCCCGGTGAAATTGCACTACGAGTAAAGATGCTCGTTTCGCGCAGCAGGACGGAAAGACCCCGGGACCTTTACTACAGTTTGATATTGGTGTTCGGTTCGGCTTGTGTAGGATAGGTGGGAGACTTTGAAGCAGCCACGCCAGTGGTTGTGGAGTCGCCGTTGAAATACCACTCTGGTCGTGCTGGATGTCTAACCTGGGTCCGTGATCCGGATCAGGGACAGTGTCTGATGGGTAGTTTAACTGGGGCGGTTGCCTCCTAAAGAGTAACGGAGGCGCCCAAAGGTTCCCTCAGCCTGGTTGGCAATCAGGTGTTGAGTGTAAGTGCACAAGGGAGCTTGACTGTGAGACCGACGGGTCGAGCAGGGACGAAAGTCGGGACTAGTGATCCGGCAGTGGCTTGTGGAAGCGCTGTCGCTCAACGGATAAAAGGTACCCCGGGGATAACAGGCTGATCTTCCCCAAGAGTCCATATCGACGGGATGGTTTGGCACCTCGATGTCGGCTCGTCGCATCCTGGGGCTGGAGTCGGTCCCAAGGGTTGGGCTGTTCGCCCATTAAAGCGGTACGCGAGCTGGGTTTAGAACGTCGTGAGACAGTTCGGTCCCTATCCGCTGTGCGCGTAGGAATATTGAGAAGGGCTGTCCCTAGTACGAGAGGACCGGGACGGACGAACCTCTGGTGTGCCAGTTGTTCTGCCAAGGGCATGGCTGGTTGGCTACGTTCGGAAAGGATAACCGCTGAAAGCATCTAAGCGGGAAGCCTGCTTCGAGATGAGTATTCCCACCAACTTGATTGGTTAAGGCTCCCAGTAGACGACTGGGTTGATAGGCCAGATGTGGAAGCCCGGTAACGGGTGGAGCTGACTGGTACTAATAGGCCGAGGGCTTGTCCTCAGTTGCTCGCGTCCACTGTGTT
>NZ_JBVHDS010000064.1:0-5699 GCF_055563255.1 Streptomyces sp. NPDC002958 | reverse complement strand
GTCCACAGCATTCCCGACCACGCCTGGCAGCACATCAGCTACCCGACCGCGATGCCCGACCCCACCACCGGAGAACTCATCTCGGACGCCGAGGTCACTTCCAGACCACGTCGGCGGATCGAGGCTAAGGACCGCGTCCGGCAGCTGGACGCCAACCGCAGGACACGCGCCGAGGCCGTACAGCGGGCCCGGAGCCTGCTGACCGAGACGTGACACTGGGGTGCAGGTGTCTCGATCGGTGGTGTGCTGGCCGACCTGCGCGGAAAACTCAGCGCCCACCGCACGGCCCGCCCCGTCGCCGACTTCCCCGACCTCACCCCATAACCCCCTCACGCGGCCAGCCGCAGATGCCCAACCCTACGGATGCGCGGGGGGAGGAGCCGGTCTCAGGCGGTGGCTGGCTGCGGGGCGCCGGGGCCGCCGTGCTCCCACTCCTGAATGACCGTATGCAGCATGCCGGCGAACTCGGGGTCGGTGCCCTTGCGGGTCGCGACACTGCGCAGGTATGCCTCGGCTCCCTGGATCAGTCCTGAGCGCGGGCTGGTGAGCACTCTGGTTCGGCGGGTGCCGGGCGGCGAGACGTGGCTCCAGGCGTCGATGCAACGGACGGGGAGCTCGGCGGGGAGGTGGCCGTCGACGTAGGAGCCGTCGCGGTTGGTGCAGCTCCAGGATGTGCGCAGGGCGCATGAGTGGCAGGCGGCGTACGCGGCGTCCGGGTCCTGGCCGTCGGCGCCGCGCCCCGCCCCGCAGACCCCGGCCGTCCCGGGCGCCATGGAAGCGCCGGTGCGGGGGGAAATGAATTCGCGGTTGGTACCTGGTCCCGGCATGATTCCCTGCGTGCACGAGGACGAGGACCATCGCGGGCGAATGAGGTACACGCTCACTGAGACGGAGCACGGCCATGCTTGGGGCGTCTGCGCCGAGGCGGAAGGGCTGTTTGGAGAACCCCGACGCGGGACCTATGAGCTGTTCGGCTGGGTTCCGCAAGCAGAAGTGGGTGGCTGGGTTGGCAACCGACTCTGGCTGGTGCCGGACGATGAGACGCTCGACCCCTGGTTGCTGAGGGATGCGGAGAGCCCGGGGCCGCCCCTTGGGGCAGACAGTCTCGTGCTTACCGGACTGGACGACTACGAGGGTCCGCCCGAAGGACACAGGGGCCGCGTTCGCGTGCATGACGGGCATCAATGGCTCGGCTCCTGCCGGGAATTCGCCCGTGTCCTGCCGCGCAAGCAGCCGGCGCCCCCGCTCGTCCTGCGGGGGCTCGCCCAGGGTGATCAGCTGCGGGCGGCACTGGCGAAGGGCACCCGGCGGGCGCTGGACCTGGAGCAGGCCGCCCTGGGGATACGAGACGATCAAGGTGAGCTGCTCACCGAACGCCTGCTCTGGGCCAGAGTCAGTGCCTGGCGCCCATCCTCCTATGGGACTGACCTGATCGACTTGGAGCTCGATGGAGGGCTCTTTACGCCCGTTCCCGAACACGTCCGTCCCATCTGGGAACGGTGGCACGTGGGGCCGCCCGACACGGCGGCTGCCTGGGCCGGCCTTGATACCCGGCGCCGCTGGGCCTGGCACGATCTCGTCCGAGAGCGAGCTGCTTATCGTGTCCTGCCCGACCGCCCGGCCGGTCACGCCTACGAACTCGATGGTCGGCATGTCACAGACGAACCGGGCCTCTACCTGGCGCTCGGCGAGGCGGTGAACGGACCAGGTGGCTACTTCGGCGGCTGCTTTGCCGCCCTTGATGACTGCCTGGGTGGCACCTTCGGCTACACCGCCCCCGCAACTCTGCTCTGGCGGGACGCTGCAACCGCACGTGAGCACTTGTCCCAGGCCCTGTCACCGGGTGGCCAGCCCTACGACCTGTTCGGTGTGGTCCTCGATCTTCTGGCCGAGGGTGGCATGCACGTCACCCTGGCGTGAGCCACGGTCCGCCCGCCGGGCATCGACCTCGAAGTCGCCCGGCCTACATCCCCCGACACCGACACCGCCAACGTTCTTGCCCCGCTGTGCGAACAGATCGGCGAAACCCTCGACAACCCCTCGCCGACCGCCGCTACGCCCTGACCGGCGACCGCCGCGACCTGCACAACACCCTCCTGTAGGCCACCGCCCGCCGCTGCTCCTGGTCGTGCGCTCGTAGGGGTGGCAGCGCAATGCAGTACCTCAAGGCCGACCGGGCCGGGCTCACTACCCTCACCCCCGCCAGACCCGCACCACAGCTGCGCCATACCGCGGTGGGTGGTGTGAAGGAGTGCCGGAGAGCGGTGACACTCGCTGCCGGTGCGATGAGCGACTGTGGCCTGCCATCCGGGAGGGTCTCGGTTTCACGCCTGAAAGTGACCGGGAGCGCTTGAAGCGCTTCCGTTCGAAAGGCTCGAAGGATCACGTTCCAATTGAATGACTTTCCGCGTGCGCGCACCGCATCCTCTGACCGCTCTCATCCAATCGAGGCGTTTACGCATCGAACCCAGTCGTTTGGCCTTCCGTCTCAGCGAACCTAGGCGTGCGGATGGACGCACTGGGCAGGTGGCCACAGCGTCCAACCGTTGTAAACGGCTGGGAAGTGCCCGCCCCGGTGGCCCATTGAGGGCCGCTACGCTCTCGGCGAAGCAGGGACGCGCAGGCTCACAGTCCGTGTTGAGTGGGTCGATGGAGATCTTGGTACTGGGTGGAACGGCGTGGGTGGGCCGCGAGGTCTCGCGGCAGGCACTGGAACGTGGGCATCGGGTGACCTGCCTGGCCCGTGGAGAGAGCGGCGAAGTGGCCGAGGGTGCGGCGCTGGTCGCCGCGGACCGGCGCGACCCGTCGGCATACGAAAGACTGGCGGGCCGGGACTGGGACGCCGTGGTAGAGGTGTCGTGGCAGCCGGGTTTCGTCCGTGGGGCGCTGGCGGTGCTCGGCGAACGGGCAGGCCACTGGTCGTACGTGTCGTCGGGCAGCGCGTACGCCTCCCAGGCAGAGCCGGACACGGACGAGTCGGCGGAACTGCTCCCCGCGGCCGAGCGGGACGAGGTCGACCGCGAGGAGTACGGGGAGGCCAAGGTGGCCTGTGAGGAAGCCTCGACGGCCGCGGTGGGCGACCGGCTCCTCATTGCGCGGGCGGGACTGATCGGCGGCCCGGGCGACCACAGCGGCCGCACCGGTTACTGGGTCAGCCGTGCGGCGCGCGACCCGCTGGCGCCGCTGCTGGTGCCGGCTTCCCCCGGCATCCCGACGCAGGCGGTCGACGCGCGGGACCTCGCGGCGTGGCTGCTCGACTGTGCGGAGAAGGGGACGACCGGAACGTACAACGCGGTCGGCCCGATCGTGCCCTTCGGGGAGTGGGTCGCACTGTCGCGGGAGATCGGCGGGCACACCGGGCCGGTGGTGGAGGCCGACCCCGACTGGCTGCTCGGGCAGGAAGTGGGTCAGTTCATGGGCCCGGAGTCGCTCGCGATGTGGATGGCCGACCCGGACTGGGCCGGCTTCAGCGCCCGCAACGGCGCCGCAGCGAGCGCGGCCGGCCTGCGGCACCGGCCTCGGGCCCAACTGCTGGCGGACACGCTGCGTTGGGAGCGGAAGGAGGGTCTCGACCGACCCCGCTGGGCCGGCCTGAGTATCGAGCGCGAACGCGAACTCCTGGAAGCACTGAGGTGAGGATGCGTGGGGCTCGCGCGAAACGGGAACGGGGTGACCAAAACCGAGCGCCGCGCCTTATTCAGGCGCGGCGTTCAAGGCTTGGTAGGCGGATGGAGCACTGAGGGCGAGAATGGCCAGTTGAAGCGCTCCGTCAAGAACATCCGGAGACTCCATCTCACTCAACCTAGTCGACGCAGGTCAACGCGACCCTGACGACTAACTTCGTTGCGACAGGTCATCCTCGGTTGCCGCGCCCAGCGCATCGCCCGTCCGAGTTGGTGCGCCGCGCCCGGCTGGAGCGCGGCGCGCCCGTCGGAGCCGTCCAAGATCACATCGGTGTGGCGGTGTATCAGTCGGTGTGGTCGGTGGACATCAGCAGAGGGGGCACCATGTACGCGTTCCCGGCTGGGTTCCCCGAAAGGGGCATCCAGCTGAGACCTGTCATCCGGGGACAGTCACAGGTGAGCCCGGCGTCCACGCCCAGGCGGGGCTCGCCCGGTGCCACGTCCACGCGGTAGCAGGCAGTCCATCCTGACGGGTACGGCACGTCGTATACGTACTGCACGGACATGCCGGTCAGGCCGGTCTCTTCGGCCACCTCGCGGATCACCGCGTCCTCTGGTGACTCGCCGGGCTCGATGCCGCCTCCCGGCAGAGTCCAGTACTCCTGGCCGTCGTGGCGGCCCGATGGGCCCGTGCCCCGCTCACGCACCATCAGGACATGCCGGTCCCGAATGATCACCGCTGCCACCCGCCGTCTGTTTGTCACAGGGCCAATCATGGCGGCGCTGCCCCCGTTCCTGAAGCCGCCGCCGGTCCGGGTGCCGTTCGCGGCAGTACCCCGGGGGCCGGCCGAACCCGTGGCGGCCCGTGTGCCTGCAGGCTGAGGCTGGCATGGGTGCCCGGGGTGCTACGAACCGGACCGAGCGATTTCGGCCCGTGAGGTTCGGTGAGTTCCGGTGAGCCGTAGTGAGCGGTACCGGCTGATGGACGAATGGTGTGTCGGCGAGGCCCTCGCCAACCTCGGCCACCGCGCGCACCGGCGACCACAACCACAACCAGGCGGCGGCCGCGCCGCACGTCGTCGACCAGCCGGACCGGGATGCCGCCCTCACTCCAGGGCAGCGGGCCGCCGCCGTCCACGCTCACCAGCAGGCCGCGATGCCGGAGGAGTACCTGCGTACGGCGATGAGCAGGGTATCGGTCCACTTGCCTGGGAGGCGAGCGTCACCACCGCTGGATGTCATGGCGCTACCCGGCCGCGGTGCGGCCCGGCGATCCCCGGCAGAAAAGCGGTCGTCCTGCACTTGGTCTTCCAGATTACGATCTGGATGTGACCACGTTGTTCCTGACGATCGGCCTGCCCGGGACCGGAAAGACCACGAGGGCTCGGCAACTCGCCGAGGAGCACAGCGCCCTGCGGCTGACGCCGGATGAGTGGATGATTCCGCTGTTCGGCGAGGCGGAGGCGGATGGGAAGCGCGACGTGCTGGAAGGCCGGCTGCTCTGGCTCGGTCTGGAGGCGCTGAGACTTGGAACCAACGTGGTCCTGGATTTCGGATGCTGGTCCCGTGACGAGAGGTCCGCGATCCGCTGGTTGGTGGAGTCTGTGGGGGCGTCCTGCCTCCTTGTGTACATGCCACTGGACCAAGAGACCCAACGTGCTCGAATCGCCCATCGCCAGTCGGCCACCCCGGATCAGACCTTCCCGATGAGCGAAGCAGACCTCGTGCACTGGAAGACGCTCTTCGAGGAGCCCGACGCCGCCGAACTCGGTGGGCATGAGATTGGAGGTCCGCCTCCTGGGTGGTCGGGATGGTTGGAGTGGGCTGCCGATCGGTGGCCGTCGTTCGCGTGAACCCAACCTTGCCGCGGCCCAACACCGGGAGCGGGAGCCTGGGGCAGCCTTGGGCGCACTCGTGTGAGTCGGCCACGAAGTCGCGCCAGGCGTGCTGAGCCGAAGGATCCGCCGGACAGGCCCTAGTTCCAATACCGGTGACTTTGCTGACGCTGGCTCGTTGAGTTGGTGTGCCAAGGCCAGGACAGTTGAAGGCAGTTGAGAGTGATCGGTTTTCGGATCG
>NZ_JBVHDS010000063.1:0-5948 GCF_055563255.1 Streptomyces sp. NPDC002958 | reverse complement strand
ACGGGAGACGGGGCAGGGGACGATGCATTGACGGACATGGCGGAGGTACTCCTCGCGTTGTCGACGCGTGCTCGATGAAGACGGACCGGTCGGTCGCGGTCAGATCGTGTTGCGGTACGGCGGCATGAAGCGCATCCGCGGCATCTGGTCGGCGAGGACTCCCCCGTCGACGACGATGCGCGCCCCGGTGAGGTATGCCCCGGCGTCCGAGGCGAGCAACAGCAGTGCGCCCACGCATTCGTCGGGCTGTGCGTACCTGCCGAGCGGGATGCGCTCGCGGTAGGTGGATTCGAAAGCCTCGCGGTCGAGGGGGAATTCGCCGTCGATCGGGGTCTCGACCATGCCGGGGGCGAGGGTGTTGGCGGTGATGCCGTGCGGGGCGAGTTCGACCGCCAGGGTCTCGGTGAGCAGTTGGGCGGCGGCCTTGGAGGCGTTGTAGTGGGCCAGGCCCGCCTCCGCCACCAGGGCGTTCTTCGACGTGATGGTGATGATGCGGCCGGCGACGGAGTCCGCCGTCATGTGTTCGGCGATGCGCTGGCTGAGGAAGAAGACGGCGTCGACATTGACCCGCATGATGTGCGACCAGCTCGCGGGAGTGATCTCGTTGAAGCGTTCCAGCGCCGCCGTTCCCGCGTTGTTGACCAGGATGTGCAGCGGTCCGGTCTCGGCGCGTACGGCATCGGCGAAGCCGGGCAGCGCGTCGATGTCCGCGAGGTCCTGCCCGTAGACGCGGACCCGCCGGCCGAGCGCCTCCACGGCCGCCGCCGTCTCAACCACGCCCTCGGCACCGGGGAGGTCGACGAGGACCAGATCGGCGCCCGCCTCGGCGAGCCCGACGGCGAAGGACCGGCCGAGGCCCCGGGCGGCTCCGGTCACGACCGCGGTTCGGCCGGTCAGGTCGAAGCGGTCGGTGGAGCGGGGCGGGACGGCTGCGGTCATGGCGGGGGTTCCTCCAGGCGGAGAGGTACGGAGAAGGGTGGGGCCGCCCCACGCAGGGACACAGGGTGGGAGCGCGGCGGCCCGGCTGCCGGTACGGCATCTGGGCACAGGGTGGCCCGGCACCGGTACAGCACCCGGGCACAGGGTGCCCCGGTGCCGTACAGCACCCGGGCACAGGGGGGTGGCCCATGCGCCGTACCGGCAGGTAGCGGGGAACGGCCCGGTCAGCCGTTCAGGCCCAGCAGGTCCAGCGACGGCCGGTGGATGATCTCCTCCACCGCGTCCGCGTCCAGCGGCGGCAGCCCGGGAATGCCGGGGATGCGGGCGATCTCCCGCAGCCCCTTCACCGAGTCGTCGACCGTCGTGAACGGGTAGTCGCTGCCGAACATCAGCTTGTCGAAGACCCCGTAGTCCTGGACCAGTCGAAGGCTGTGCCAGAGCTGGAAGGGCCGGTAGTGCAGGGCGCTGATGTCCGCGTACACATGCGGGTGCTTGCGGATGACCGCGATGCACTCTCCCTCGAAGGGGTGGCCGAGGTGGGCGAGGACCATCCGCAGTTCGGGGTGGCGGATGGCGACGGCGTCCAGGTGGCGGGGCATCGCCCACTCCAGCGGCGCGTTCGACACGAAGGTCGTGCCGGTGTGCACGAGGAGCGGGAGACCGTGCCGTTCGGCGTAGCCGTACAGCTCGTCGTACTCCTCGGCGGCCGGGTCGAAGCCCGCGTACATCGGCATCAATTTGATGCCGCGCAGACCCAGTTCCTGGTGCCCGTGGCGGAGTTCGTCCTGCCAGCCGGGCTGGGTGGGGTCGAGGGAGAGGTAGCCGATCAGCCGGTCGGGGTGCGCTCCGGCATACGAGGCGACGGCGGCGTCGTCCACCCAGAGCCCGCTGCGCCGCGCCTTGCCCCCGACGACGATCGTGCGGGTGCCCTCGGGTGCGGTGGCCGCGTACTCCTCCCATTTCACCGTGAGGTCGACCTCGCCCGCGTGGGCGCGGGCGGAGTCGGACCTGAACGGGTCGGTGAAGTCGTGACTGTGCCGGAACAGGTGCGAATGGACGTCGACGATCATGTCCGGTTCCGCTTCTCCCAGCCGTCCGCGAACATGTTCCAGAAGCGGTGACTGGGCGGGTGTTCCTCGAAGACCTCGTCGACGAGCTCGACTCCGAGTCCCGGGGCCGTCGGCAGGCCGATGCGGCCGTCGACGATCGGGAGGGTGCCCTTGAGGGCGTCGAAGACGTAGTCCTCCAGGAGTCCGTCGAAGGTTTCGAGGATCTTGAAGTTGGGGATTCCGAGCGTCGCGTGCACCGAAACAGTTGTGCAGAGCGGCGAGTTGGAGTTGTGCGGGGCGACGAGCATGCCGTGGGTATCGGCAATCGCGGCGAGCTTCCTGACCTCGGTGAAGCCGCCGGCCATCGAGAGATCGGGCTGGATGATGTCGACCGCGTCGGTGGCGAAGAGCTGCTTGTACTCGTAGCGGTTGTGGAAGTGCTCGCCGCCGGAGATCGGGAACGCCGCGCGCCGGCGCAGTTCCGCGTACCGCTCGATGTGGGTCCAGGGCATCGGCTCCTCGAACCAGCCGATGTCGAACGGTTCCAGCTCCCGCACGAGGCGGGCTGCGGTCGGCATGGCGAACCGGGCGTGACCCTCGATGAACAGGTCGACGTCCGGCCCGATGGCTTCGCGGACGGCGGCCACGAGGCCGATGGAACGGCGCAGTTCGGCGCGCTCCAGCTCGTGCAGTCCGGGGCCGAACGGGTCGAACTTGAGGGCGGTGAAGCCCTTCGCCACGGTCTCCTTCGCCTTGGCCGCGAAGGTTTCGGGCTCGCGTTCGCCGGTGTACCAGCCGTTGGCGTACACGCGTACGTCGTCCCGGCAGGCGCCGCCGGTCAGCCGGTACGCGGGGACGCCGAGCGCCTTGCCCATCAGGTCGTACATCGCCTGGTCGAGGCCGGACAGGGCGATGCCGCCCATGTCGCCGCCCCGCAGGAAGTCGCCCTGGTAGACGCGGAGCCAGAGCTCCTCGATGTCGAAGGGATCGGCGCCGATGAGATGGCGCTGCGCGAGCGCCTCCGTGAGGGCGCAGACCTCGCGGACCCGGTAGGGGTGGGTGATCTCGCCGATGCCGGACAGGCCCTCGTCGGTGTGGACCCGGACGTAGCCGAAGTCGCGCCAGGAGGTGCCGAGCATCAGGGTCTCGACCCGGGTGATCCGTCCGGCGGGACCCGCGGGGCGGGTGCGGTTGACAGTGAGCATCAGCGGCTCGCCCCGCCCATGGTGGAGGTGTTCTCCAGGTCGCGGGCGCCGCCGTCGGCGAGGACGGCCTTGACCGCGGCCTCGGTGCCCTCGATGAGGCGGTCCACATCGGCGTCGGTGTGAGCGTAGCTGATGTGGCTGCGCTTGAGGTTGAGCGGTAGCTCGAACAGGCCGTGGTCGAGGAGCTTTCGGCGGTAGCCGACGAAGAGTGAGGCGTCGTTGTTGAGCAGGTCCGCGTAGGTACGGGGGGCCTCGCCCGGCATGAAGTAGCTGACGAAGACGGAGCCGTAGCCGGTGACGACCGCGGGGACGCCAAGGCGTTCGTACAGTGCGGTCAGTTCGGTACGGACGCGGTCGCCGAGCCGGAAGACGTGCTCGTGGACGGGCTCCTCGCGGAGCTTGCGCAGGGTGGCGAGGGCGGCGGCGACGACGGACGGGTGCCCGTTGTACGTACCGGCGAAGAAGGCGGGGGCGCCGGGGCGGGTGGAGAACAGGTCCATCAGGTCGGCGCGGCCGCCGATCGCGCCGACGGGGGCGCCGTTGGCAATGGCCTTGCCGAGAGTGGTGAGGTCGGGAGTGACGCCGGAGATCTTCTGCCAGCCGCCGATGTCGTGGCGGAAGCCGGTGATGACCTCGTCGAAGATCAGGACGCTGCCGGCCCTGGTGGTCTCCTCGCGCAGCGTGGTGAGGAACTCCTGGTACGGCAGGAGTGCGCCGACGTTGTGCGGGACGGGTTCGACGATGACGGCGGCGATGTCGGAGCCGTGCTCGGCGAAGGTGCGGCGGACGGCCTCGCTGTCGTTGAACGGCAGGACGAGGGTGGCTTCGAGGACCTCGGGCAGGATGCCGGTCGAGATCGGGTCGTGGCCGCCGACCATCGAAGGGGCGGAGATGACGTTGAGGCTGACCGCGTCGTGCCAGCCGTGGTAGCAGCCCTGGAACTTGACGACCAGGCGGCGGCCGGTGGCGGCGCGGGAGACGCGCAGCGCGTGGAACGTGGCCTCGCTGCCGGTGCTGGTGAGCAGCACCTTCTCGATCGAGGGGATCAGCTCGGTGAGCTGTTCGGCGAGGAGGACCTCGCCCTCCGTGACACCGACGCCCATGTGACCGATGGTGGCGCCGGCCTCGGCGGTGGCGCGGGCCACGTCGGGGTCGTTGTGACCGAGCAGCGGCGGGCCGAATGCCGAGTGGAAGTCGGTGTACTCGCGTCCGTCGGCGGTACGGAACCGTGCGCCGTCGGTCCCGGTGACGACCAGGTCGGTCAGTCCGGGAACGCTGCGCTGACCGCTGTTCACGCCGCCGGGTACGACCTGGCGGGCGCGCTCGGCGAGTCGGGCTCCGGATTCGTTGCCTACCGGGCCTGAACTCATATCGCTTGCTCCTTGCGTCGAGAGTCGTCGGTTCTCGCAGGCCCTGCCCGGCCTGTGAGTCCCTGGCGCCATCCGCCCGGCAGTCGCCGCAGGAAGAGGAGGAATCCGTGGTGCGTGGGTGGTGCGTTCGCTGTTTCTGAACACTGTTCTGTAGGGCAGAACAGTGCCTGGATATTACGTGCGGCACCAGGGCCGGTCAACCCCTTTTCAGACAGCAGAAGGCCCGTTTTCAGGCTTTCTTCATAGAGAAAGCGCAATCCGTCTCCCTGAAGACACTAGGCTGTTCTGCTATGACGAACAGTGCTGCCCCCGATGAACCGAAGTACTGGGTCAAGAGCGTGGCCAGGGCAGCGGACATCCTCGAAGCGCTCGCCGCCCCCGCGCAGGGGAACGGCCTGAGCGTCACGGAGGTCGGCCAGGCCTGTTCCATCTCCAAGAGCGCCGCCTTCGGCATGCTCCAGACCCTGCGTGCCTACGGCCTCGTCTCGGACGACGGCGAAGGCATGAACCGCCGCTACCGGCTCGGCATGAGCCTGGCCCGGCTCGGCGACCGGGCCCGCTCCCAGGTGTCCCTGCGCGGAGTCGCCCACCCCGTCCTGCGCGAACTCACCCGGACCACCGGCATGGCGTCCAGGCTCGCCGTGCCCGAGGAAGGCCATGCGGTCGTCGTGGACCAGATCGAACTCGACCAGCGCGTCCGGCTCGATCTGCGGATGGGCCAGCGCGAGCTGCCGCACTGCACCGGCCTGGGCAAGGCGCTGCTCTCCGCCGTGCCGCAGAGCGAGGCCGCCGCGGTTATCGAACGGTTCGGGCTGCCCCGGCGCACGTCCCGTACGATCACCGACCCGGCCACCTTCCTGTCGCATCTGCGCGACATCGCCCGGGTCGGCTACGCCCTGGACGACGAGGAGGACGCCGAGGGCATCATCTGCATCGGCGCGCCGGTCTTCGACGACCGTTCGGTGTGCGCCGGAGCCATCTCCATCACCGGCCTCAAGCTCGGTCTGCCGGCCTGGCGCTACCAGGAGCTGGGCGGCCAGGTACGGGACGCGGCGCGGCGGATCAGCATCTCGCTGGGCTGGGTCGACGACGCGGAGAACGACACATCCGACACCGACGCGTCGGATTCCGACGGATTCGGGTCTTGACCGATCGGCTCAACCCGCCGTAGGTTCCCTGCCAACCGCGGTGACACTCAACCGTCACCAGCGATTTACCCCTCCCGGTCCGCTTCCGACGCCTGCCCACCGCGTCGTGAACATCCGACGGCCGGACCCTTTTCAGCCATCCGCCTCATGGCAGTCCACCGCAGGAACGCTCCCTCATTTTCGGCACTTCTCGGAAGGCGAAGTCCGCATGAGCGTTCCGCACCCACACACCTCCGC
>NZ_JBVHDS010000062.1:0-5989 GCF_055563255.1 Streptomyces sp. NPDC002958 | reverse complement strand
TGCGGGCGGCGCTGGATGATGTGGTGGGTCGGCACGAGAGTCTGCGGACGGTGTTCGCCGAGGATGGTGAGGGCGTCCATCAGGTGGTGCTGGATGCCGGGGTGGCGGTGCCGTGGCTTGTCGAGACCGTCACGCAGGACGATCTGCCGGGCCGGCTGGCCGCGGCTGCCCGGTACGCGTTCGACCTGACCAGTGACATACCCGTGCGGGCCGCACTCTTCGAAACCGCCCCCACCCAGCACACCCTCCTCCTCCTCATCCACCACATCGCCACCGACGGCTCCTCCACCCGTCCGCTGATGCGCGATCTGGGCGCTGCGTACGAGGCGCGTGTGGTGGGTGATGTCCCGCAGTGGTCCGAGCTGCCGGTGCAGTACGCCGATTACGCGCTCTGGCAACGGCAACTCCTCGGTTCCGAGGACGATCCGGCCAGCCTGATCTCCCGGCAGATCGACTACTGGCAGAGGCAGCTCGCCGAACTCCCGGCCGAGATCGTTCTCCCGGCCGACCGCCCCCGGCCGGCTGTCCCGTCCCACCACGGTGACCGGGTCGAGTTCACGGTTCCGGCCGCCGTCCACCAGTCGGTGGCGGCACTGGCCAGGGACTCGCAGGCCACGGTGTTCATGGTGCTCCAGTCCGCCCTCGCTCTGCTCCTGTCACGCTCCGGAGCCGGTGAGGACATCCCGATCGGCACCCCGATCGCCGGACGCGGCGACGACGCCCTCGACGACCTCGTCGGCCTCTTCATCAACACCCTCGTCCTGCGCACCGACCTGTCCGGCAACCCCACCTTCCGCGAACTCCTCGCCCGGACCAGGGAAACCGACCTCGGCGCCTACGCCCACCAGGACCTCCCCTTCGAACGCCTCGTCGACCTCATCAACCCCGAACGCTCCCTCTCCCGCCACCCCCTCTTCCAAGTCATGCTCACCCTCAACAACGAGCGCGAGCACAGTGCGAACGCCGTGCCCGACGAACTGGGCGGACTGACCGCGACGCCCGAGGCCGTGGGGATCGGCACCGCCAAGTCCGACCTGGTGTTCGGCTTCGCCGAGCTGCACGGGGACGACGGCAGCCATATGGGGTTGCAGGGGCTCCTGGAATACAACACCGACCTGTTCGACCGTGACACGGTCGCCGCGCTCACCCGCCGCTTCGTGCACCTCATCGAGTCGCTCGCCATGGCGCCCGACCGGGACCTGTCCGTGTACGACGTGCTGACGCCCGTCGAGCGTGACAAGGTTCTGAGGGAGTGGAACGACACCGCGTGCGACACCGACGACACCACGGCGACCGGCATGTTCCGGCGCGTCGTGACCGATGCCCCCGAGGACATCGCCGTCGTCTTCGGCGGGCGCGCGCTGACCTACGCCGAGCTCGACCGAAGGTCCGACCGGCTGTCCGGGCTGCTGGCCCGGCGGGGCGTCGGGCCGGAGACGTTCGTCGCCGTCGCCGTGGAGCGTTCCGAGCTCTGGGTCGTGACGCTGCTGGCGACCCTCAAGGCCGGAGGCGCGTTCGTCACCATCGATCCCCATTACCCGGCCGCGCGCATCCGGCTCATGCTGGAGGACAGCGCGTCGGCACTGATCCTCACCCAGTCCGCGCTGCGCGAGCGGGTCGCCCAGGACAGTACCCCGGTGCTGCTGCTCGACGACCCCGAGGTCGCGGCGGTGATGCTCGACGGTGACGCGAGCGCCCCCAGGGTGACGATCTCCCCGCTCAGCCCCGCGTACATGGTCTACACCTCCGGATCCACCGGGCGCCCCAAGGGGGTGGTGATCCCGCACGACGGCGTACCCAGCCTGGTGGCCGGCACCGCCGACCGTCTGGGTATCGGGCGTGGCAGCCGTCTCCTGCAGATGGCGTCCATGAGCTTCGATGCCTCGGTCTGGGACGTCTTCAGCGCGCTGTTGACCGGTGCCGCGGTCGTCCTGGCGCCGGGCGACCAGTCGCTGGGCACCGAAGTCGCCCGGCTCGTCGACGAAACCGGCGTGACGCACATGATGCTGCCGCCCGCAGTCGTATCCAGCCTCCCGGAGGAGGAGTTCCCGGCCGGACTCACGGTCACGATGGGCGGCGACGTCTGCCCGCCGGCCACCGCACGCCGCTGGTCCGCGCGGCACCGGGTGATCAACGCCTACGGACCTTCCGAAATCACCGTCGCGGCCACCGCATGGGAGTACCGGGCCGACCCAGCGCTCGGTGTCGTACCGATCGGCACCCCCCTCGACAACAAGCAGCTGTACATCCTCGATGACCGGATGCGCCTCGTACCGCCGGGCGTCGTCGGCGAGCTGTGGATTGCCGGGACGGGACTCGCCCGCGGCTATCACCGCGCGCCGGACCGGACCGCGGAGCGGTTCGCCGCCAACCCGTTCGGTGCCCCCGGGGACCGTATGTATCGCACCGGAGACCTTGCCCGCAGGCGGCTGGACGGCACGGTGGAGTACGCCGGACGCCACGACGGCCAGGTGAAGTTCGGCGGCTTCCGGATCGAGCTGGGCGAAGTGGAGTCCGTACTCCTCCGCTTCCCCGGCGTCGCACAGGCCGCGGTCACTGTCCGGGAGGACCGGCCGGGACACCACAGGCTCGTCGGCTATGCCGTACCGGAACCAGGGGTGATACTCGACCAGGAGGAACTGCGGAACTTCGTCGCGACCCACCTGCCGGCCTACACCACACCCTCCGCATACGTCGTACTCGACGAGTTGCCACTGTCGCCCAGCGGCAAGATCGACCGTGCCGCCCTGCCCGAGCCGCGGCACGAGGCGTCGTCCGCGCCTCGCGGCTACCGCGAGGAACTGCTGTGCACGCTCTTCGCCGAGGTACTGGGCCTCGACTCGGTCGGACCCGACGACCGGTTCTTCGACCTCGGTGGCGACAGCATCACGTCGATCCAGTTGATCGGCCGTGCCCGCGCCGCGGGCCTCGGCCTCAACCCCCGTGACGTCTTCACGCACCAGACCCCGGCAACGCTCGCCGCCGCAGCCCGGTCCGCGGAAGCAGCGGCAGGAGCCGGCCTGCTGTCCGGCGACGGGGACGGGGACGAAGACAACGGCGCTGGTGGCCCGCTGCCCGTCTCGCCGGTGCTCAGCTGGTTCACCGGACGCGGAGGCCGAGTCGAACGGTTCGCCCAGTCACGGCTGCTGGAACTGCCGGCCGGCGGCGACCTCGACGCGCTCCGCACCACCGTCGAGACGATCGTCCGGCGGCACGACGCGCTGCGGCTGCGGCTCGTCGGGGAAGGCGGCGGACTGTCCCTGGAGATCCAGGACCCGGACTCGGTGAACCTGGCCGATGCGGTGCGCAGGGTCGACCTCACCACGGAACCCGACGGCGGGGCCGCCCGCACGGCGGCGGAGACCGGCGAGGCCAGGGCCCGGCTCGATCCCCGCGAGGGACGCAACGTCGAAGTGGTCTGGTTCGACCGCGGCCCCGGAGAGCCGGGGCTGGTCCTGCTAGCCATCCACCACTTCGCCGTCGACGAGGTGTCCTGGCGCATCCTGCTCCCCGAACTGATCGAATGCTGGAACGCGCTGCGTGAGGACCGGGTTCCCGACCTGCGCCCCATCGGTACCTCGCTCCGCCAGTGGACACGCGCCCTGCACAGGGCCGCAGGCAGCCCCGAACGGGTGGCCGAGGCAGCGGTGTGGAAGCGCCTGCTCGCGGGCCCCGACCACCCGTTGGGCAACCGGCCCTTCGACTCCACCCGTGACGTGGTCGGGTCCTCGGCACAGCTCTCCCTGACCCTGACGACCGAGGTCACCGAACGGGTCCTGTCCACCGTCCCGGCCGCGTTCCACGCCGCCGTCGACGACGTACTCCTCACCGGCCTCGCCCTCGCGGTCTCCCGCTGGCGCGGCAACGGCTCGGCACTCCTGGTGGACGTGGAGGGCCACGGACGGGACGAGGAACTGATGCCCGGAGCCGACCTGACGACCACCGTCGGCTGGTTCACCAGCGTCCACCCGGTACGGCTGGACCTGGGCGGTGTGGACATCGGCGACGCCCTGAGGGCCGGTGCCGGCGCCGGACAGGCGGTCAAGGCGGTGAAGGAACAACTGCGGGCCGTGCCGGGAGAGGGAACGGGCTACGGATTGCTCCGCTTCCTCAACCCGGACACCGCAGGTGACCTGGCGGCACTCCCCGCCCCGCAGATCGCCTACAACTACCTCGGCCGCACCAAGGGGCAGCGGGTCGAGCCGCCGTTGCGCGTCGCAGGCGACACGGAGGACTCGGGCACCCCGCTGCTCCACCCGGTGGAGCTGAACGTCGTGGTGCGTGAGTACGAGGAAGGGCCCGCCCTCACCGCGGTATGGACCTGGGCCACCGGCCTGTTCGAACCGGACCGGATCGCCGACCTCGCCCGTACCTGGTTCGAGGCGCTGGAGGCGTTGGCCGACCATGCCGACAACCCCGATGCGGGCGGCCGTACCCCCTCGGACCTGCTGGGTGCCGGATTGAGCCAGAACGAGATCGACGCCATCGAGGCCGAGTGGAGGACTTCATGAGCAACTCAGGCCTGCAGGACATCCTGCCGCTCTCCCCGATGCAGGAGGGCATGCTCTTTCACCGGCTCTACGACCGGGACGCCCCTGACGTCTATGCCGTACAGCTGACGGTGGACCTCGAAGGCGACCTGTCCGTACCGTCGCTGCGGGCGGCCGCGCGGGCCCTGCTCGCCAGGCACCCCGGGCTGCGGGCCGCTTTCCGCCACCAGGGGCTGAGCCGACCGGTGCAGCTCATACCGAAGGAAGTACCGCTGCCCTGGTACGAGCACGACCTGAGCGCCCACCCGGAAGCGGAGCGTGAAGCCCGCCTCGATGAGGTGCTGAAGGCCGACCGGTACGAGCCCTTCGATCTCATGACCCCACCCCTGGTGCGGTTCCGGTACATCCGACTTGCCGCGGACAAGCACGTGTTCGTGATGTCCCATCACCACCTCCTGTTCGACGGATGGTCGCAGCCGATCGTGCTCCGCGACCTCGTCGCCCTCTACGGCACCGGAGGCGACGCGTCCGGACTGCCCGCTGTGCGCTCCCCGCGCACCCACCTCGAATGGCTGTCACGACGGGACCGCGCCGCCGACCGCACCGCCTGGGCCGCGATGATGGACGGATTCGACGAGCCCTCACTGCTCGCACCCCCGGTCGCGGGGGCCGCCCCCGCTCTGCCGGAGCAACTGGAACTCACGCTGGACGCGGACACCACGGCGTCGCTGACACAGCGGGCCAGGAGCCTCGGTGCCACTCCGAGCACCATGGTGCAGACGGCATGGGCACTGGTGCTGGCCCAGTTCACCGGACGCAACGACGTGGTGTTCGGAACCACGGTCTCCGGACGGCCCGCCGACGTCCCCGGTGTGGAGTCGATGGTCGGCCTTTTCATCAACACCGTGCCCGTACGGGTTCGGCTGCGCCCCGCGGAAACGCTCGCCGAACTGGTGACCCGGGTCCAGCGCGAGCAGGCCGGACTCATGGCTCATCACCATTACGACCTGCCGTCCATCAAACAGCTCTGCGAACTGCGCGGGGACACCCCGATGTTCGACTCACTGCTCATCTACGAGAACTATCCCTCCGCACCGGGCGGAGCCGTCGCTGAGACCTCGGGGGCCGGCGAGCTCCGTATCGCGGGCATGCGGGGCCGGGACGCCACGCACTACCCGTTGACCTTGATGGTCAATCCGGGAGCCGAGCTGACCCTGCGCCTTTCCCACCGGCAGGACCTGCTCGACCGGGCAACCACCATCGCTCTGGGCGAGCGCCTGCTGCGAGCGCTGCGCACCCTCGTGAGCGAGCCGACGTCACCGGTCGGCCGACTGGATGTGCTGGCCGGGCGGGAGAGGGAACTTCCCGTCGAGCATCGCGGACCTGCCGCCACGGTACCTGCCCCGTTGCCGGTGTTGTTCGAGGAGCGGGTGGGGTGTGTTCCGGGTGCGGTGGCGGTGGTGTGTGGTGATGTGTCGTTGTCGTATGGGGAGTTGGAT
>NZ_JBVHDS010000061.1:0-6350 GCF_055563255.1 Streptomyces sp. NPDC002958 | reverse complement strand
CGCCGGCGACCGGCATCGAGAAGGCGCTTTCAACGAGCTCAGCTACCGCCCATTAGATCAACGGCCGCAAGCGGCACCTCATCACGGACTGCCTCGGCCTGCTCCTGGACGTGCTGGTCACGCCCGCGTCCACGACAGACCGGGAAGCCGCCCGCACGATGCTGCCCAACCTGCCAAAAAGCTTCCGGGAACTGCGGATAGTCTGGGCCGACGGCGGCTACACCGGCCATCTCGTCGACTGGGCCGCCCAGGAACTCGGCCTCCGTCTTGAGGTGGTCAAACGCAGTGACGACACCAGCGGTTTTCGCGTGCTGCCCCGCCGCTGGGTCGTCGAGAGGTCGTTCGCCTGGCTGATGCGGAGCCGGGCGCCTGGCCCGCGACTACGAAACAGAGCCGGCCAGCAGCGAGGCCATGATCCTGTGGTCGATGATCATGGTGATGAGCCGCCGCCTCGCCCGCCGCGAGGCGGCTACGCGGCAGCGGCGGGCACCGGGGCCGGCAGCGTGAACCGGCCCGGCCTGTCCTCGGCCAGCCAGCCCCGCTCCACAGCCGCTTCAGCCTCCCCCGAGCACCCTCGACGCGGGAAGGAACCGAGCTGTCCCAGCCCAGGGCCACCGCCGTCTGCCGAGCGGTCAGACTGTCACCGGCCTGGCCAAGGACGGCCATGATCAACCGGTAGTCCGCACCGAGAACATCCACCGACACGCCGTCCTCCTTGCGGGCCACCGTCCTGCGCGGCCCCTCCACCACCGGCTCCTCAACCCCGCCCCCGGCTGCGGACGGCCTATCCGGCTCCACTTCGACGGACGCGTCCTGCTCGGCCAGGGCCTCCAGATACTGTTCCAGGCCGATCACCCGGTGGTTCAGCGCCTCTTCAGCTTCCGCGAGAGCAGCCCGAACCCGCTCGAACTCGGCCCGCAGTTCCTGCACCCGCACCAGAGCCGCCTTCTCACGGCTCTCCAGCACTGCCCGCAACGACGGCATCCGCCACCTCCGCATCACCAGGACGAACACGACGGCCTCAGCCTGCCTGGAACACGAAGCAACCACGACTGACCAGCAGAAACTCGCACATCAGATTCGGAAAAGAGACACCTTCTGAAGTTCCCACCTAATTCATGACACTCCCGGCCGCGAGCCGCGTTGCGGACCGCCGGGCCCCGCTGCGCGGGGCTGACCGGGCCGGTGGCCGGGCGGCCATGCCGACGTGGGTTCACGGTTGCTGTTGGGCCTCAGCCGGAAGCCGGGTGGGGTCTGTGGGATCGCAGTTGCGGGTCCGTCACCCCGCCCGGGCAGGCGAGCTGGTCGATCGGCCATCCGGCGCGCCGGGCGCCGGCTTGGTACGCGCTCTCGTAGAAGGCGAGTACGGCGGCACGCGGGTCGGCCTCGGCTCGGACTTCGTCGTACGGCAGTACGGCCAGGTGGCTGTCGTTCCGGGCGGCCCAGTGCGCCGCCGCGGGCTCGAGTGGCTCCTCGGCCAGGTGCGCCGGCTCCGGAGCGGTGTAGGAGTAGAAGGCGGGCGCGGGGAAGGTGTCGTCCCCGAACCAGAAGCCAAAGCTGATCACTTCCCGGGAGTACGCCTCCCGGGTGACAGGGTCCAGCTGCTGAGGATGCTCGATGTGACGATCGGAGAACCGGGTGTGCGCGATGTCGAAGGTGTGCCAGAAGTGGTGCACCGGGCTCACCTTCCCCGAATACCCTGCGGCGAATTCCTCCAGCACCGACGCCACCTGGCTGAGGACCTGCCAGTAGCGGTTGGCCTGTGCGGGCTCGTACGTCGCATGCTCGGTGTCCTCGGCGAACGGTCGGCCGGAGTCGGGCAGGCCGAAGGGCCTGGGCACGTCCAGCCGCACCCGGATGCCCAACGTTGCCAGCGCCTCCATGACCGCGTCGTGGAAGGAAGCAACGGACTGGCCGACGAGCGGAAAGGAGATCTCCCGGCCGTCCAGCGTCGACACGACCAGCCGATGCGCGACGAAGTCGAAGTCCATCGTGAAGATCGGGTTGCCGTCGACCTGCCCCATCGGGCGCGTTGTGATACCGCGCCCCGCGAGGTGAAACGGGACATTCCACCAGTGGTTGCGCCGGGCGCTGACGGCGAGACGGATCTTCCCGACGATCTGCGCGAAGCGATGGAGCGTCTCCTTGGTGTCCCGCCACTCGGCAAGCGGGATCGGCAGGAACAGCTCCATGGTCATCACCCTTCCTTCTGACCTTGCTGAACGGACTAGCACCGTCCGGTAGTCCTGGCACGTCCCGCCCCGTTGTCAGGGTCGCTTGTCACCCTCCCCGGCGTTCCCCGGACCGGGCTGCCCCAGCTTCACCAGACCGTTGCGACGGCCCGGCGCACGAGTGCGTACGTACCAAGGCATCGCTCGGGGCCATGGCGACGCTCGCACCGTCCTTCCAGCAGGAGAACAGTACGGTGACCGCGGGCAACTCACTCGCCATGACACGGCGGCCCTGGAACGTTATACGTGGCCGATGAAGCTTCCCCTTGATCGTGGACACCTGGAACAGACGGGACGAGCGGTGGGGCCGGACAGGGACACCCTGTCCGGCCCCACCGCTGTGTGTCAGCCGAAGTCGAGCGTGCCCGAGGGGGTTTCGAAGGGGTGGAGTCGAGGGGGCGGGCGTTCGTGGCCTTGCTGAGCGGCTTCCCAGCATGCGATCAGCTCGTCCTTCCAGCCCTTCTCCGGGGGCCATGGGACGCCCCATTCGTGCGAGCTGGGCACGCGTCCATGCGCCCTTGGGCGTGCGGGCGGCGTCGAATCTCTTCAGGCGATGGCAGTTCAGGGCATACCTGATGATCTCCCAGGAAGGCGCTCAACCCGCCGTCTTGAGCAGCCCCTCTCTCTGGCCGCGATCAGAACGCCGTCCAGCACCCGCCGCCCGGCATCCGCAACCACCAGCCGGTCCCTGAACTCCGACAGCACCGAGAAATCGAACCCCGGACCGTCCAGCGTCAGCGCGAGGGCGTACTTGAAGTCGAGCCGCGCCCTGACTGCCTCCGCAGCCTGCCGGTCGGTCAATCCCTCGACGAACTGCAACACCAGCACCAGCGCGAGACGACCCGGTGACCAGGCGGGCTTGCCCAGCTCGTCCCGGACCCGGATCGCTGACTCCCCTTCGGGAACGCGGCCCGCGCCACCCGAACCGTCTCCGCCGGGATCTTCCCAAACCTCTTCGGCTGCATCGACATCCGCACCCACCCCATACGACAACGTCGGCCTTCAATACCACAACCGGGTCTTGAAGGCCGACGTCACGCCAGGCCCCGGATTAACCAACAGCATCCGCACACGCGGTCCGGGGCTCGCGGGCTGTCGGGGACCTACAGGTCGAACTCGATGTGCTCCACGTCGGTGAGCCGGACCTCTTCCAGGCTCCCGGCCCGGCGGCCGTTGTCCTGGAAATACACCTCCTTGAGCGCTTCTGCGGCGATCTCCCGCAGCTGCTGGTCGCCGGCGCCGGCCTCCTGTGCGTCGAAGAGGCGGGCAGCGTGACGGGGCGGCAGGGCGACGGTCAGGTGCCGGATGCGGTCCTGGTCCGTCGATCCGATCGGCGCGGTGTAGCCGAGGCGGGCGCGGGTGTCGATGACGATGCCGCCGGTCGTCGCCGCCCTTTCGCGGGCCTTGGCCCGGATCTGTGGCTGCCACCGCTTCTTCACCTCGCGCTCTATGCGCGCGGCGAGGTCCGGGCGGGGCTTCTTGATCTGGTCCTTCACGTACCGCTCGACGGTGCGCTGGGAGACCCGCAGCATCTGGGCGACGGCCTTGGTGCCCTTGAGCTGCTTGACCAGGTATCGCATCTGCGCGCCGGCCGACTTCGGCGCCGGGCGGGTGAACGCCTTCTGCACCGCCTGCTCCAGGCCGTCCCCGAACATGCTCATCGCGGTCTACTCCCCGTTGTCCTTGTCGGTGACGGTGCCGTCCTTGATGTACCGGGCGAGGTTGAGCTCCGGGGCCTTGAACTGCTCCCGGATGCCCTCGCCCCACAGCGTGGTCTGCGTGCCCTCGTGCTTCACCAGCCCGGGGTTCACCCCGAGCTTGAAGCCGCCGGGCAGCGGCTTTCCCTCCCGGTACGGCAGGAAGTCCAGCGGGCTCGGCCCGTCAGCCGCGTAGACGACGCAGTCGGAAAGGATCGCGACCGGGTACTGCCCGGTGAACGCCGCATGCTTGACCAGCTTGCGGTGCAGGTTGATCCGCGTGCGGGAGATGACAGTCGCGCGAATGTCCGGCCGCCACGTCGGCCGGGACAGGGCCCGCCACGGCTGCCCGGGCTTCCAGCCCTCGCCGCGAGGCCTTTCGGACAGTTTGCCGATGGCGCCTTTCGCGGTCGCCTTGATCGCCTCCACCACGATCGCGAGCTCGGGGTCGCGCTGCCGGTATCCGGGCCGCGCCGCGAGGAACTCCTTAGGCGACAGGTCAGCGCCCACGCCCAGTTCAGCCATCGTGTCGACGTACGCGTCGCGCAGCCGATTGTACCAGGCGTCCAGGTAGCGGCCGTTGTCGTACCGCACCCACGCCTCGCTCGGCGTCACGTCGTAACCGAGCTCCACCGCGTACGCGACGGTCGGTGTGGCGTACCAGGCCGGGCCCTGTGGCCGGACGCCCTTCGGCGTGAACGGGCTGGGCAGCAGCGAACTGTCCAGCTCCACCCACTCCTTGCCGAGCTTCACCCGCGAGAGGTCTACGTGGGACAGGTCGACCAGCCAGGAGCCGGGCAGCTTCGGGTCGAACACCGGCTGCTTGACGTGGGTCGGCTTGCCGAGACCGACATTCAACCCGTTCGCTCCGGCGGCGAAGGCCATGTTCACGTCGATGCCGACCAGGTTGCGGCGCAGGCATTCGGCGTCGGTGAGCGGCCGTGCCCAGTCGTACGCCTCCTCGAACAACTTCTCTCCGGGGCCGCGGACGTGGAAGCGCGGCAGGTCCGCCAGGAGCGGGTGCCCGTCCGCGGCTTCGCACGGCGCGCAGTCCACCGAGTCCTTGCCCAGGCTGCCGGGGTTGTGCTCGGAGTGCCGCTTGCCCGTCTCATCCGGCTCGGAAGCGCGGGTCGGCGGGTGCAGCGCGGTCATCAGCTCCAGGCCGGTCACGGCGGTGGAGCCGCGCGGCGTCATCACCCGGGCCGCGTACACGCCCAGGACCCGGGCGAGTTCTGCCGGCGGAAGCTGCCCAGCGGTGCCCCAGTGGCGGGTGTCCAGCGCCTGCCAGGACGGGATGCACAGTTGGACGCAGGCCCGCTCCGAGCCCTGCGCCGGGCGGTAGATCCTCGCCCACGGCCCGAACCCGCGCTTCGTCAGCTTCCACTCCGCGCGGACCAGCTGCTTGATGACCTTGTGGCCCTCCGGCAGCCGCCCAGCAAGGCGCTCTTCCTCGGTGAGGGCGACCGGGAGGCCGTAGCGTTCCAGCGCGGCCTCGGTGAGCACGATCAGCGGGTCGGCGTCCCTGCCCGGCCCGGACAGCTTCGGCTGACCGAGCCGGGCCTCGCGCAGCGTCCAGTCCACCAGGGCCGGGATGCTCTTGGCGGGCACATCCAGGACCAGGCCGCCGGTGCAGTACGCCAACACCTGCCCGTCTTCGACGTCGACGACCGCGAGCGGGCCGTTCTCGAACCGCGGGTCGGTGCCGCCCGCCGGGGTATCGGCCGGGGCCGCCTTCTTCGCGGCTGGGCGCCGCGACGTCGACGACGTCCTGGCGGTGCGCGCCGGACGCGGCGTGGCCGCCGGAGCAGCGGCGGGGGCAGGGGTCTGGGTGTTCTCGTCTGCAGTCATGGACGCAGCCTCGGGCACCGGGCCTGTGGACAGAGCCTGCGCTTCCGCCGGGGCGGGCGTACCGGTGAACGTGGCCGGCACCGCAGCGTCCTGAGCGGGCGCGGCCGCGTCGGCCGGGGCCGGGTAGAGCTCCGCGAGCTTGTCCAGCAGCCGGGCGTACGCGTCCCGCTCCGGCGGGCGGGGCTCGGTCTTGCCGGACTCCCAGCCGCTGACCGTGGCCCGGCGCACCTTCAGCGCGGTCGCCACCTCATCGATCGTCAGGCCGTGCGCGGCTCGCAGCCGCTTGCGCTCCGCCGGTGGCGGCAGCGTGGCGCGGGACGCGACCAGTGCGTCGACCGCGTCGAACAACTCGGACATGGAACACCTCCTGACCAACAACCTACCCCATGAACCGTATGTATAGCGTACACATGCCGTACGAATGGCGTTCTTTTCGCGTACAGATGGCAGTGCTGCCTGTCCTGTGCCACTGAACCCTAAGTGGTCGGCTGCGGAAGTTCTTCGGGGGTTGACTGCAGAGTCGGCGTGGTATCTGGTGTCCCGACTTGCCGGATCGCCACCGCGTCTTTCCGAA
>NZ_JBVHDS010000060.1:0-7530 GCF_055563255.1 Streptomyces sp. NPDC002958 | reverse complement strand
CGCCCGTCGAGTACGAAGCCAACTACTACATGGAATCAACGAAACCCCAGGTCACAACCACAATCTGAGATCTCTACCGAACCCGGGGCGGTTCATTCAGACACCACCGATCCGCCGGGAGATCCGCTCCACCACACGTCGGCGCCCTGTGGACTCCCTCCCTCCGGGCGTGGCGCGGCTTTCTGTCCACGGATGCCGCCACCTGGTCTCGGGTCCTGCACTTTGCCCAGCGCGGCGCGCCTGCCGCGCAGGAGACAGTGTCAGCGGACAGTTGGAAGCACGACCTGGCAAAGGCATACCGGTGGACTTTCCACACCCGGCCGTGCCTGACCTACACCCCTCCCGCGGGCGGGATGCGGGACGTGATCCGTGAGGCGGAGGACAGGTGGGGCACGGCTCTGTCCGAGGAGCACGGCGGCTTCTTCCTCCGAGTCGGCGACCACGTATCACGTACAGCCGGCGCACTCGCTGCGGCCGAACTCACGGCCATCAACGGCACCCACATCGAGGCCGCATGGTCACTCGCCCGCCGCGCCGTTCGCGACACCTGCTGTCTTGTCGCCATGGACCGCGACACGGTGGATCGGATCATCGAGGACGTGGACGACACTTTGCGCGTCATGTCGAGGTCGGAAGACCAAGCCTCTCCCCTCCTCTCGAACAATCCCGAACGGCACACTCCCAGCGGAGGCACCGATAGGAGTCGTTCGCAGAACAGCGAGAATGCCGTCCGCAAGCTCAAGCAGTGGTACCAGGACTCCTGCCAGATATGTGCCACCAACCTGGTCCTCCCCTCGCCTCGCCACCGCTACAGCGAAGCGGCTCATATCCGGGCAAGAGAGCACGGCGGACCCGACCTCACGGAGAACGTGCTGTGCCTATGCCCGAACTGCCACGTCCTCTTCGTCGCCGGAGCGTACGTCCTGACCGACGACCTCACAGTCGTCGACACCGTGACGGACCGCCTGCAAGCCGAACTCAAACGCCACCAGTGGCACTACATCAACCCCGACCACGTTCGCCACCACCGCCACCATTGGGCCAGCCGCAATCCCGCACCACTCACCGTGCTGTCGCCAGAGCAGAGGAACTAACAGCGCCAGTCAGCTCCGCCTCCCAAGATCCGGACCATACGCGGGCCAACACCGTTTCTCGGGCCTCAACATCCGCCATTTCCGCTGGTCAACGGGGTATCGACTCTGTACCACCAGCAGACGAAGAATCTCCTGGTGTCGTACTCACCGAAGCAGCTCGGATTCTTCTAGGCACACGAAAAGAGGCGTCTGACCTGGGCATTTGCCCATCAGGCGCCCCTCGTTCGGACCGCTTGCAACCGGGCCTGGATTGCGCGGTAGCTCCCATTTCCTCCCACAGGTATCCCGCTTATGACCAGCAGTTCCGGTCTATTTCCGGTCCAAAGACCAGCTCACTCGGCAGCGTCTGAGCCACCGCTGACGCGATCCCACTCCCGCATCGACTCCTCGATGAGACGGTTGGCCTGCTCCCGGATGCCGTCGAGGAACTCCGCGCAGTGGCGGAACGGGACCTCGATGCTCTGCCCTGCGCGGCGGGCGCACTCCGCGGGGTCCACGCCGGAGTACAGCCAAAACGAAATCCCGGCGTGTCGAAGGTCATAGGGCTGCTTACGGGCTGCCCCGCGATTGGTGTCGGTCCGTGCCGGCCTGGGGGTTCAGCTGGTGGGTGAATCAGTAGGCCGTCGTGCGGACGAGCACGAGTTCGGTGATCGGCTTGTGCCGGGTGGCCCGCTTGGCGGCGCGGTCGGAGACCAGGCCGGCGACGGCCCGGTGTGTGTCGCCGTAGTCCTCGCGCCGTCCGGTGTACCGCTGCAGCGTGCGCCATTGTCGGTATTCGGCATTGGCGTGCTCGACACAGATCCGTCGGGAGGACTGACGACGCCGCTGCTCGGGGCACCCGTACCGTTCGGTCAGCGGCGCCTCGTCGAAGTCTTTCGGTTTTCTCGGCGGGGCGCTGACCTGGTCGGGCAACTCGTTGGCCAGTCCCCGGTAACCCTCGTCCACCTCGGCTTTCACACTGGGCTGGAGGCAGAACTGCTCTGCGATGCCCTCGGTGCGCAAACAGGTCTGGTCGTGCAGCCGGCCGGGACGCATTGCGCCGGACCACAGGGGGCGGCCCTGGCGCTGATGGTGGTGGTCTTGATGGTGTTCTGCCTGCGCTTGCCGGAGACGAAGGCCCGCCTGCCGGGCCGGTTGGCCCTTGGGCGCCGGACCTGTGTCTCGGTGCCGTCGATGCACAGGGTGATGTTCTCGGCGGCGGCGTAGGCGAACACGTCCTCCAAGGTGTGCAGTCGCAGGCCGGGCCGGTCGGGGATGGCGAATCCGCGCTCCGCCAGGAGCGGGCGGATCTCGCTGATGGCGCGGCCGATGGTGGAGGAGCCCACCTCGTAGATCACGCCGAGAGCCTCGTGGGTGAGGCCGGTGCGCAGGTGAACCAGGGTGGCCCGCAGCCGGTCGGTGAAGACGAGTTCGTACTTCGGCCCGGCCCCGGCCTGCCGTCGGCGCGCGCCCCGGCGCCGCTTGTGCCGCGCGGACTCGCAGCGCGCTGCCCAGCGTGGCGCGAGTTCTTCGATCAACTCGCCGAGATGTTGGCGTGCGACGCCGCAGAAGGCAGTATGGACCATGGCCGCGCGGGCCTGCTTGATCTTCACACCTCAAGAACCTGCGCGGCCGTCGTCATGTCACGGGCTGCCCGAAAGGCTGGTCAGACCCGGTCGAGGGGTCGGTGCGGACCGCTGGGAAGTTCCATTTCGATCGTGTCGCCAGGGCGCACCACGCCGCCTTCCCTCACGATGCTCATGATTCCGGCTTTGCGCACGACGTTCCCCGCCTCGTCGCGGCCGACGACCTGCTTCAGCAGCCCGTTCTGGAAGTTGTCGATCTGCAGGCAGGGATTGCGGAGGCCGGTGACTTCCAAGACCGCGGAGTCGCCGATGCGCAGCAATGTGCCGACTGGCAGCCCGAGCAGATCGATGCCGCGCGTGGTGATGTTCTCGCCGAGTTCGCCGGGCGCCACCTTGAACCCTTCTTCACCGACCTCGGCGAAGAGTTCTTCATGAATGAGGTGGACCTGGCGCAGATTCGGCTGGGTGGGGTCCTGCGCAACGCGCGAGCGGTGCTTGACCGTCACACCGGCGTGCACGTCCCCCTCCACACCGAGCCCGGCGAGCAATCTGACGCTGTCCCGGTTCGGCTTGGTGAACGAGTACTCCCCATTGCTGCTGACCGCCGTCACTATCCCGCTCATACCTTGGAACCCCATCGTCGGTAGCCGTCATCATCCACGAGCCAGCCCTGGCCCCTCAAGGCACAGCATCCACGATCAATCGCGGGTGAGGCCGTTGGCCAGACCGGAGGCAAGTTCGTGTCCATGGTGTCCACGCCTCGGGGTAAACGCCCCTCGCCCCACTTGGACTACGCCTGTCGCAGTCCAAGACGCGCGTGGTGCACATGGCCGAAGGGTTCGACTTCTTCGGCTTCCACATCAAGTGGATGCGTAAACGGGGAACGGACAAGTGCTACGTGTACACATTCATCGCGGACAAGCCGGTGCGCGATCTGAAGCGGAAGATCAGGGCGCTGACCCACAGGAGGTCCCAGGTCCCGTTCGCCGCCGTACTGTCGAGGATCAACCAGATACTGCGTGGCTGGGCAGCCTACTTCAAGCACGCCGTCGCCAAGCACACGTTCAACGCCCTGCGTTCGTTCGTGTGGTGGCGGGTAATCAACATGATTACCTATCGGCGACGCATGACGTGGACGGCCCTGCGCAGACAGTTCAAGGGCCCCCAGGGCCTCGGGCTTTCACGAGGGGCGCCGTCCGGTAGGTGACCGAGAAAGTAGAAAGTGCCTCTGAACTGCAACGATAGGACGTGCTGAGGGTCCTGTACGTGGTAGCGGAAGAGGCACTTCCCAGGTGAAGAACAGTTACGGGGCGTGTCCGTGTGTGCGCGTTGCGGGCGGCGGTCGTGGGGTAGTCATCAACTGCTTGGCGTTGTTTAGTCGGAAGCTACGGATGGGGCTTCTCGGTGTGGTCGGTCACGGCAGGATCTCGACGTACCCGTCGGTTCCGTGCACGCGGATCCGCTGCCCGTCCCGGATCAGCCGGGTGGCCTGGTGCACGCCCACGACGGTCGGCAAGCCGTACTCCCGGGCGATCACTGCGCCATGGGTCATCAGGCCGCCCACCTCCGTCACCAGGCCCGCGATTCCGACGAACAGCGGCGACCAGCTGGGGTCCGTGAAGGTCGTGACCAGGATGTCGCCCGCTTTGAGATCGGCCTCCGCCATGTCAAGGATGACGCGGGCCCTTCCCTCGATGGTCCCGGCGGAAACCGGGAGGCCGATCAGGGCGCCGGTCGGCACGTCGTCGCGCCGGTACGCCCCGGTGACGGCCTCACCGTCCGATGTGAGCACCCGGGGCGGTGTGAGCGCGTGGTACGACCGGAACGCGTCCTTGCGCTGCTGGATGAGCTGGTCATCCACCTGGTTCGAGCGCACGACTTCGTGGAGTTCCTGGAACGTGAGGTAGAAGATGTCCTCCTTCTCAGGAAGCACGCCTGCCTGCACGAGGCGCTCGGCCTCCTCCAGCAGGGCCTGCTTGTAGACGAAGTAGCGGCTGACGATGCCGTACTTCGGGTACTCCCGGTACCCGATGAAGGTTCGGACCCGGTCGATCATCCGCTTGGCCTCGTCGGCTTTCCGGTCCCCATCAGGCAGGGCCCGCAAGCGTGACAGCACGTCCTGTTCCTTCTTCCGCGCCTTCTGCCGCCCTTGCTCGAAGCGCCGCTCGGCGGCGCCCGGCTCGAAGTTCCTGACGTTGTCGAGGATCACTGGCACGAGCGTGGTGGGGCGCTCGCGCCAACGTGGCCTCGTGATGTCGATCTCGCCGACGCAGCGCATGCCGTACCGGTCGAGGTAGGCCTCTATGGCGTCGCGCGCTTCGGTCCCGCCCGCGAGCTTCGCCAGCTCGTCCAGGAAGCCCTTGCCCTCGGCGTACTCGACGCGCTGCAGGTACGCCACCACCTCCGGCTGCGGGCGGATCACGTCCGCGACGTCGAGCAGGGCCAGTCCCATCTCCGACGTGACGTTGTCGGGGGCGGACAGCGTGAGCGTGTCAGCCGCGTTCTTCTCGCCCAGCCACTCCTGCAGCTTGTCGTTGAGCCACCATGTGGCCTCCATCCCCGCCATGATCGCCTGAAAGCTCAGCGGATCACCGAGGACTCGCTTGTGCTCCTCGAAGGCCTCCAGCAGGAAGTCGAACAGCGCCGGTCCGGTCTTCGTCCGGATGTCGCGCTCCAGGGCGGCGATGGACGCCTGGCTGCGCTCGATCAGCTCGGTGACGATGGCCGGATCGGTCTCGATCGGGGCGGACGCACCGCCGGCCGGCGGCCCGCCGGGATTCGCGTCCGGGAGCGACGGGACGAAATCGTCGCGGTCGAGGACGGTCTCCAGAGCGTCCCTGACCAGCGGATCGCCTCTCCCCATGACGTCCAGGAGGTCGGCGCGGCTCGCGGGCGAGGCCAGGCGCCGGGTGACGTCCACGAAAAGCCTCCCGCCGGCCTCGTGCATCGGCACCATGGCCGTCAGCTGCCACATGGAGAGCCCCAGGGGCTTCATAGGGTCGGTCATCATCTGCCCATGACCAACGGAGACGTAGACGTGATTCTCCTGGTCGTCGCCGGTCTCGGGGATGGGGAACAGCGTCGTGATCGGCCGGCTCTGAACGATCTGGAAGCCATCATCGACCAGGCACCATTCGATGTCCTGCGGGCGGCCGAAGTGCGCTTCGATCCGCCGCCCGAGCTGCACGAGCTGCACGACCTGCGCATCCGTCAGCGCCGGCTTCTCCTGCCGCTGCGAGTCGATCGCCACTTCCTGCGTACCGTCGGCCGGCAGGGCGTGAACGGCACACTGTTTGACGGCGATCGCCTTGGCGACGACCTCGCCGTGTCGCACAGTGAAGACGTCCGGGTTGACCAGGCCGGAGACCAGGGCCTCGCCCAGGCCGAAGCCGGCGTCCACGGTGGCGACCTTCCGGTTGCCCGTGACGGGGTCGGCCGTGAACAGGATGCCGGCCGCATCTGGGAAGACCATCCGCTGCACGACCACGGCCATGTGGACCGTACGGTGGTCGATGCCGTTCCGCTGGCGGTACGTCACGGCCCGCTCGGTGAAGAGCGAGGCCCAGCACCGGCTGACGTGCTGGAGGATCGCCGTCGGCCCCACGACGTTCAGGTACGTGTCGTGCTGGCCGGCAAAGGAGGCCGTCGGCAGGTCCTCCGCCGTCGCGCTGGATCGGACGGCACAGGCGGCCTGCTCGCCGAGCCGGGCGAGCGCGCAGGTGATCGCCGCCGCGAGATCGCCCGGGATGGCAATCCCTTCGATGGTCCGACGAATCTGCGCGCTGAGCGTGCCGATCGCCTCCCGGTCGTCCGGGTTCAAGCGCGACAACTGATCGAGCCGATCGTCGATCGACGGCGCTTCCGCCATGATCCGCCGGAAGGCGTCCGTCGTCACGCAGAAGCCACCCGGCACGCGGATGCCTTCGCTCCGCGACAGCCCGCCCAAGTGCGCGCCCTTGCCGCCAACGACCGCGACCTGCATCTCGTCAACCTCTTGAAGATCCAACACGTACTGCTCGATCATCGCGATACCTCCGAGGCAGCCGTGCTCCGTTGCACTGCGGTGGCCGATCGAATCACCGGCGCCTCCAACTCTGCCGAACCTCTTGTCGAGCACGTCCTCATCCCTGGTTGCTTTCCCTCTGACGAGTCGGCCGGCCGCCCCGCCCAGTCGGGCGGCGCGCACCCCCACACCTCCGCGCCGAGCACCCGCAACCGCACTGCCGGTCCCACCACTGGTTCGACGTCACCGCGTCCCCCGTACGCCGACAACAACACACGCACGTCGTGCCCCCATTTCCGCAGGTTGTGGCCTCGGCCGACGATTCTGCGCCACCACCCGGGTCTTGCGGCAAGCCCCCCAGTGCGCTATACGTTGAGAGTGGCAAGGAGAGAGCTCTCCTTGCCTTTGCCTTTTGCCGTGCAATGAAACTGACAAGCTTCTCGCGAAGCGGTGGCGCGCCGTGTACGGGTGAGCGCCGTTGGCCCAGGCGGATGTCCCATCGGCTTACGGATGCAGCCGCGGAACCAGAAGTTCTTTCCGGCAAGGTCCGAACGTCGAGCGCGCCGCCATCTCCCGGAGGTCGTCGCGCCACGCGAGTGCTGGGCCAAGCTCGCGAAACGGACGCTTGACGGTCGCCGTAGCTCAAATCGGCTGGCACCCAAGCGAACGGCCCCACGCCACCCCGCCCAGATCGTGGCCCGGCTGTCCCGCCGCACCGACCAGATCCTCATCCTGCGCGCCACTTAGCTAAACCTCGCGCTTTCACGAGTGTGAGCGTCCGAGGCTTGATCAAATAAGCGAGGAGTGCCTCTGACCTGGGACGATGGGACTTGTCTAGGGTCCTGTTCGTCGTCAGGAAAGCTGCACT
>NZ_JBVHDS010000059.1:0-7748 GCF_055563255.1 Streptomyces sp. NPDC002958 | reverse complement strand
GCGGATGCAGCACGCCCATGCCCATCGGTCGACCCAAAACCGGCTCAGAAGCCCGTCAGAAGATCACTTCCAGACCACGTCGGCGGATCGAGGCTTAGCTCTCGCGACTGACGCCTCTCATGGCGATGTGACCGACCCATGCAACCCGGGTATCCGGATCGGCCAGCCGGTCAGCAGCCAGATCCCCCGGCCAGGCGGAACTCCGGCGCCACAGCGGTGGAGTGCCGGGTGCGGCTACTCGATGGTGCGGTCCGGGTCGGGGAGTTCCGGCGGGAAGTGCCGCTCCAGGATCTCCGCCCAGCGGTGCAGGACGACGAAGCCGGTGGTGTCGGCCTGCGCCCGGACCAGCTCGCTCAGGGCGTCGACGAAGGGCTGCGCGACGGTGCCGGTGGGCATCGCAACGGCGGCCTTCCTGAGCCGCTCGTGCGCGGCGGGGAAGACACCCCGGGCCCACGCGTCCTGCTCTCGGACCCGCTTGCTGCCCTCCTCCATGTCGATCCGCATGATCGCCAGGGCCGGGCAGTCGGGGGTGTGCCAGGTCTCGCTGATCCCGCCGCCGGTCTTCACGTACGCGATGCGGGTGTTGTCGGGGCCCGGCAGGGCGAAGCAGTCAGTGCAGTCGACGCGTTCCGTCTCCGGCTTGTCGGTCATCGCGGAGCTCCCTTCGAGTGGAGGCAGAGCCTGCCATCCCGATCAACGGGCGACCAGGGGTTTCCTCCGCCGCAGCCCGCAGGCCCCGGGGCTCGAAACAGACCTCTTCCCCTCGGCTATCGCGTGGGAAAGACACCTCATGCAGCTAAGGAGTCAAGGTGCCCGGCAGGTACACCGGTCTGAAAGCATCAAATAGTTCATGATCACAGGGGTGTGTCGGGCGTGAAGGCGTACGTCCGCAGCGGATCCAGATGTAGCTCGTGCGGGCCCATACAGTCCGCGGCAAGAGTTCCCACAGCCGCCCCGCACACGCACGTCATGTTGGGGCCTCCCGTTCCGAGAGGTCCGCAGCAGCCGTGGTGAATGCCCAGAGAGCTGGCCAGTTGCAGGCTCGCCACGTCCTCCGGGTGCACGATGACAGAGTCCCGGGGGCCGGCGGGCACCATGTCGGTCATGCCGGGCGGCATGAGAAGAGATCTGCTCCCAAGTGCGCGCGCCGCCTGGGTGCCTGGTGCCGCGAAGGGGGCGCCCCAGGGTTCGGGATCGATGGCGTAGCTGCCTCGCGGGACCGTCGAAGGCGCGAGCCGCGTCCTACTGTGCCGGTCTTTGTCGTGCAGCGAAATATCCGGGATTCCCTGAAGCTTCTGCAGGTCCGGGGTGAGTTCGGCACCGCACTTGGCACAGTAGAAGACCGTCACACCGACTGTTGTATCCCACCGACAGCACCAGCCACGACCGAGTTCCCCTGCTCAGTCCGCCTGTCCAGCACAAGCCGTGGGGAAGGCGATGGATTCGTCGAAAGGAACTCGTGTCTGAAGGCAGTGGTGGAGTTGGCCGATCATGCGGTTGAACAGGTGTCGCAGGGCTTGCATGTGCCAGTCTCCTCCTGCCCGGCGGCGTCGGTAGTGGGCGTCCGCGCCGGTTGAACCGCTGAGGGAGGCGAAAGCCCATAGGTGGCCGACGTGGTTGAGCCGGTTGTTCTTGACGAACCGGCGCCCGACGTAGCGGCGTTTGCCGGATGCCCGCGTGATCGGGGCGGATCCGGCGTACGCCTTCAGCCCTCCAGCCGTGGCGAACCAGCTCCTGTCATCGCCGATCTCTCCCAGAATGCGGGCACCGACCTGGGGACCGATCCCGGGGAAGCTCAGCATGATCGCCGCATCCGGGTGTGACCGAAAGGCCTCCTCGGTGGCCCGCGCCAGGTCATCGACCGCCTCGCAGGCCGCGTCCAGCTGCAGCAGCAGGGCTCGTGCCTGCGTGCCCATCGCGTCCTCGACGAGAGGCAGCTGCCGAGGGGCCTCCTGGCGGAAGAGCTGCTGGATTCGTTCCGCGTCGGTTTCGACGCCCCGGCGGCGGCCGGCGCGCCGGAGCATGGTGGTCAGCTTCCACATCTGCAGCTTGGCGGCCAGGGCAGGTGTGGGCGCGACGGCGAGGATGCGGCGGGCATCGGGGCGGGTCAGGGTTCCCGGCTTGTCCCTGAACGCCTCGATCATCGCCGGGAAGTACTCCCTGAGCAGGGACCGCAGCTGGTTGGCGACCTGCTGCCGGTTCCAGACCGCGTCCTGCTGTGCGCGTGCCAGGACGGCGACGGCCTGGGCCAGGTCGGTGTCGGCGGGCAGCGGGCGGTGCACCGGCGTGTCGGTGCGGATGATGTTCGCCAGCACGAGGGCGTCGCCCGGGTCCGACTTCTTGCGGCTGACTCCATGGCGGTCGCGGTAGCGGGAGGCAGCCATCGGGTTGACCGCGTAGATCTTCCGGGGGCCCTGCCTGAGCGTGGCGACGAGCAGGCCGCGGCTGGTCTCGATGGCCACCGGGATCGGCGTCTCCGCGGTGTCGCCGTGCTCGGCCAGAAGGTCCAGCAGCAGCCGGTAACCGTCCAGGTCGTCGTTGATCCGGCACTTGGCCAGCAGCTTGCCGGTCTCGTCGATGATCGCGACGTCGTGGTGTGACTCCGCCCAGTCGATCCCGCAGAACACGTCCATGGATCCCGCCCCTTCTCCGGTGCTGTTCTCGAAGGCGAGCACGCGGGGCCGCACGGCGCACTAATTCCAGGGCTCCAGGGCCCGCCCCCTCATCAGCCGTGCGCGGCACCGCCGGACCGCACGGGCGCACGCCGTGTCCAGAGCTCGGAGCTCGTGAGGAGAAACGCGTCACCGTGCGGCAGCTCATCCATCCGTTCGCCGAGTGGGACAAAATCTTCGCTGACCCGAGGCTCTGCGCGGCCATCGCCGACCGGATCACCTTCCGCTGCACACTCATCCAGACCGGCACAGAGTCCTACCGCTTCCAGGCCACCGAGTCCGAACGGCACAACATGGCGCGGTGAAGCATCTGCCCCAACGGACCGGAGCAGACGGGGCTGAGGCACAGCAGCGCCCCTCAGTAGGCTGATGCGCCGAACAAAGGAGCACTGCAAATGAGTTACCGCCTCAAGGCGATCACCCGCGAGGAGCACCTGGCCTTCGTCACAACCCGGCCCTCGGCGAGTCACATGCAGGTCCCCTCCTGGGGGGATGTGAAGCCGGACTGGCGGGCTGAGAGTCTGGGGTGGTTCGACGGCAACGACCGCCTCGTCGGCGTGGGGCTGGTGCTGTTCCGGCCATTACCGAAGCTCAAGCGCTACCTTGCCTACCTGCCTGAAGGGCCGGTCATCGAATGGGAGGCACCGGATCTTCAGCGATGGCTGGAGCCGATGCTCGCCTATCTCAAGGCTCAGGGCGCGTTCTCGGTGAAGATGGGTCCGCCCGTCGTCGCCCGCCGCTGGAGTGCCGAGGCGGTCAAGGCCGCGATCGCCGACCCACAGGCCAGACAGCTGCGTGATGCAGAGGCCACCGCGCACGAGCCGCGGGCCTTCGACATCGCTGACCGGCTGCGCCGGATGGGCTGGCATCAGACCGAGCCCGGCAGCGAGGACGGCTTCGCCGCCGGCCAGCCGCGCTACGTGTTCCAAGTCCCGTTCGCAGACCGGTCGCTGGAGGATATCCAGCGAGGCCTCAACCAACAGTGGCGCCGCAACATCAAGAAGGCCGAGAAGGCTGGCGTCAAAGTCGTCCGCGGCGGCTACGACGACCTGCCCGCGTTCTACGACATCTACGTCGAGACCGCCGAACGCGACCGGTTCATCCCGCGCCCACTGCCCTACTTCCAGCGCATGTGGACCGCGCTGACGGCCGAGGACCCCAACCGCATGCGCCTCTACCTCGCCCATCACGAGGACGAAGTAATCGCGGCGGCGACGATGCTCACCGTCGGTGAGCACGCCTGGTACTCCTACGGAGCCTCCACCAGCCGCAAGCGCGAGGTCCAGCCGAACAACGCCATCCAGTGGCGGATGATGTCCGACGCCCACGAACTCGGCGCGAGTATCTACGACTTCCGCGGCATCACCGACACCCTGGACGAGAGCAACCACCTGCTCGGCCTGCTCCGGTTCAAGGTCGGCACCGGCGGCCAAGCCGTGGAATACCTCGGCGAGTGGGACTTCCCGCTCAACAAGCTCCTGCACAAGGCCCTCGACCTCTACATGTCCCGCCGCTGAATTCGACGGCAGCGCACCTTCACAGCCCCAGAACGGAGCCGGGTCCTCCAGCGCCATGCCTGTCAGGGACATAGCCCGAGAGGACCCGGGACCGCCAAGCTACCGGCACCCCGACACCACCCACCTCAGACACCCCGCGGCTGATCGTCACCACGTCGGAAGTCACCCGATAGAGGTGGCTCCCAATCTCGTTGCCGATCACGGACCTGTGTCGCGTCCATCCACTTCACGGATGGCGCAAAGTGGCTCTCATTCCCGTTGCCCAAGTGGCTCCCGTTCACCCTGTCGAAAACACGCGGGTCGTCATCGTGTCCGGGCCGGTCCACGCGAGCACGGCTTTGACGAGGCACTCGTACGGTCCGCGGTCGAGCGGGAGCTCCGCTTCGATCAGGCCGTCGGGGTCGTACAGGACCGTGTGCGTGCTGGGGCGTGCGGTCGGCCCTGCTGTCGGGGTGCTGTCGCGAGGGAGGCCGGCGGTCACTGTGGTGTGTCCTCGCTGTCGTCGGCCCGGTCGTCCTGGTCCTGGGTCCGCTGGGCGAGAAAGCGGGCGAAGCCGCGGTCCGCTCGGGCCAGCAGGGCAGGGGAGGGAACGCCGTAGGCGGGCGACTGGAGTCCGCGGCCCTCCGGGGCCGGAGCGGTGGAGCCGGTGTGTGTGCGCGAGGGGGCACCCCCTCTTCGGCTGGTGGGACTGTGGCTGCTGCCCATCGTCGGCTACTTCGCTTCGTGGGTCGGTTCGAGCCCCGTGTGGTCGCGGTCCCTGTCGGTGCGGGTGGGGTCGGCAGCGTGGATGAGCTGGCGCAGTGCCCCGTAGTAGACCTCGTGGTCGACAACGGTGGGCAGGATGGTGTCGAGGTGCCCGGTCAGTGCCGGGAATTGCTCGGGGTCGAGCGCGGCCAGCGCGGTCCGGGTGGTGGCTTGTGCGGTCTTCGGGTCGCGGTGGTCGACGAAGCTCGCGCTGCCGAGGGTGAGCAGGTAGAGGCGCCGGTAGGCGGTGATCGCTTCCTGGGGTGTCATGCCGGCGGCGAGGCTGTCGGCGAGCTGTGGTTCCACGAGGCGTTGGAGTAGCTGCGTGCCGAGCCAGGGGCGGCCTCCGCGCAGGGCGACCAAGCCCGGGTGGTCGGTCAGCAGCTCGTAGAACCTGCGGAAGCGGGTCTCGGTGGCGGTGGCCCAGTCGGTTGCGGGCTCGTGGTCGGGCAGGCCAGCGGCGAGGTGGTCGGCGCACAGATCGAGGAGTCCGGCCAGGTCGGTGCAGCGGCGCTGGAGGGTGGCGTGGGCGATGCCGAGCCGGGCGGCCAGGGTCCGGAAGCTGAGGGCGGCCGATCCTTCCTGGTCCACGATCAACAGGGCTGTCTCGGCGATGCGTTCGGGGGTCGCGAGGTCCAGGGAAGCGGATTGCCTTGGCATGTGAGCCAGCGTACGGTACAGCGTATCGTCACGGTAGGCTCAACGCTCCTCACTCGGAGGCGACATGCCCCGCACGGCGCTCGATCCCCTGTTCACCGCCACGGACGCCCCGGCCGGCTTCACCGACCGGCACCTGGCCCACCTCGCGTCCGGCACCCTCGCGCCGCGGTCCGCGTTCCCGGCTTCCTCGACAGGCCGGCCTGCGCGAGCGTGCTGTCGGGGCTGGGCCAGCTTCCCACCGCCGACTACGACCCGGTCAGGGTGCCGACCCCGATCCTCCGGTTCGGCCCGGCCCTCAACGACTACCGCGCCCCGGACGGCGCACTGGACGCGAGGCGGTACTGGCACGACGCCGACACCGCCCGGGCGGCCTGGCACCGGGCAGGGATGCGCCCCGACCCGATCGCCGTGTCCCTGGCCCGGCTCGGCTCCGCCTGGGGCGCAGCGGTCACTCCCGCCACCATCGGCGGCCGCGCGGTCTTCGGCGGCACCCTGCGCGAGATCAACGCGGGCGCGCTGGTCCACTACGACTCCATCACCCGGGAGTTCCCGCTCGGGCTCTTCGACCAGGAGGTCGTCGCGCAGCTCGCGTTCAACGTGTGGGTGGCCGTGCCCGGGAGCGGCGGGGCGACGACGGTGTGGCGCCGCCGCTGGGAGCCGGGCGACGAGATGCACCGCGAGGCGTACGGCTACCGGCCCGAGACCGTTGACGGTTTCCAGCAGGTCAGTCTACGCCCGCGCTCGGTGACGCGCTGCTGTTCAACCCCGTCAACTTCCACGCGGTGGAACCAAACCCGGGCCGGCGCCGGATCGCGTTCGCCTTCTTCCTCGCCCTCACCACCACCGGGCAGCTCATCGCCTGGTCCTGACCGCCGCACAGTCAAGGGAGCAAACCCCGTGCACCACCTCACCTACGGTGACATCAAGCAGGCCGCCGACCGGATCTCCGGTCGTGTCCGCCCCGTCACGATCGCCCCGGTCGATGCCGGGGCGATCCGCACCGCCCACCGCGACCCCCTGGACGACCGTGAGCCCAAGCCCTGTGAGGTATGGCTGGCGCTGGAGTTCATGCAGCACACCGGTTCCTTCAAAGCCCGCGGCGCCCAGAACTTCATCCAGGCCCACCGCGAGGCCGGCACCCTCCCGGAGGCGGGGGTGACCATCGCCTCCGGCGGCAACGCCGGACTCGCGTGCGCGTGGGCGGCCCACCAGCAGGGCGTGCGGGCCACGGTGTTCCTCCCGGCCACCGCCCCGGAGGTCAAGGTCGCCAAGCTCCGCGGCTACGGCGCGGACGTGCGCCTGGTGGGCTCGGAGTACGCCGAAGCGCTCGCCGCCTGCGAGAACTTCACGGCCGCGACCGGTGCACTCCCCTCCCACGCCTACGATCACCCCCTGATCGCCGCCGGGGCCGGCACCCTGCTGGAGGAGATCCGCACCCAGATCCCGGGCCTGGACACCGTGGTGGTCGCCGTCGGCGGCGGCGGCCTGTTCGCCGGCATCGCCACCGCCGCCCAGCACCACGGCATCCGCACCGTCGCCGTGGAACCGGAGAACTGCCGCGCCCTCAACGCCGCCCTCGAGGCCGCCCACCTCCTCGACGTCACCGTGGACTCCGTCGCCGCCGACTCCCTCGGCGCACGCCGCACCTCCGCCATGGCACTGCACGCCGCCCAGCAGGAACGCGTGCACTCCGTGCTCGTACCGGACAGCGAAATCATCCGCGCCCGCCAAACCCTCTGGGACCACCGCCGCATCGCCGTGGAGCACGGAGCGGCAACCGCACTCGCCGCCCTCACAGCCGCTCCGCACCATGTACCCGACCGCGACCTGCCCACCAGGCCCACCGGGCCGTCCCGCAACTACCGCCCCGCCAACGGCGAGAAGGTCGCCGTCGTGCTGTGCGGAGCGAACACAGACCCCGCACAGCTCACCTGGCAAACCCCCGAGCACTGACCCACCAGCTCGAATGGAGAAGCCCCGTTCCCGGCACCAGGAACGGGGGCTTCTCGCGGAACGTCGGCCCGGCTCGCGGTCAGCGTGGTCCGTGAGGTGAAATGGGAGCGCTTGGCGTCACAGGACAGGCAGCAGGACTGGAGTGCGTGGTGGGGACGATCCTCAAGGGCATGAGCCGCGTCCGGTGGCATGAGTTGACGCA
>NZ_JBVHDS010000058.1:0-7982 GCF_055563255.1 Streptomyces sp. NPDC002958 | reverse complement strand
CTGCACTGGTCACGCTTCCGACGACGCAGCCAGGCCCGAGCCCGCCGCTCCCACTACAAACACCGAGGCCACATCCTCCAGATGCGGTTGCAGTATTAGGACAGCCAGTGCCTGTCGCGACGACATCCGGTCAACTGTGACCGCTCTCGATCCCGATGGCAGTACCCCAGGGTTTCGCGTGGTGACCAGCCTGACGCACGTGCGAGAAGCACCTTGCAGGAACGGTGTCAGTTGTTCGGGCTCCCAGACGTCGTCCAAGACGAGCAGCATGCGGGGCCGCTGCGCAAGGAGGCCTGCCAGGTGTTGCCCTGCCAGGTCGGGGTCCTGGCCGATATCTCATGCGTCGCCGGTGAGATACCGGGTCACCTCGGCCACCTTCGCCGCGATCGCAGATCGACCGCGCACCTCGCGACCGATCGTGACAACGTAAACACGACCGTGGAAATAGCGGCGGACCTTAGGATCCGCGCACACCACGTTGGCCAGCATGGTCTTTCCGAAACCGCCGGCTCCATGGAGACCTGTGGTGATGCCCACTGCCCCACCACCCCGCCGACGGCACACGGCTGTTACAACATCTCTCACCTCGGCCCTGTCCACCACCCAGTCGGGCACCACCGGCGCCGTGGACGGTGGGAGCCCTGCCCCGGAGGGCTGGCCGGTACCGGACCCGCGCAACGCCACGATGAGGGCGACGATGCCCGAGGTTGCTCCCAGCACACTGGCGACGGGATCCGCCTCTCCCCAACCGTCCCGCACCGCCAGCACGCCCAACCAGACCACCACGGCCACGCAGCAGGCCACCCCTGCATGGACGCCCCAGTTTCTTCCCCGACCCATGGGGATGATCCTCGCCGCCCGCCCCGCGATGCGCCACCACTTCGCCGTAGTCGGCGGCCCGCGACATGTTCATCAGAGTGGGAGTTCTCCCTAGCTTGTCCGGGTGGTTCTCGGCTCGGCCGGGTCATGCCGCTCTCGTCCCGCGCTGCTCCTGGCGGTGAGCGAGCCGAAGCAGCTCGACCCCGCCCGCGCCACTCGCCTCCTGCGCGCCCTGCTCGTCCTGACGAATCTCGAAGTCAATCGCTGACAGATGATCTACTACGCAGACTGCCGCCTACGACCAGCGTGAGCGCCCCGAGTATCGGTCACACCAGCCCTTTGACCTGTGACTTCAAGTTGGCGGAGGCTCAGTGGACGACATCGGCGATGCCGCGCATCCACCCGGTGCGCACCCGCCGCATTTCTCCTTGACCACGGCCCATGTCAAGGAGAAACGCACCGCCCCTAACCGGCCCGCTCCACCGCACCGACCCCCGCCCGATGCGCACCACTCATTCGTTCCCGGCACCCCGCTCGACCTGGTCGTCCAGCAAGCTCTGGGGGCACTGTCACGTTGACTGGGGGGGGATGATCTTGTGGTTGATCGTGCCGGGAGGGGTTCACTCGTGTCGTCCGCGTCGCCGTCGTACAAGGGGCACCGGTACCCGGTGGAGATCATCGCGCACTGCGTGTGGCTGTACTTCCGTTTCCCACTGCCGTTCCGTGAGGTGGAGGAGCTGATGCTGCAGCGCGGCGTGATCGTCTCCTACGAGACGGTCCGCCGCTGGTGCGCCAAGTTTGGGCAGGCCTACGCGAACGGGCTACGCCGCCGCCGGCCCCGGCCCGGGGACAAATGGCACCTGGACGAGGTCTTCATCAAGGTCAACGGCGAGCATAAGTACCTGTGGCGGGCCGTCGACGCCGACGGCAACGTCCTCGACATCCTCGTCCAGAACCGGCGGGACAAGGCCGCGGCAAGACGCTTCTTCCGCCGCCTGATGCAGAAGACCCGTACGGTACCGAGGGTGGTCGTCACCGACAAGCTCCGTTCCTACGGCGCGGCGCACCGCGAGGTCATGCCCTCGGTGGAACACCGCTCGCACAAGGGCCTGAACAACCGGGCGGAGAACAGTCATCAGCCCACCCGGCAGCGCGAACGCGCCATGAAAGGCTTCCGCAGCGTCGGCGGGGCCCAGCGGTTCCTGTCCGCGTTCGCGGCATCTCACCCCACTTCCGCCCTCACCGCCACCTGATGACCGCCTCCGACCACCGAGCCGAGATGACCGTCCGCTTCGCCATCTGGGACCAGATCACCGGCGTCACCGTCCTGCCCACTGCGGCGTGACCCAGGCCCCCGCGCCCCGACCCCTCCACGCCCTGACGCGCCCTCGATCGATCAACACCTCACCAACGTGACAACACCGTTCAAACGGCTCCGCATCCGCTACGAGATACGCGCGGACCTCCACCTCGGACTGCTCCAACTCGCCTGCAGCATCATCTGCTTGAGACGACTCCGGACCTCATTCTGAAACGATCAGTTATCCCCGGGCCTCGGCCGGCGGCGGCGCAGTCCGTTCGCATAGGCCTGCCCGAACTTCGCACACCAGCGGCGGACCGTCTCATAGGAGACGATCACACCGCGCCGCAGCATCAGCTCCTCCACCTCGCGGAAGCTGAGCGGGAAACGGAAGTACAGCCACACACAGTGGGAGATCACCTCGACCGGGTACCGGTGCCCCTTGTACAACGGCGACGCGCTGTCCACGGACGGCCCCCTCCACCACGACCAACCCGAAGATCATCCCACCCGGTCGGCCAACGTGACAGCACCGTCGACAGCCCTCTGGGCGCAAGCTGCAACGTGGGCGCAGCGGACCGCTTTTGTCAGCGGGTGGGCCTTGCCGAGCACCTGTACGGTGTCGGAGAGGGTCTGCTCGAAAAGCGGGATTGCCCGGTTCAGGTCCCCGGCCGACTGGTAGGCGTAGGCCAAGTTGTTGCGGGCGGTCAGGGTGGAGGGGTGGGTCTCACCCAGCACCAGGACCCGGGCGTCCACAGTCTGCTCGAAAAGCGGGATTGCCCGGTTCAGGTCCCCGGCCGAATGGTAGGCATAGGCGAGGTTGTTGCGGGCGGTCAGCGTGTCAGGGTGGTCTTCACTGAGCACCCGTACGGTGTCGGAGAGGGTCTGCTCGAAAAGCGGGATTGCCCGGTTCAGGTCCCCGGCCGACTCGTAGGCATAGGCGAGGTTGTTGCGGGCGGTCAGCGTGTCAGGGTGGTCCTCGCCCATCACCCGTACGGTGTCGGAGAGGGTCCGCTCGAACAGCGGGATCGCCCCGCTCAGATCCCCCGTCGGCCCGTGGCGATGGTTGTGCCCACACCGGAGGCACCAGTCGGAATGGTGCTCTGACATGACATTCCCTTTCTCGCGTGAGTCGCGCAACTGGAACCGCGGTCGCTCGTAGCGCTTCGACGACTTCGACTTCTCGGTCCGGTTCAGTTACGTGATGGGAAAGTCAAAATAGGTGTCCGGGTAAGGTTCGTCTTTCAGGGTGTAATGCCACCATTCACACTCGTATGGGCTGAAACCGCAGGCCTCCATGATGGAGCGGAGGTGTTGTCGATTTCGCGCCTCGGATTGTGTGACCCCTTGTGCTCCGTGATGCGAGATCGGATCCATCAAGTCGTGGTCACCGCCCATGGCGGCAAGTTCTCCGGTGGCCATGTGGTAGAGAGTCAGGTCGACGGTGCTGCCCCGACTGTGGCCGGACTTTGTGGCGACATATCCCATCTCGAACATATCGGCTCTGTCGATATGCGGATGGTGTCGCTGCTTCGTGCGGCCATCCTCCGGCTGCCTCGACCAGCGCACAAAGCAATCTACGGCGCGTTGAGGGCGGTATCCATCCCAGAGGAGCAGGCCAAAGCCATAGGAGCGGGCCTCTTCTCGCGCCCTTTCCAGGGCCGCGAACAAAGGCCTGGTGCCGACGATTCGATTGGCCAGGTAGCCGTCCACGGGTTTGCCGGTAAAGTTGTCCCAGGTGGCGTACTTGGAATCCCAGCGTATTCCGGGTGCACATTCGTCCAGGAAGGCAAAGTTGTCATTCATCGAATTTTCCCCGTCAGTGCCAACGTCACCATCCGGTCGATCACTTCGGTCAGCGTAATCCCTGCAGCCGCCATCATCCTTGGATAACGGCTGTAGGAGGTCAGGCCAGGCAATGTGTTGACCTCGTTGAGGACTACACTTCCATCCTCCTTGAGGAACATGTCCACTCGTGCCAGGCCGCTGCATCCCAGGGCGCGGTAGATGGTCTTTGCCGTCTCCTGAACGAGCGAGCGCGACTCTTCTGAAATGTCGGCGGGAACGATGAACGTTGAGTTCTCGGATCCGCTCTCCGGGTCTTTCTCCTGATGGATCTTGAAGAACCCGTGCGACAGCGCGATTCGATCCACCTCGCCTGCGATCAAATCCAGTTCGTTCCCCAGGATGGCGCATCCGACTTCGCTGCCGACGACAGCCTCTTCGATGAGCACCTTTGAGTCGTACTGTCGCGCGATTTCCACCGCAGGCAGCAGTTCTTCCTTTTGCGATACCTTGCTGACGCCGAAGGACGACCCCGAACGGGCCGGCTTCGCAAAGACGGGATGCGTCAGCTGCTCGGGATCAATATTCTCGTTCGCCGCAACGGTCCAGAATTTCGGTGTGGCGATTCCCGCGCTCCTGGTTATTTGGTAAGCAAGGGACTTGTCCATGCACAGAGCGGAACTCTGTACGTCGCAGCCCGCGTAGGGGATGCCGGTGAGCTCCAACAGGCCTTGCATCGCGCCGTCTTCGCCAAGTCTTCCGTGCAGGATGGGCAGCACGACGTCCAGATTGATCGTGCTGTAGCGCCCCTGCTCCAGGACGAGCAATCCGCGTACGCTTCTGTCCGGTGACAACAGCGCCGGACGGCAGCTGCCGCTCTCCCAGTCTGGGCCAGGGCTGTCGCAAAGTTTCCAAGCACCGCTCTTCGTGATCCCGATGTAGAAGGGTTCGTACTTGTCGAGATCGATATTTTTTGCGACCTCTTGCGCAGATTTGATGGAGATGGGGTGTTCTTCGGAGCAGCCCCCGAATACGATTCCGACGTTGAGCTTATCCATGCTGGTTCCTGCTTTCGAATTTCAGGCAATTGGTGATGGAGTTTTCGACCGTGTCGCTCAGGGCGTGGTCTGTGTAGTAGGCGGTGTGCGGACTGATGATCACGTTCGGCATCTCTTGCAGCCGCAACAACGCCTTGCTGTCAATGGGTTTGTTTCGGCAATCGGTGTAGAAGATTCCTTCCTCTCCTTCGAGGACGTCCAGCGCGGCACCGCCCAAACGGCCGCTTTCCAATGCGAAAACAAGGGCCTCGGTGTCGATAAGTGAACCGCGTCCAGTATTGATAATGCATGAGCCGTGCTTCATCTGCTCGATGTGGTGGCGATTCAGGAGGTGGTGTGTATCCGCGGTGAGCGGCGTGTGGAGCGTTACGATGTCGCTCAGCTGCAGCAATTTATCGAGAGGGACGTAATCGGCCTCGGTCGTGGGGTGACTGTCATGGGCCAATGTCCGGCATCCGAAACCCCGCAGCCTGTCCATGACTGCTACGCCAATGCGCCCCGTTCCCACGACTCCGATGGTCAGATCGCGAAGCTCTTTTCCGCGGACGTCGTTCAACCGGTAATCGTGCACATCTGCGTGACGGATGATGGACTTTGCGTGTCGCGCCGTCATCAGCATCAGCATCAATGTGTAGTCGGCCACGCTGTCGGGTGAATAGGCGACGTTTTCCACGGAGATGCCGACGCTCGCTGCGTACCCCACATCGATGTGGTTGTATCCCACGCTTCTTGTGGAGATGTAAGCCACGCCTGCCCGGCTGAGTGCAAGAAGAGTGGAATTTGCGATGCCAGTTTTATGGCTGACGCTGATGCATCGGTTTCCGTTTGTCAATTCAACGTTGGCTTCGGATACCGCTGCCTCGGTGATGGTGGGAATTGCGCCGACGCGAGGCGCCATCTCTCGGAACAAGGCGGCCTCGTCCTTCCCACACCCATAAACCGTGACTCCCGTGGGTGCGACGGCTGTGGGATGCGAGGACGTCAGCGATTGGGTGCGGCCGACCGCCGCGTGGGCTGGTTCGCTGTAGGTCATGCCTACAGTCAAGGCGGCGTGGCGTTGCCGGAACGTATGAGGTTTTCGATATGCCCACGATATGCTACCGATGGGTAGCGTATCGTCAGTGTATTGAAAACCGCATACACGCTAGCAACACCACACCGCCTTGACTTGAGGTGTGACCTATAGCGAACCAGCCTCCTCGTACCTCTACCTCGCCGGCCTCGCTCCCGCTCGCCGGCTCCCGCGCCGCGTGGGCATCGTTCCGCTCAGCCTCGGCGAGATTGCTGCGGTCGTCGGCGGGACGGTCGCGGGCGACGACGCAGTGACGGTGACCGCGCCGGCCGTGCTCGACGGTCGGCTGGCCGAGCCGGGCGGCCTCTTCGTCGCCATGGCCGGGGAGCGTGCCAACGGCCACGATTTCGCCGACCAGGCCGGCGAGGCAGGGGCGGTGGCTGTGCTCGGCTCCCAGCCCACTCCGCTGCCCACCATCGTCGTCGACGATGTCCAGGCGGCGCTGCAGACGCTCGCCACCCATGTCGTGGCCCAGCTGCGCAACGGGCTGACCGTTGTGGGGCTGACCGGCTCCCAGGGTAAGACCAGCACCAAGGACCTGTTGGCTGCCGTGCTTTCGAATGCCGGGCCGACGGTCGCCACCATCGGCTCGCTCAACAACGAGCTTGGTGTACCGCTCACCATGCTGCGCGCCGACATGGGCACCCAGTACCTCGTCCTTGAGATGGGAGCTCGCCGCATCGGCGACATCGCCGAGCTAGCGGGCCTGGTCGCGCCTGACATCGCCGTCGTCCTCAACGTCGGCAAGGCACACCTCGGTGAGTTCGGGTCGCGCGGAGCCATCGCCAAGGCCAAGGGGGAGCTGGTGGAGGGGCTGGCGCCCGGCGGGACCGCCGTCCTCAACGCCGACGATCCCCGGGGGGGGCGCGATGCGCGCGCTCACCGACGGTCCGGTGGTGACCTTCGGGCGGGCCGAGCACGCCGACGTACGTGTGCTCGACCTGGCGCTGGACCGGCTCGGCCGGCCGTCCTTCACGCTGCGGACCGCCGACGCCTCGGCTCGCGTCGCGCTGCCGCTCGTGGGTGCGCACCAGGCACTCAACGCGGCGGCTGCCGCGGCGGCGGGGCTGTCGGCCGGCATACCTCTGGAGGTGGCCGCGGCGGCGTTGGGCACAGTCTCGCTGTCGAAGTGGCGCATGGAGCTGCGCGACCTCGCCGGCGGCGCGATGCTGCTCAACGACTCCTACAACGCCAACCCCGACTCGACCCGCGCCGCCCTGGACGCGCTGGCAGCAATCGAGGGCGGGCGTCGCATCGCCGTCCTCGGCGAAATGCTCGAGCTGGGGCAGGAGAGCGAGGCCGAGCACCGTGCAATCGGCGCGTACGCCGCCGCCCGGGCCGACGTGGTGGCGACCGTCGGCGCGGGCGGCCGTTCGATCGCCGCCGGCGCGGGAGAGGCGGCGGTGGCGCTGGCCGACAACGACGCGGCCGTCGACTGGCTGCGCGGCCACATTGCCGCAGGCGACGTGGTCCTCGTCAAGGCTTCCCGCGGTGCGTGTCTCGACGAGGTCGCCGCCGCGCTCACGTAGCTTGCCGGGGCGAGCCGGACATCCGCGTCGCGGAGTGGACGGTCGACGACGTGGTCCGGGACCTTGGAGGTCGCAGGAACCGGGACGACTTCCCTGCTTCGTCGACGTACCCGCGGCGCCGGTAGAACTTGTGTGCACCATGCCGACGATCACTACTGGTGACCTTCATGCCGAGGCATCCGCGCGTGGGGGCAAAGGACTCCGCGGCCGCGACATGTTCATCGGCGACGCCCGCACCGCCGATGAACAACCCGCCCTCGACGCCGACTTTTTCGCGCCGCCCGGACTCGTTCGACTCACGATGGACCTCAAAGGCGGTTTCCCTTACTGATCGTTTCAGAATGAGGTCCGGAGTCGTCTCAAGCAGATGATGCTGCAGGCGAGTTGGAGCAGTCCGAGGTGGAGGTCCGCGCGTATCT
>NZ_JBVHDS010000057.1:0-8103 GCF_055563255.1 Streptomyces sp. NPDC002958 | reverse complement strand
CCCGCTCCCGTCACCGGCGATGCCACAGGGGCCGGGCTCGACCGGCTCAGGCACCCGCTGCTCGCCGCCTGTGCCCAGGTCGGTGACCGGGACGAGTGGCTGTTCACCGGTCGCGTCTCGGCCAGTACGCAGCCCTGGGTCCAGGACCACGGCGTGTTCGGGACCGTCCTCCTGCCGGGTGCCGCCCTCGTCGAGCTGGCGCTCGCCGCGGGACGCCGGGCCGGGACTCCCGTACTCGACGAGCTGGTCCTCGAAGCACCGTTCGTGCTGAACGGCGCCGCGGGCGCGCAGCTCCAGGTGACGGTCGGGGACCGCGACGAGGACGGTGTCCGCGAGGTGGCCGTCTACTCCCGTCCCGAGGCGGACGCCACGGGCACGGACGGTGGCGACCCGGACGAGGACGCCGGCCGCGAGGCCGTCTGCCACGCCCGGGGCACCCTGGCCCCGGCCGACGGGCTGCCGCAGGTCACGGCCCTGCCGTCGGCCTGGCCCCCGGCGGGGGGCGAGCAGGCACCGGCCGGTGCCCTGTACGCGCGCCTCGCCGAGGCAGGGTACGACTACGGTCCGGTCTTCCAGGGCGTGCGGAGCGTCTGGCGTACCGACGAGGGCCTCTACGCCGAGGTCGCCCTGCCCGAGGAGCACGCGGACGGCGCCGGGGAGTTCGGTCTGCATCCGGCACTGCTCGACGCCGCCCTGCACGGCGGGTTCGACCTGCTGGACCGGGACGGTAAGGGCTCCGCTACCCGCCTGCCCTTCTCCTGGTCGGGCGTACGGCTCGGACGGACCGGCGCCTCCCGGCTGCGGGTGCGCGTCAGCCCCGCCGGTGACTCGGACCTGCGGATCGACATCGCGGACGAACACGGTGCGCACGTCCTGACCGTGGAGCGGCTCGCCCTGCGCGCCGTGGAGCAGGCCCAGCTGGAGGCGCGGAACCGGACCGGTGTCAGCTCGCTCTACCAGGTGGACTGGGTGCCGGTGGCGCTGCCCGGGGCGGCCGCCCCGCTGCGGGTCGAGGTGCTCGGGGAGAAGTACGCCGACCTGGCCGCTCTCGAGCGGGCCCTCGCCGAGGGCGTGAGCCCACCGGACCTCGTGGTCGCCCATGCCGGCCCGGCTTCGGCCGCGCCGGACGGCGACCCCGCCGACTCCGGCGCCGCCGTCGCGGCCGTTCACGAGAACGCCGAGCAGGCGCTCGGTCTCGTCCGGCAGTGGCTGTCCAGCGCCTGGCTGGGCGAGGAGACCCGGCTGCTGCTGGTCACCCGCCAGGCCGCCGCGGTGGTCCGGGGCGAGGCCGTGCGGCCCGCCCAGGCCCCGGCCTGGGGTCTCGTCCACAGCGCCCAGTCGGAACACCCCGACCGGTTCCTCCTCGTGGACGCGGAGGAACCCGGCACGTCCGCCGGGGTCGCGGGTGTCGACTGGGCGGCGCTGGCCGGTCTGGACGAGCCGCAGCTCGCGGTGCGCGGCGGGCGGGTGTTCGCACCCCGCCTGGCCCGGGTCGAGCTCGCGGAGCCGAGCGGGCTGTCCGCTCCGGACCCGGAGGGCACGGTCCTGATCACGGGCGGTACCGGTGGTCTCGGTGCCCTGTTCGCCCGGCACCTGGCCGGTGCGTACGGGGCAAAGCGTCTGCTGCTGGTCAGCCGGCGCGGTCCGGCCGCGCCGGGGGTCACCGAGCTGGTCGCGGACCTGGCCGAACTCGGGGCCGAGGCGCGGGCGGTGGCCTGCGATGTCACCGATCGCGGTGAACTCGCCGCGCTGATAGGCTCGTTGAAGCACCCGCTGACCGCCGTCGTACACTCGGCGGGAGTCCTCGACGACGGCACCGTCGAGTCGCTGACGCCGGAGCGCCTCCAGCGGGTACTGCGGCCGAAGGTGGACGCGGCCCTGCACTTGCACGAGCTGACGGCCGGTCTGGAACTGTCCTCCTTCGTCTTGTTCTCGTCCGTGGCCGCCCTCATCGGCAGCCCCGGCCAGGGCAACTACGCCGCCGCCAACGCCACCCTCGACGCCCTCGCCGCACACCGCCGCGCGCTCGGCCTGCCCGCCACCTCTCTCGCTTGGGGTCTGTGGGGGGAGACCGGCCATGCGGCCCTGGCGGGCACGCAGGGCCCCGCAGCCGGTGCGGGTGCGTCCGGTGACGCGGCCGGCATGGGGAGCAGCCTCGACGAGGCGGAACTGGCCCGCCTGGCCCGCATGGGCATTGGGGCCCTCCCGGCCGCGACCGGCCTGGAGCTGTTCGATCACGCGCTGACGCAGGAGACCGCCCTCCTCGTGCCCGTCCGGCTCGACCAGCCCGGGCTGCGCGCCCAGGCCGCCGCCGGCACCCTGCCGCCGCTGTTCCACGGACTGGTACGGATGCCCGCGCGGCACGCCGAGCCGGCGGCCGGGAGCACCCTGGCCGAGCAGCTGGCCGCGGTCAGCGGGGCCGAGCGCGAGCGGGTGGTGCTGCGGATGGTGCAGGCGCAGGTGGCGGCCGTTCTCGGCCATGCCTCCGCCGAGGCGGTCGAACCCGAACGGGCCTTCAAGGAGCTCGGGTTCGACTCGCTGGGCGCCGTCGAGCTGCGCAACCGGCTCAGCCGGGCCAGTGGGGTGCGGCTGCCGTCGACGCTGGTCTTCGACCACCCGTCGCCGAGTGCCGTGGCGAAGTACCTGCTCGCCGAGGCCGGGGGCGGGGCCGCCGCGGAACCCGCCGTCGACCGGGAGATCGAGAAGCTCGAGGGCATGGTCGCCGACCTCGCCGCCGGGGACCGGCAGCGCGTCGCGGATCGGCTGCGCGGTCTGCTCGCCACTCTCACCGGGGGCGAGCAGGGCATGAGCGAACGGATCGAGGCGGCCACCACCGCGGACGAGGTGTTCCAGCTCCTCGATGCCGAATTCGGCGAGGTGTGAGGCGTGGGACCACGAGGTGTGAGGCGTGGGACCAGGCATGAAGCACGAAACAGAGGCATGACGCGTGACACCGGAACGTGACGCGCGAAGCGACAGCGCGATGCGTGACACCCACATGTCACGTGTGAAGACGCAGAAAACGCAAGGCCAGACAACCGTCCAGGGGGACAGCACAGTGAGCGCCGAAGGCAACGATCAGCAGCAGGACAAGCTCGTCCGGTACCTCAAGCGGGTCGCCGTCGACCTCAACGAGACCCGGGCGCGCCTCCAGCAGTACGAGGACCGCGCTGCCGAGCCGCTCGCGATCGTCGGGATGAGCTGCCGCTACCCGGGCGGGGTCAACTCGCCCGAGGAGCTGTGGCAGTTCATCGCCCAGGAGCGGGTCGGGATCTCCGAGTTCCCGCAGGACCGCGGCTGGGACGTGGAGGGACTGTTCCACGAGGACCCTGACCACGCGGGGACCTCGTACACCCGCGAGGGCGGATTCGTCGAGGGTGCGGCCGAGTTCGACGCCGACTTCTTCGGGATCGCCCCGCGCGAGGCCGCTGCCGTCGACCCCCAGCAGCGGCTCCTCCTCGAGACCGCCTGGGAGGCGTTCGAGGATGCCGGCATCGACGTCACCCGCCTGCGTGGCAGTGACACGGGTGTCTTCTGCGGGGTCATGTACCAGGACTACGGCTTCGTCGCGGGTCAGAGCGACCGGCGTGCGGAGATCGAGGGGTACATGACCATCGCCTCCGCGGGCAGCGTGGCCTCCGGACGGCTCAGCTACACCTTCGGCTTCGAGGGCCCGGCCGTGTCCGTGGACACCGCCTGCTCCTCCTCCCTGGTCGCCGTGGACCTCGCCCTGAAGTCCCTGCGGAACCGGGAGTGCTCCCTCGCCCTCGTGGGCGGTGTCACCGTCCTCGCCCGGCCCAACGTGTTCATTGAGTTCAGCCGCCAGCGCGGGGTGTCCCCGGACGGGCTGTGCAAGGCGTACGCGGCCGCCGCGGACGGCGTCGGCTGGGCCGAGGGCGCCGGTCTCATCCTGCTGGAGCGCCTGTCGGACGCCCGCCGCAACGGGCACCGCGTGCTCGGCGTCATCCGGGGCAGCGCCGTCAACCAGGACGGCGCCTCCAACGGCCTCACCGCCCCCAACGGCCCCTCGCAGGAACGCGTCATCCGCCAGGCCCTGGCCAACGCCGGACTCACCACTTCCGACATCCACGTCGTCGAGGGCCACGGCACGGGCACCCCGCTCGGCGACCCCATCGAGGCACAGGCACTGCTCGCCACCTACGGCCAGGAACGCTCCGAGGGCCCGCTGCGACTGGGCTCCATCAAGTCCAACATCGGCCACACCCAGGCCGCCGCCGGCGTCGCCGGCATCATCAAGATGGTCAAGGCCATGGAGCACGAAACGCTCCCCGCCACCCTCCACGTCGACGCCCCCTCCCCCCACATCGACTGGACCACCGGTGAGGTGCGACTCCTCACCGAAGCCGAGCCCTGGCCCGCCACCGAAGGCCGCCCCCGCCGCGCGGGCGTCTCCTCCTTCGGCGTGGGCGGTACGAACGCGCACGTCATCGTCGAGGAGCCGCCGGCCGTCGCGGAGCAGTCGGAGACGGCGTGTACGGACCCGGCGGCCTCGGCCGAAGCCGCCGCCGAGGGGCCGGAGACGGCCGCGCCCATGCGGGAGCTGCCCGCCGTGCCCGTCCTGGTCTCCGCTCGCGGCGAGGCCGCCCTGCGCGCCCAGGCGGACCGCCTGCGCGCCCACCTGATCGCCGAGCCGGCCCTCACCCTGACCGACGTGGCCTTCTCGCAGGCCACCACCCGCGCCCACCTGGAGCGCCGCGCCGCGGTCGTCGCCACCGACCGGGGCGCCCTGCTGGCCGGCCTGGCCGCGCTGTCCGCGGCCGAGCCCGCCGCCCACGTCTTCGAGGGCCGCCCCGGCGGCGACGAGACCGTGTTCGTCTTCCCGGGCCAGGGCTCCCAGTGGGAGCGGATGGCCGTCGAACTCCTCGACTCCACGCCCGTGTTCGCGGAGGAGATCGCCGCCTGCGGCGAGGCCCTCGCCCGTTACGTGGACTGGAACCTCGAGGACGTGCTGCGCGGCGTCCCCGGCGCGCCCTCCCTGGAGCGCGTCGACGTCGTCCAGCCCGCACTGTTCTCCGTGATGGTGTCCCTCGCGAAGCTGTGGCGTTCCCACGGCGTCGAGCCCACCGCCGTCGTCGGCCACTCCCAGGGCGAGATCGCCGCCGCCCACGTGGCGGGCGGCCTCAGCCTCGACGACGCCGCCCGCGTGGTCGCCCTGCGCAGCCGCGCCGTACGCGAACGTCTCGCCGGACAGGGCGGGATGATGTCGGTCCTGCTACCCGTGGACCGCGTCGAGAGCTACCTGGAGCGGTTCGACGGCCGGATCTCGGTGGCCGCCGTCAACAGCCCCGGCACCGTCGTGGTCGCGGGCGAGCCCGCCGCGCTCGACGAACTCCAGGCGCTCTGCGAGCAGGACGGGGCCCGCGCCCGCCGTATCCCCGTGAACTACGCCAGCCACTCCGTGCAGGTCGCGGCCATCCAGGAGGAGCTGCTGCAGCTCCTCGCCCCGATCGCCCCGCGCAGCGGCAGCATCCCCTTCTACTCCACCGCCCGTGGCGAGTTCCTCGACACCGCGGAACTCGACGCCGCCTACTGGTACCGCAACCTCCGTGGCCGGGTCGGCTTCGAGCCCGCCGTCCGCGCCCTGGTCGGCAACGGCGCGAAGCTGTTCGTCGAGCTCTCCCCGCACCCCGTCCTCACCATGGCCGTCGACGAGATCGTCCAGGACCTCGACGCCGCCGACCACGTCCGGTCCGTCGGCTCGCTGCGCCGCGGCGAGGGCGGTCCGGCCCGCTTCGCCACGTCCCTCGCCGAGGCCCACGTCGGCGGGGCCGCCATCGACTGGCACACCCTGTTCGCCGGTACAAGCGCCGAGCGCGTCCAGCTCCCCACCTACGCCTTCCAGCGCGAGCGGTACTGGCTGACCCCCGGTAGCGGCACCGGTGACGCCACCGCCGCCGGACTCGGCCGCCTCGACCACCCGCTGCTCTCCGCCACCGTCCAGGTCGGCAACCGCGACGAGTGGATCTTCACCGGCCGGCTGGCCCGTGCCCAGCAGACGTGGACCGAGGACCACGCCGTCCTCGGTACGGTCCTGGTGCCCGGAGCCGCCCTGGTGGAGGCCGCCCTCACCGCGGGCCGCCAGGCGGACACGCCCGTACTGGACGACCTCGTGCTGGAGGCGCCGCTCGTCCTCGACGAGGACGCCGCCCGGCAGCTCCAGATCACCGTGGGCAGCACCGACGAGGACGGCCGCCGCGAACTCGTCGTCTACTCCCGCCCTGAGACCGCCGGGGAGGACGGGGACCGCCCGGTCACCCGCCACGCCCGCGGCTGGCTCACCGCCGACGCCGAACCCGCCCCCGCCTTCCCCGCCTCCTGGCCGCCCGCCGGGGCCCGGCCCGTCGCCGTGGACACCCTCTACGCCCGCCTCGCCGACGCCGGTTACGACTACGGTCCGCTCTTCCAGGGCGTCCGCGCCGCCTGGAAGGCCGGCGGCGACATCTGCACGGAGATCTCCCTGCCGGAGGACACCCGCACCGAGGGCTTCACCGTCCACCCGGCCCTCCTGGACGCCGCCCTGCACGGCGGCCTCTTCGACAAGGAGCCCGGCGCCACCGCCGACCTGCCGTTCTCCTGGTCCGGCGTCCGCACCGGCGGCCCCGACAGCACTGCCGGCGTCACGCGTGCCCGGGTGCGGATCAGCCCCGCCGGGGACTCCGCACTGCGCATCTCACTCGCCGACGAGAACGGCGCGCCACTGCTGACCGTGGAGACCATGGCGTTCCGGCCCGTGGACCTGGCCCAGCTGGAGTCCTCCCAGCGGGGCGGCCAGAGCTCCCTCTACCAGCTCGACTGGCTGCCCGTACCGGCCTCGGCCGGGGTCCCGGCTGCGGAGCGGGCCGGTGTCGCCGTCCTCGGCGAGCTCGCCGCCGCCCCCGCCGAGTGGGACCGCTACCCGGACCTGACGGCCCTGGAGAAGGCCCTCGCCGAGGGCGCCCCGGTGCCCGCGACGGTCCTCGCGGCCCTCGACGCCGACGCCGACGCGGCGGCCGCCGGACATGGTGCCGCGGAGGCCGTGCACGCCACTGCCGCCCGCACCCTCGGGCTCCTCCAGCAATGGTTGGCCGCCGCGCCGCTCGCCGACTCCCGGCTGGTCGTCGTCACCCGGCGTGCCGTCGCCGCGGGCGGCTCGGCGCCCGAGCTGGCGCAGGCTCCCGTGTGGGGTCTTGTGCGCAGCGCGCAGTCCGAGCACCCGGGGCGGTTCGGCCTCATCGACCTGGACTCCGACAGTGCCCCGGCCGCCGGCACCGAGGAGGCCGCCCTCGACTGGACGGCGCTGACCGCCCTGGACGAGCCGCAGATCGCGGTCCGCGCGGGTGAGACCCTCGTACCCCAGCTGGGCCGTGCCGAACTGTCCTCCTTCGCCGGGGACGCGTGGCGGCTGGGCGTGGCCCGCAAGGGCTCGCTGGAGGGTCTGGAGCTGATGTCCTCGGACGCCGAGCGGCCGCTCGGCGCCCACGAGGTGCGGGTCGGGGTGCGGGCCGCGGGCCTGAACTTCCGTGACGTGCTGATCGCGCTGGGCCTGTATCCCGGTGAGGCTCCCCTCGGCAGCGAAGCCGCCGGTGTGGTCCTCGAGGTCGGCTCCGCGGTGACCGACCTGGCGCCCGGGGACCGGGTGCTGGGCCTGGTCCTGGACGCGTTCGGACCGGTCGCGATCGCCGACCGCCGGATGATCGTCCCGATGCCGGCCGGGTTCACGTTCGCGCAGGGCGCGGCCATCCCGGTGGTCTACCTGACGGCGTACTACGGTCTGGTGGACCTCGCCGGCCTGCGAGCCGGGGAGCGCCTGCTCGTCCACGCAGCCGCGGGCGGCGTCGGCATGGCCGCCGTCCAGCTCGCCCACCACTTCGGCGCGGAAGTCTTCGCCACCGCTTCCACCCCCAAGTGGAACGCCGTCCGCGCCCTCGGCATCGCCGACACCCACATCGCCTCCTCCCGCGACCTCACCTTCCGCGAACACATCCTCAACACCACCAACGGCGATGGTGTCGACGTCGTACTCGACGCACTCGCAGGCGAGTTCGTCGACGCCACCCTCGACCTCCTCCCCCGCGGCGGCCGCTTCATCGAAATGGGCAAAGC
>NZ_JBVHDS010000056.1:0-8350 GCF_055563255.1 Streptomyces sp. NPDC002958 | reverse complement strand
CCGAGATCGCGGCAGGCCCAGCACCTCTGCATGCCGGCGAGCCTTCAGGGCTTGCTTGAGCCGGATGCGGGGACAACTCGCACGTCCGGTTCTTAGGGGGCGGGGACGCAGCAATGCGTCCCCGCTACCCGACAAAGCCGGTCACATGGGGAAGGGCGACAGCGTGATAGCGGCAGGACTGCTGTCGGGGAGGAACGTTGTTGAATAACGACCCCGCCGATTTCTTGGCCAGGCAGTATGACGGCCGAGCGGCGGGTACTCGATCATCAGAACAAGCTGCACCGATGGGCAAGGAATGAACCGGACCGCCGGTTCGGTGATGTATTCAACTTGATCTGCGACCGGGCCACCTTGCTGGTGGCTTGGGAGCGGGTGTCTGGCAACCGGGGTGCCAGGACAGCAGGCGTGGACGCGGTCAGGATGCCATCGCCGAGATCCACCACTTCACCTGCAAGCCGTCGACCTACGAGTGGGTCATCGAGGGCGACATCAAGGCTTGCTTTGACAACGTCGCGTCGATCACGGCGGCCGACGGCTCGGGATCGCGTCCGGCCTCGATCCGGACCTGGCGGCGGAGCTCGTCGTGGACGCGGTCCCAGGTGCCGTCCCGGCGCCACTTGGTGAACCAGCGGTGGGCCGCGTCCCAGGGCATCAGGTCGCGCGGGAGCATCCGCCACTGGCAGCCCGAGCGCAGCACGTAGAAGATCGAGTCGAGTGCCAACCGGTCTCCGTACTTGCGCACGCCGCCGCCTTTTCGCAGCTCACGGACGGCAAGGAGCGGCTGGATGATCTCCCACATCTCATCGGTCAGGCTGGACGGATAGCTTGGGCCGCTGACGGCCTGGAGTTGTCGCACTGGCACACACCACGTGATCATTCCGGGGCCGTCGCCATGCCCGGAGGGCAGATCACGACCGTCACACTTCACGAATGATCGGCCACCCGACAGGCTCTCAGGCCGGTCAGGCCCGGGCCGGCTCCCGCCAGGGCACGAGCTTCCGGGCCATGTTGTAGATCTCGATCTGGCCCGTCATCGACAGGTACATCCGGTTGCCGGGCTGGTTGGGGGTGTTGGTGGACCAGACGGGACCGGTGGCGTTGTAGACGACCAAGTTGCCGTCCGTCTGCATGACGACCTTCCCCAGGCTCGTCGGATTCTGGGGGACCTGCCACAGGGTCCTGTTCCCGTTGACGTTGTCGTACAGCGTCAGACGGCCGCCGAGCTCCTCGTAGACCAGCGCGTAGGCGCCGTTCGGGGAGAAGATCCTGTCCCGCGGCCGGAGGACGTCTCCGGGCAGCATGCCGTTGCCCTGGGCCGTCGGTTCCTCGGTGTCGTAGAGGTAGCCCAGCGCGAGGTGGTCCAGCACGGAGCTGATCCTCACCGACTGCTGCTCCCACGGATGCATGACGTCGGACTGGTTCTGGCCCTGCGGGCCGCCGGAGACGGGGGCGTAGGCGTTGGGGTTCTGCTGCTGCCACTGGGTCCAGATGCGGTCGACGTTGGCGTGGTGCAGGAAGAACACCGGGTCGTTGGGGGCGCTGAGCACGTCGGCCATGTTCCCGCCGACCCAGCCATGCACCAGGTTGTGGATGCCCGGACCGATGCCGCCCTCGAGGTAGTTGCGGAAACTGGGATTGCTCGAGTAGTCCCACGGCGGGCGGTCGTACGGCTTCTGCTGCAGGCAGTTGGCGACGTCCTGGGGCGTGGGCAGCTTGACGGTGTTGTTGAACCCGCCGAGCTGGCGCCGCAGGAACGGCCTGTCGGTGTCACGACAGACCCACCCGCGCCCGTCGGCGTACGTGAATGGCCCGTTCAGGACCTGGTTGTCGCCCAGTCTGCCGGTGCCTCCCATGAAGTACTCGCTCCACAGGGTGGAGTTGAGGGTGTCCTGGTCGACGGTCCAGTCCCAGTACGGCAGGGTGATGCTCGAGTCGAGGGCGCGCAGCTGCAGTTCGAACTGCCGGATGAACTGCCGGTGCCACGGCAGGAAGCTGGGGCCTCCGTGTCCCCAGGGGCCGAGCCGGGAGTGCTCGTCGATGTACCAATCGTAGTAGCCCAGTCGTTTGCTCGACAGCACCGCCTGGACGTATCGGGCCTTCTCCTCCGGCCACATCCATGCCTGGTTCCTGCGCACTCGCAGGACATCGCTCGCGGATTGATTCACGGTCGAAACCCCTTCCGCAAGGGCTGAATCGGTGAATTCCCCCTTCGGTCACCGTTGAGCCACGACGCGACGCTCGCAACCCGGGCTAGGCCATTCGGGTGACACGTCTGCCCCCGGCACGAGCGGGATGATCTCGACGGGACCTCGGCACCCGGACACGCGGCCACCGCGGGGTGCCCGAGGGCACCCGTGCCGGCGAAGGGACGAGGACCCGGCACCGCGACGGGGAAGCGCGTCGCGCCGATGCCCCTTCCGCCGGTCGGGACGGACATGAGGGGGGTGTCCGGGTGATCACGTGCACCACACGCACTGCGCCCACCGGCTCGTCGATGAGCACGGTGGGCGTACGGTGCGTGGGGTGCGCGGTGGCCTAGAGGGTCCGGGTGCCGGTGCCGACGAAGCCGTCAGTCCAGAAGCATCTGAACCAGATCAAGGGCGACTCCCGTGCACCGGACCTGCCCGAGGGTGTGCAGGGGCCTGTGCGGCCGTGTCCGTGGTGGCACGAGGTCAACACCTACGCGTTCCGGTCGGCGTTCACCGACGCCGACCGGGCGTGGGGGAAGTGAAGCTTCCCCTCGATATTGGACACCTGGAGGCTGGGACGTGGCCTCAGCCGCACGTGCCACGACATGCGTCCATCAAACTCAGCGAAGGCTCCATCGAAGCCGAGCGCGGCGAGGCCCTGCTCGACGCTGGGGATCAGGGCGTCGAAGCCGGCGCGGCTGATCTCGGGTTCGAGCCACCGGTTGCTGCAGCGGCAGCAGATCCAGACGTTGCGGCCGTGGTTGATGAGCAGCCAGTCGCGCCGGGCACGGCAAACCGAGCACATCACGGGGATCCCGCGAAGGGCCAGCTCGCGCGGGTGACTGAGGCAGCGCGTCGCGCCGGGGCCGCTGGGCGCCTGCGTCTCGTACTCGAGCTGCAGCAGGGGATCGGTTCCGGCGGGGAGGACGGGCAGCGCGGGTGTCGGCTCTGCGGGGCGGTCGGTGGTTCTGAGCACGAGCGTCATTTCCCGGTCGAGGGCCTTCTGTTTCCATCCGTAACAGCCGGTGGATCGGTCGCTGGCTGACTGCCGAAGGATGCCTGGGCGGCGAGGCGGGCCGTTTGCGTGCGAATTTACGACACACTGAGTAATGGTAGTGTTACAGTTGGTCACTGTGAGGGCAGGTGCGGATCCCATCCTCTGCCGGGAGTTGTGACAAATCCCGTGCACTGCCCGCCCGCTCCCACGTGATCAGGGATGGGCTGTGGCGGGCCCGTGAACAACACCTACGCAGAGGCGGTAGCTGTCCCATGGCACAGGAAGCCAGGATCGACGTCGAACTGACGTGGAAGCAGGCCGAGGAGAAGTCCTCGGCGGACAAGGTGGCGGAGTTCGCCAAGAACCTGCCGCAGGGCCCTTGGTTCGGCACCCCGACGGGCGTGGCGCGTGACAGCGATCGGCAGCCGAAGCACACCTGGCCGCTTCGGTCCGCCCGACCGTACCGGCGGGAGGTGGCCCTCGGCGAGGCTGCGGTCTACCTCGCCGACGGCCACGATGAGCTGGAGCGGCCGTTCATCTTCGCGGACGGCTTCAACTACGGCCGCAGTGACCTGCCGGGGCTGTTCGCCCACTTCAACGCGCCCTACCCGGGCAGCAACGTGGGCTTCCTCGAGCAGCTGCTCACCGCGGGCATCGACGTTGTCCTGGTCGGCTTCGAGGAGCGCCACACCTACATCCAGGCCAACGCCGGGGTGGTGATCAGCGCCATCAACAGGGTCATCCAAGAGAGGCAGGGCGGTGAGCCACTGATCGTCGGCGGGGTCAGCATGGGCGGCATCATCACCCGCTACGCCCTCGCCGAGATGGAGAACCAGCACCAGGACCACGAGACCGCGACCTACCTCTCCTGGGACTCCCCACACAACGGCGCCTGGATCCCGCTGATCCTCCAGCAGATGGCCTACTTCTTCGAGTCGCTGCCGGCCGAGCCCGGCAAGGTCAAGGAGGCCGAGCTGATCAGGAGCCCCGCCGCGCAGCAGCTGCTGTACGCATGGGTCCCGGACGCGAAGTACGAAGGCCCCGTCGCCACCTCCAGCGAACTGCGCACGCAGTTCCTGGCCGAACTGCGCGACCTCGGCCAGTTCCCGCAACGGCCGCGCAAGCTGGGCGTGGCCAACGGCACCGGCAACGGCACCGGCCGCGACCTGCCGGCCGGCACGGAGGTGTTCAAGCGGCAGGTGCCGCTGGTCGTCTACGCCCAGGCGAACTTCCAGCCCGACGGCGGAACGCGCAAGCCGATCGGTGAGATGCGGGCCGCCGGCCAGGTCCGACGGGGCTTCACCTCGTACGTTCCCGGCCTTGACGGCACGCCCGGTGGCACCCTCGGCTCCTTCGGTAAGATCGCCGCGGCACTCGGGGCTGACATCCCGGAGAAGTACAAGTTCAGCTGCTTCGTCCCTTCCGTGAGTGCGGTCGCGATGGACTACGACCCGGCCAAGTGGGACGTCAACCCGTACGAGAAGGTCGAGGCAGCCGACGAGAAGAGCGCGCTCGACGAGTTCAAGTGCGACAGCGAGAACACCGAGCACAGCCAGGTGACCAAGCCACTGGTCGACTGGATCACGGAGCGAATCGTCCACTGATACCAACGACTTGGACAGTGCGGGACTTCGGCGGGCTACCAGCCCGAGGTGGCCGCACTGCGGCATTCCGGACGGCGGACCGAAGCCCAAGGCTGCGTCATTCTCGCGGCTGGGTGCCCGGTGGAAGACCACGGCAAGTCGGGGCTGGGACGTGGCCAAGCACGATGTTCGATGATCGCTCCATCCATGCCACGGAGACTCATCGGCACCGACTTGACCACGTCCCAGCCCCTCAGCAGCTCGCGCTAAGCACGACTTCTTCGACCGCTTCGAGCCTCCGGCTCCCGACGAGGACGCGGTCATCTACACCGGCGACCCGGACACCGTGCTCCCAGTGGACATCCCCCATGCAGACGCCGCACAGCTCCGCCGCACGGACACCGGACAGATATTCGCCATCACGTAGTCGCGGCAGGCGACCAGGTACTTCCGCGCCCGGGGCAGGTCCTCGCGCCAGCGGCCGAAGAACGCCTTCATCGCCGCCTGCGACGGCGGGATCCGCAGCCCGAAGTCACCACGATGCCGTGGCCAATTGAATGGGTCGATCGGCGACTCCACCACGGCGCCGAACCGGTCCAGGATCTCGCCCGCGTTCCGCTGCTCCAGGAACGCGCAGTACCCGTTGATCTTGCCGATCTTGTACCGAATCGTCGACTGAGCCCGCTTCCCCGGCCCGGCGAAGTACCGATCGACCTCACGGGACGAGAGCTGCCACGGCACCGTGCCGTAGAACTCGCAGACCTCGATCACCGGCTTGATCAGACCGTCCAGCGTCTCCTGCGCCAGCCCGGCCGCCTCCCTGGCCCACTGATACTCCGACAGTGTGTCCAGGAAGGAGCTCTCCTCGTCGAACGCCGAGATCCGCGCCTGCCGACGCCGTTGGAGCGTTACGACGTCCGCGAGCGCTGCGACCAGCAGGCCCGTAGCGTCGACGGGCGTCTCGATCAGGACGTCAGGGTGACCCACCGACCGGTGCCGCCTGTCTCGACGCATTCCTGATACGGATTCAGCGGACCCGGCTGTTCCCGACAGCTCCAGACGGATCCTGCGACGTGGACGGTCGTGGCCCCTTCGCCGTCGCTGTTCCAGCTCCGGGTGTAGGCGCTCGCGACCTGGAGTGCTGTGGCGCAGTCCCTGGCGTGGGCCGTCCCCACCGTCAGCCCCGATCTGCCATCGGTGCCGCAGATGATGCCGGCTGCCTCGTCGGCCACGCCGAGGCCCGCGAGCAGCTCGCGGGCCTTCGCGGCGTCAGGCGGCTCCGGGAGGTCGAGGGCGGCCGGGGCCCGGCCGACGGGGCTGTGGGAGGTGGCGGCCGTGGCGGGAGCGGCGGTGACCGCGAGACCGGCAACCACCGCGGCGGCCGCGAAGAAGGTGGTGGTACGGCGCAGATGACGAATCATGCCCCTCATGCTCGGGCGCGCGGGCGCTGGAGAATCGTTCCTCCGCAGATGGCGTCACCCGGGCGGGTGGGAAGTCGTACCGGGGGACCCAGCGGCGGGACGTCAGCCGGGCCCGGCTCCGTCGGCGCGCGGCCTCTGTCCACAGGCCTGCGCCCCGAGCATCGCTTGTGAGGTCGCCGCGATCAGCGGGGCGGCCAGTACGTGAGGAGTCCGTCATGCCCAAGACCACCATCACCACCGCCGAGCCGCTCGCCCCGATGCACCCGGGCGACGTCTCTGACGCGTTCGCCTACATCCGGGCGGTGCAGGCCCGCGACGTCGACACCGCCTGTGCGGTCGTGGAGAAGACCGGCCCGGAGCTGCGCCGGCTGCTCCAGGCCGTCGCTGAACGCATCGTCATCCCGGTCACCGCCCTGTACGACCGGGACAGGGAACTGTGCGGGACTCCTTCGTGGTGGAGGCGCTCGGCCGGATGCTCCTGGACATCCTGCGCGTCGACGACGACGTCCCGAAGACCTTGCCCCGGGAGAGGTACGCCCGCCGTCCGAGGAGACCTGGCTCCGGATCGGAGTCGAGGTCCCAGTCGAGGTCGCTCTTGAAGAGCCGGGGGAACGCGGCCGGGACGTGAACCGTCGGATCAGTGTCAGGGCCACCCGCCTCGATCAACGCCACGCGGCAGCCGGGGTCTTCGGTCCCTCGCGCTGCCAGCACACACCCCGCCGACCCGGCACCGACGATCACATAGTCGTACACATTCATTCGATCTGCTTCGGCCGACGCAGGGCGCTCCTGGGCCTGGTACGTGCGCGGCCGACTGTGCCGGCGCCCCCGGGCCCCGCACAGCCAGAAACCTTCGCAGTGCCCGGTCCCGCGAAACCCGATAACGGTGTAGAAGGGCCAGACGCACGGAGCGAACTCGCCCACTTCACCCGGCAGGAGTACTGCCACGCCCTGCCCCCGGCGGCCGGGAAGCTGTCGGCGGCCTTCGCTGCGGGCGGGAAGTCTGCCGGAGCTGGTGCGCTATCCATCTCTGCAGCACATGCGCGAGGCAATCGACGAACTGCGCAAGGAGCGGGCCGCGAAGCGTCGGGACCGACGCAAGCGGTTCGATGCACAGACGGAGAAGGAGCAGGGACAGTGAGCAGGGGAATGCTGTTGTTCACGCCGGTCAACGCCGAAGGGGTCGTTGCGGCCCTGGACCTGCCTCAGACTGCCTACCGCGTGCTGTTCGCACTGCGCTCTCGCAGCGAGTCCGGTGGCCCGGATCGAGATGGGCCAGAACCAGATCGCGGCCCTGCTGGGCCTGAGCCGCCCCAGCGTCACGTCCGGCCTCCGCGAACTGATACTCGCTCGCCTGGTCACCAAGCAGCGCAACGGCGTCTACCGGATCAACGCGATGCTCGCCGGCTACGAGTCGACTGCCGCGGCGCAGCGCGCCATCGATGACATGGACGTCGACGACCGGCTGGACGACCCGGACTTCGTTGCCCGGACCACCAGGCCGTCGAGGACTACCGCGAACAGCTCGCCCTCGAACGCCGCAAGAAGCTCCGCGTTGCCTGACCCTGGTCGTTGAACGTACGGCGCTGTACCCCCGTGTCTCCGCCGGGAAGTTCTGGGGTCTGGCACAAGTTCCGTGACCCGGTTGCTGACCGTGACGTCAGTGGCATGTGTTGAGATGACGGGACTCTGTTCGCCGACTTGCTGGGAGATCGTCTTGATGCCTGTTGCGTACCCCTCCTTGACGCGAGCTCTGGCCGAGGCTCTGGTCGATGTCCTCTGGTTCGTCGAAGGCTGTGAAGACGAGCAAATGGATCCAGACGACGCCGTCAAGGTCCTGGAGGGCGTTGCTCACGTCGTGAGCAAGCTGTCGCGTGAGCGGCAGGACGAGTTCCTCGTCCTGCTCGCCACCATGGCCCGCGAGGAGTCTGATCCGTCGCGGCGAGCGTTTCTGAAAGAGTTTCCGGACGGCTTCGGACTGGTGGAGGACGCGGTCTGACCGCACTCTCAGGAGAGAAGGACCTGCTTACGCAGCAGGTCGAAGCCGGCGCGGCCGAACATCTGCCGCTTGGTGTGTCCTGAACGTAAAGGGGAGTCGATGTAGGTCGAGTTCTTGATGCGGTGCTGCACGGATGATGAAGGTTATGGCCCTTCGGAGTC
>NZ_JBVHDS010000055.1:0-8714 GCF_055563255.1 Streptomyces sp. NPDC002958 | reverse complement strand
CGGCCAGGGCCTCCAGATACTGTTCCAGGCCGATCACCCGGTGGTTCAGCGCCTCTTCAGCTTCCGCGAGAGCAGCCCGAACCCGCTCGAACTCGCCCCGCAGTTCCTGCACCCGCACCAGAGCCGCCTTCTCACGGCTCTCCAGCACTGCCCGCAACGACGGCATCCGCCACTTCCGCATCACCAGGACGAACACGACGGCCTCAGCCTGCCTGGAACACGAAGCAACCACGACTGACCTGCAGAGACTCGCACATCAGATTCGGAAAAGAGACACCTTCTTATGCACCCGCCCAGTTCACAGGGCTTCCCTGCGCTTCGGCTTCGCCGCCGCAGGCGCTCGTCGCCGTCACCCGCAGCTACCAGGCCCCGGGATACACTGCTCCGCCTCACCCTGACCGGAGGTCATTTCAGTGTTTCCCGCACGGGTACTTGCCGGTGCCCCGTTGGCTCTGGTGATTCTCGCCCTGTCCGGCTGCTCTTCCCTCTGGCACTGCACCGACACGACGGCGGAGCGCGGTGAGGCCGGTGTCAGGGTCCAGGTCGAGGACACGTCTGGGCAGCCTCTCGGCGTCACCGCCGAGGTCGTTGACTGGCGCCTGGAGCCCCACCCGCAAGTGCCCTCCGAAGGTGACCGGGTCCACTTCCACTACCGCTTCGACGGCGCTGACGAGAGATCCGGCCCTGCAGTGGATGCCTGCGCGGTCGATAAGGAGCGCGTGGCGTTGGGGTGTCAGACGGTTTATTCGGCGCAGGCGTTCGGGCCGGATGGTGCCCTCACGGGCGACGACTGGCTCGCCGTCGAGCACCCTGAGCAGGTTGCCGGAGTCCTATTGATCCCCAATGACCAGTCCTACGATGGACGAACCTGCGAGACGGACATGAAGGACGGTGGCGGGACACATCCTCCGGAACCAGCCGGTGCGGGGGACCAGCTGTAAGGCGGTCAAGCCGGTTGAGCGCGAGGTACGGGTCTGCCGGCGCCCCGGTGTTTGCGCTGTTTGGTGGTCTGGTTGTGCGCCCATCGCCCCGGCTCGACCTTGCTGCGGCCGCTCCGAGTCCCCTTCCCCGGGTTTCCTTCGCAATCACGGAGCCGCGTGATGCGTGGCGGTGCAGAGCCGGGCGTGAGCCGTCAGCTTCTCCGAGTCCGCAACGCTGCACTCCCGGAAGCTGAGGTGTCCGGTCCCCGGATCTGCGCCCGGTGGTACTCGACCGTCGAACCCCCGCCCTTCCGCACTGGAAGGACGGGGTTTGCGGTGGGGGCACGTTCGCTGGTCGGCGATCGCCGACCAGGACGGCGCAGTGCAAGTCAACCGGAATCCATCCAACGGGGTCGGGACAGTGCTGCAGGTGTCGGCGATCCACGTCCACGCGGTCCACGTGCCGAGCCAGGGGCCGGTGGTGCCAGGCGCTTTCACGCCCGCCCTGGGGCGCGTCATCCGCCCGCGGCGTCCTCGGCCTCCCAGCGCAGCAGGTCGCCCGGCTGGCACTTGAGCACCTCGCAGAGCGCGGCGAGCGTCGCGAAGCGCACCGCCTTGGCGCGGCCGTTCTTGAGTACCGCCAGGTTGGCGGGCGTGATCCCCACGCGGTCCGCGAGTTCGCCCACGGACATCTTCCGCCTGGCCAGCATCACGTCGATGTCGACGGCGATCGGCATCAGATCACCTCGTCCAACTCGGCCTGCATCTTCGCCGCTTCGACATCGCGCGCGACGGCCTGGGCGAGCAGCATCCGCAGTACGAGCACCATGAGCGCGACCCCCAGGATGGCCACGCCGACCCCGGCCATGATGAAGGTGACGCCCGGGTCTTCCCGCTGGCCCGGCGCATTGAGGGCCGTGACCGCGAACCATACGAGAGCAGCCGCCACGATCGCGCCGATCATGACGTCCACGTACCGGAAGGCGGCGTGGGAGAACACGGTTCCACGTCGCACCATCGTCACCAGTCGCCATACGCAGACCAGGGCGACCTGGGCCGACGCCATGCCCAGGATCGTGATCACGCGCAGCGGGGTCAGCGGGAGTGAACCGTCCTCCGGGTCGCTCCCGCTGACCAATGCCCACACCATCCCTGCCTGTACGAACACGGTGCCGGCGAGCACCACCACGAGCACGGCGCGCAGCGCACGCACTGCCAGCTTTCCCATGACCCATCCTTCCATCGAGTTGCGATGGGAATCTATCGAATATCGATAGATGAAGCAAGAGTCGGGACGGAGGGTGGGTGACGGTTTCGCACCGCGGCGGGACGTCGCCGCCCCCTCCCATGGCATGGCGGTTGCGAGAGCCGTCTTGCTTCTTGTCGAAGTCGGCCTCGCTTGAGTAATTGTCAAGACCTGTGGATGGCCGCTCGACGGTTGTCCCGATGACGGAGGTCGTGACCGCCGCGATCTGACGGGCTGTGGCTCGTTTTTAGCTGCTACAGCGGTTGCCCCTGCCGTGAACGAAATTGGATCGTCTGCAGCTCGTGGTCAGTCATAGGGTGCGGCAATGGACTGGAACGCCTGATCATCCGCGCCGCCACGAGGTGCGGGCGCGGCTTGTCGAGTTGGACGCCCGCAACACCGCCGCGGCTTCAGAGACGGCCCGCCTGGCAAGGCTGGACCAGGTCGAGGTAGTGACGGGCGACGCCTCCCTCATCGACCAGTACCGGGACATGCCCCCCCCGCGGACCTCGTTCTGGTCTGCGGTGTCTTCGGAAACATCACCGACAGCGACATCGAGGGCACCATCGGCGCCTGCAACCAGTTGTGCAAGACCGGTGGCAGCGTCATCTGGACTCGCAACCATGCAGCCCCCGACCGAGTGCCCATGATCTGCGATTGGTTCGACGAGCAGGGTTTCGAACTGCAGTGGCTGTCCGAACCGGGTGCTGGCTACGGGGTCGGTGTGCACCGGTTCACCGGCACGCCTCGACCCCTGCGCACCAGCACCCGACTGTTTGAGTTCGTGGGCTACGACGTGCTCCGTCAGCGTGAGACTGCACAATCCGGCTGAGCTCTGTCATGGCAGCCCCACTCCTGTCTGAGTAATTGCCCTAACCGACCAGCCGCCACAAGATCAGGCAGCGCCCCGCGAACGTTCGACCAGGATTCCACTCTCGAACCGGGCGCCCATGCGGACCAGGGGCACGAGGTGGGCTCCGGTGATCGCCCGCCAGCGGGCCTGGGCGGACTCGACGAGTTTGAACACCATCGCGAGGGCTGCGGCGGGGCTACCGGCGCCGCGGGTGACCTTGGTGCGGAGCTTGACGGTGGAGAAGGTCGACTCGATGCAATACCAGTGACTTTGGCGTCCGACGGCGGCTCCCTGGGTGACGCTTCCGCAGGTCAGAGCCCCAAAAGGCTCGTTAAGTCACTGGCATTGCGACTCGATGGGGTTCGTGGTCCGCAGATGGATCCAGTGCTCGGCCGGGAAGTCGTAGAACGCCAGCAGCTCGTCGCGGTCGTCGGTGATCTTCGCGACGGCCTTGGGAAACTTGGCGCCGTATGTCTTCGCGAAAGCCTCGATCGCCTTCTCGGCGTGGCCGCGGTCCTCGGCGTTGTAGATCTCCTGCATCGCCTTCGTTGCGCCCGGCTGTGCGGACTTCGGCAGGGCGTTCGTGACATTCCGGGCCTTGTGGACCCAGCACCGCTGGTGGCGGGCAGCCGGGAACACCTCGACCAGCGCCTTCCACAGGCCCATCGCGCCGTCGCCGACAACCAGCTCGGGATCGCGCATGCCGCGCCGGCGGCAGTCGCGCAGCAGATCCGCCCACGACTTGGTCGACTCCCGCAGGCCCTCGGCCAGCGCGATCAGCTCCTTGGTGCCGTCCAGGCGCACGCCCATCAGCACCAGGACGCAGGAGTGCGCCTGCCCGAGCCGGACCTTGGGGTGCACCCCGTCCGCCCACACGTACACGTAGTCGGACTCAGCGAAGTTGCGCTGCTGGAAGGCGGCGTGGTCGTCCTGCCACTGCTTGGTCAGCCGGGTCACGGTCGCCGGCGACAGACCGGCCGCCGAGCCGAGGAACTGCTCCAGTGCGGGCACGAAGTCCCCCGTGGACAGCCCGTGCAGGTAGAGCAGCGGCAGCACCTCACTGACCTTGGGCGACTTGCGGCACCACGGCGGCAGGATCTTCGAGGAGAACCGCATCCGATCGCCGGTGGCCGCGTCCACCCACCTGTCGTTCACCCGCGGGGCTGTGACCTCGACGGAACCTGCGGCGGTGCTCACGGTCCTCGGCCGGTGGTGGCCGTTGCGGACCACCAGGCGGCGCCCGACATCGTCCGTCTCCGCGGCCAACTCGGCTATGTACTGGTTGACTTCGACCTCCAGCGCGGCAGCGAGCATCCGCCGGGCGCCCTCGCGGACGATCTCGTCGATTAGGGATCCGGACTCGGTCGAACCGTCGGAGTTAACTACGCTGAGCACGGGCGTGCCTTCCCAACCCGCGCTGCGAACGCGGGCCTACTCGGTGACCATCACAGGATCATTCGGGAAGGTACGCCCTCCGCTTCCAACCCGAAGTCGATCCACAGACATCCGAGCTTGGTAAGAAGTCAAGCTGCGAGCGTCACCGGCGCCGTGGACGCGGCGGGGAACGCCTTGCCGGGATCGAACTTCTGCCCGGTCTGCAGGCAGTGGTAGAGGCACCCCAGGAAGCGGTTGAAGACGTTGCGCATGGCGGCGGTGTGCCGGTCCCCAAGGTCCCGGCGTCGGTCGTATTCGGCCTTGACCTGTGAGGAGGGCAGTGCCCCGAAGATCCATACGTAGCCTGCGGCGGCCAGCCGCTGGTTCTTCACCCGCCGGTGGCGCACGAGGTGGCTCTTGCCGCTGGCGATGGTGACCGGCGCCGAGCCGGCATACGCCTTCAGGGCGCGGGCGTCGGCGAAGCGGGTGCGGTCGTCACCGATCTCGGCCAGAACGCGTGCGCCGGTGAGCGGCCCGATCCCGGGGAAGCTGCCCAGGATTTCGGCGTCCGGATGCGTGGCGAACGCCTCGGCCGCAGCCTCGGCGAGGTCGTCGGCCGCCCGGCAGGCGGCATCCAACTGGGCCACCAGCGCGAGGGTTTGCCGCCCCATCGCCTGCTCGATGAGCGACGGCTGGTGCAGGTAGTCGCCGGTGAAAATGGTGCGCAGCCGTTCCGCCCAGACCTCGATGTTCCGCTGCCGTCCGGATCTGCGCAGGGCGGCCCGCAGTTGGGCACGGGTCAAGCGGGCGGCGGTGTGCGGGTCGGGTGCCACGGCGAGGACCGCGCGGGCCTCCCGGGAGTCCAGGCCCACGCCGCGGACGGCGAACGCAGCGAGGGCGGCCGGGTAGTACTGCTTGAGGTGCGAGCGCAGCTGGTTGTTGAGCTGGGCTCGGTTCCACACCGTGTCCTGCTGGGCGCGGGCGAGAACGGCGATCGCCCGTACCAGTTCGGAGTCGGCGGGCAGGGGCCGGTGCACGTCGGCGTCGGTCCGCAGGATGTTGGCCAGTGTCATCGCGTCGGCGTGGTCGGACTTCGCGCGGGCGCTGCGGTGCCGCTCGCGGTAGCGTGCCACGGCCATCGGGTTGATCGAGTACACCTTGCGGCCGGTGGTGCGCAGGCAGGCGAACAGCAGGCCGCGGGCGGTCTCCACCGCGACCGGTATCGGGGCTTGAGCGCAGTCACCGGCTTCAGCGAGCAGGGCAAGCAGCTGGCGGAAACCGCCCGCGTCGTCCTTGATGCGCTGCTTGGCGACCAGTTTTCCCGTCTCGTCGACCAGCGCCACGTCGTGGTGGTCTTCCGCCCAGTCGATCCCGCAGGTGATTGTCAACTTCAAGCTCCCTACTCTTCGTGCTCGTCCTGGTGTGAGCCTGCGCAGGGCGCGCCGCGACCTAATAGGAGGGCTCGATGGCCCGACATCCGATGAGCAGTTCGCAGCCCCAGCTCCCCGCACGGTCCCCGGTCTCTGGAAGGAGCTCGGCGGCTCGCGTGGTGAGGGAGAGGTGGCCGTACGGACGGCTCAGGTCACGATCATGACGTCATCGTGGAGATGTTTGACGCGCTTCGGCAGGTGCACGGTGACGGGGCCCTCTGCCTGTGGAGAGGAGTCCGGCTCCAGGTCTTGAGTAGGGGTCACCCGTCACCGTGCACAGCTATTAGGTCTTGAGCATTGCTCTGCGGGTCTCGCTCAGGCGCCGCAGATGCGGCAGCAGCCGGTAGAGGCTGTCGGCGAAAACGACCTCGTTGAAGCCCTCCGCCAGGAGCGCGGGGTGGGAGTGGACCATCGCCTTGTGCTGCGCGCGGACGGTGTCGTCGGGCACGGTCCGGTTGGCCGGGCGCGGACCCTGCCGTTCCACGCACACGTCGGCCGGGGTGGACATCATGACCGCGATGGCGGGCATGCCGTGCCGCTTCGCCGCAGCGACCAGCGGTTCCCTGGCAAGTCCTTCTGTTCACATCCGCATCAAGCATAAAACACCGCGCCACCTCAGGCGTATAGGAGTCAAGCTCGGGCGATCTATCTGCCGGGATGCCTGATTTAGGGCGTCAGACGTTTGGAGCGTTCGCCGAGTCGGCTCGGGGTGCAAGACCGGTCCGGTCCCTGCGGAGCGGGCCGGAGGCCAACCCCAGCAGCCCGACGCCGACGAGCATGATGGCGCAGGCGGTAGTGACGACTGTCGGACCTTCGAGGTCGGCAAGTGTGCCGAGCAGGTTGTTCATGAGCAGCAGGGCGAGACTCTGTACGAGTACGAGTACGGCCTGCACACGGGACAGGTGGCTTCCAGGAGTTGCTGTGAGGATCAGCGGCGCGATGTGGGCAGAAAACATCCCGTTTCCAATGCCGATGACCAGGGCAGCGATTGTCGCTACCGCCACGCCGGGCGCGAGTGCGAGTGCGAGTACTCCCAGCCCGGCCAGCGCCAGCGCGCTTGCCGACAGGAGCCCTGGCCGGCCCATCGGCCCGCGCTTCACGACAACCGCAGTGACGGCCACCATGCCTACTCCTTGCGCTCCGATCACGAGCCCAGTGGATCCCGCGCCCCACTGCTCCTGGCGTGCGAGCAGGGGGAGGAGCAGCGGAAGGACGGGCAACAGAAGGCCGGCTGCAGCTCCGGTGAGGCACAGCCCCGGGCGCAACACGGGATGGGAGAACGCCACACGCACACCGTCTATGGCGTCCTTGAGGAGACTGGACGCCCCCCGAGGGCGGCACGTGGTGTCGTGGCCGGACGGCCACCAGCACGATCAGGGTGAGAGCGAAGGTAACGGCGTTGACCAGAGCGGCGCCTGCCAGGCCGGCGAGGCCGACGAGTGCACCGCCGAGTGGGCCGCCTCCCATGTTGACCACCTGGCCACCGATCTGCCGGAGAGACAGAGCGCGAGGGAGCTGCTCCTTGTCCACCAACCGGCGAGGCATGGATCCGGAAGCCGGCAGGTAGAAGGCGTCGACGACTCCGACGGCTATGCCCGCTGTGATGAGCAGGAGTGGTGGAGCCCCCAGGTGATAGGCGACCGCGGCCAAGACGAGTGAGAAGACCAGCATCGCCGCATCGCCCGTGATCAGTACACGGCGCGCGCTGAATCGATCACTGACCGCACCCCCGATGAGCAGGAGAAGGACGCGGGGAAGCGTGATGGCGCTCAGAGTCAGTCCTGCGATCATGCCGCCGTGCTCGCTCGCGGCCCAGCCGAGGGCGAAGTAGAAGGCCGAGTTGCCTGCCAGGGACACCAGGATTCCGGCCAGCCATAGCATGTAGGAGCGGGGCAGTCGGCCCTTGTCCCGCACCTCGCCAGGTGATTGGTGGGAGACGGCTTCATGGGGCTTGGTGGAGGAGTGCGAGAGGTTGTCGTCAGGTGCTGACATTGAGCACCCCCGGCTCGGTCCAACTGGGGATTGAGATCACAGAGCGCAGGGTCTCAGACGGCACTGACACTGGAGCTGTTTGCGTCTACAGCCCAGCGCTACTCGGAGGGCTGACTTCCGCTTCCCCCGCCGACGAGGCTGTCTGCTGGCCGCACGCCTTCAAGGATCATCGTCCCGCCGTCCCTAAAGGCCAGGGGGCAGGTTCTAGGGAAGGCGGGCCAGCAAGTGGGTGTCGAGGAAACCCCGTTCGGAGGCCGGGTCGTGGAGCAGCCGGGCGAACGTGACGAGCCCGGCCTTGGCCAGCAAGTCGGTGAACCGGTCCACCGGCCAGCTGTAGGCGGGCGTCACTTTGTGGTCGAAGCGCACCGGCTCCGGTCCCTCGGTCCCGAAGAACGACACCAGGAGTAGACCTCCTGGTGCCAGGACACGTACCTGCTCGGCGAGCAGCGCGGGCAGTTCCCCAGGCGGGGTATGGATCATCGAGTAGTGGGCCAGCACTCCGCCGAGGGTGCCGTCCTCGACCGGCAGGGCCTCCATGCGTGCCTCGTCGAACCGCAGTGCCGGATGGGCCCGCCGGGCGTGGTCGACCATGGCTGGGGAAAGGTCGAGCCCGAAGGCGTTCAGCCCCAAGTCGTGCAGCATGACCGTCAGATGTCCCGGTCCGCACCCGACGTCGGCGGCCCGCAGGTTCCCCGTCCCGCGCACCAACTCGGCGAAGGTGCCGATTATGTACCGTGCGAACGGCTGCGTCTCCAGCTGATTAGCGAACAGCGACGCGTACAGCTCGATGAAGCTCCCCCTTTCACCTGGACAGCCTGATACTGGGACGGAAGGTCCCGGAGGAAGTAGTCACAGGTAGTGAGCAAGAAGAGCAATACGAGCAAGCGGTACACGGCGGA
>NZ_JBVHDS010000054.1:0-11301 GCF_055563255.1 Streptomyces sp. NPDC002958 | reverse complement strand
AGGTGCCACTTGTCCCCGGGCCGTGGCCGACGGCGGCGCAGTCCGTCCGCGTAGGCCTGGCCGAACTTGGCGGACCAGCGGCGGATGGTCTCGTAGGAGACGATCACGCCGCGCTCGAGCATCAGCTCCTCGACCTCGCGGAAGGACAGCGGGAAGCGGAAGTACAGCCATACCGCGTGCGCGATCACCTCCACCGGGTACCGGTGGCCCTTGTACGACGGCGACGCGGACGACACGAACGAATCCCTCCCCGGCACGACCAACCAGAAGATCATCCCACCCGGCCAGCCAACGTGACAGTGCCGCTCTGACGGGTCGCGTCACCGACCCCGCACCCGACAACACTGTCACCCGAATGGCCCAACATGACGTGCCACCCACATGGGTGAAGATCAAGCTGGCTAGTGCCCCAACCGAGGCAATCTGTGAAAGGCGAACCAAATGCGCATTCGACGAATCCTCGCCGCAGTCTTCGCCACGGCAGCCCTCGCCGGACTCGGCCTCACAGGCGCCGCCACCGCCGCCACCGCCACCGCCGGCAGCGTCACCCCGGCCAGCGTCACCCCGGGTGAGTGCACGGACGGCGGCGGAACGATCGATCGGTCGACGCCCGTGCTCCCGACCTGCAGGGGCGGTATGTACGACGGGCAGACGGTCGACTAAACCCCACTAGGACCCGTTGCGAAAGTGGATCGGCGCCCCGCAGCCACGCGTTGCGGGGCGACTCCCTCGCGAGCGTTCTCCCTCGGCTGACGGCTCAACGTACCTGGGAGGCGTGACGATCGCACACGGGCCCGATGAGGTCGGCGGGAGCGGCTTTGGGCTGGAGCTGCCATGGGGCGAGAGATTGGGGCCCGTACGCTGGTCGCGAATCGGGCAGTCTCTAGGGCAGCAGCCTGTCCGGCCACACCCGGGACCACCTCGACGCAGTCGCTGCCGAACTCAACAGCCGCCCACGCAAGACGCTCGGCTGGGAAACCCCAGCCGAGCGCCTGTCTAAACTGCTCGCCACCACACGTCGGTGATCACGTGTTGCAACGACCCCTGGAATTCGCCGGCAGGCCGGGCCCTTCCAACTTCGTTTCGTTCCAAAGCTCGACACAAACGCCCAGCCCGCCAACTCAACCACTCACTCGCCAAGTGAAGCACTCAGTTCGGGGCGCGGTCTCTACAGGTCGAACTCCAGGTGCTCGATGTCCGTGAAGCGGACCTCCTCCAGGGAGCCGCTCGCGGCGGCCGCCGTCCTGGAAGTACACTTCTTTGAGCGCTTCGGCGGCGATCTCCCGCAGCTCCCGGTCGCTGGCGCCCTGCTCCTGGGCGTCGAAGAGGCGGGCGGCGTACTGCGGCGGCAGCGCCACCGTGAGGTGCCGGATCCGGTCCTGGTCCGTCGACCCGATCGGCGCGGTGTAGCCGAGGCGGGCGCGGGTGTCGATGACGATGCCGCCGGTGCTCGCCGCCTTCTGCCGGGCCTTGGCCCGGATCTGCGGCTGCCACCGGGCCTTCACCTCGCGCTCTATGCGTGCGGCGAGGTCCGGGCGGGGCTTCTTGATCTGGTCCTTCAAGTACCGCTCCACGGTGCGCTGGGACACCCGCAGCATCTGGGCGACCGCCCTGGTGCCCTTGTACTGTTTGACCAGGTACCGCATCTGCGCGCCGGCCGACTTCGGGATCGGGCGGGTGAACGCCTTCTGCACCGCCTGGTCCAGGCCGTCCCCGAACATGCTCATGCCTGCCTACTCTCCGTTGTCCTTGTCGGTGACGGTGCCGTCCTTGATGTACCGGGCGAGGTTGAGCTCCGGGGCGTTGAACTGCTCCCTCACGCCCTCGCCCCACAGCGTGGACTGGGTGCCCTCGTGCTTCACCAGGCCCGGGTTCACGCCGAGCTTGAAGCCGCCCGGGAGCGGCTTGCCCTCCCGGTAGGGCAGGAAGTCGAGCGGGCTCTCGCCGTCGGCCGCGTACACGGCGCAGTCGGAGAGGATGGCGACGGGGTACTGGCCGGTGAAGGCGGCGTGCTTGAGGATCTTGCGGTGCATGTTGATGCGCGTGCGGGAGATGATCGCGGCGCGGATGTCCGGGCGCCACGTCGGCCGGGACAGCGCCCGCCACGGCTCGCCGGGCCGCCAACCCTCGCCCCGCGGGCGCTCGCGCAGCTTCCCCAGGCCGCCCTTCACCGTCGCCTTGACGGCGGACACCACGATCGCCAGCTCCGGGTCGCGCTGCCGGTAGCCGTTCATCGCCGCCAGGAAGTCGGCCGGCGACAGATCCGCGTCGACACCGAGGTCGGCCATCGTCGCGAGGTAGGCGTCGCGCAGCCGGTTGTACCAGCCGTCGAGGTAGCGGCCGTTCTCGTACCGGACGTATGCCTCGAGCGGCGCGACGTCGTAGCCGAGCTCCACCGCGTAGGCGACGGTCGGCGTCGCGTACCAGGCAGGACCCTCGGGGCGCTCGCCCTTCGGCGTGAACGGGCTGGGCAGCAGGCTGGCGTCCAGCTCCGCCCACTTGTCCTTGCCGACCTTCACCCGGGACAGGTCGACGTGCGACAGGTCCACCAGCCAGCTTCCCGGGAGCTTCGGGTCGAACACCGGCTGCTTGACGTGGGTCGGCGCGCCGAGGCCGACGATCAACCCGTTCGCCCCGGCGGCGAACGCCATGTTCACGTCGATGCCCACCAGGTTCCGGCGGAGGCATTCGGCGTCGGTGAGCGGGCGTGCCCAGTCGTACGCCTCCTCGAACAGCTTCTCCGACGGGCCGCGGACGTGGAAGCGCGGCAGATCTTTGAGGAGCGGGTGCCCGTCCGGGGCCTCGCACGGCGCGCAATCGACCGGGTCCTTCCCCAGCGAGCCGGGGTTGTGCTCGGAGTGCCGCTTGCCGTCGGCGTCCGGCTCGGAGGCCCGGGTCGCCGGGTGCAGCGTGGTCATCAGCTCCAGGCCGGTCACGGCGGTGGAGCCGCGCTGCGTCATCACCCGGGACGCGTACACGCCCAGGACCCGGGCGAGTTCCGCCGGCGGCAGCTCCCCAGCCTCGCCCCAGTGCCGGGTGTCCAGCGCCTGCCACGACGGGATGCACAGCTGCACGCAAGCCCGCTCCGAGCCTGTGGCGGGGCGGTAGATCCGCGCCCACGGCCCGAACCCACGCTTCGTCAGCTTCCACTCCGCGCGGACCAGTTGCTTGATGACCTTGTGGCCCTCCGGCAACCGCCCGGCCAGCCGCTCCTCCTCCGTGAGAGCGACCGGGAGGCCGTAGCGCTCCAGCGCAGCCTCAGTGAGCACGAGCAGCGGGTCGGCCGGCTTGCCCGGACCGGACAGCTTCGGCTGCCCGAGCTGCGCCTCCTTGAGCGTCCAGTCCACCAGGGACGGCAGGGACTTGGCGGGCACGTCCAGGACCAGGCCGCCGGGGCAGTACGCCAGCACCTTCCCGTCCTCGACGTCGACGACCGCCAGCGGGCCGTTCTCGAACCGCGGGTCGGTGCCGCCCGCCGGGGTGGCGGCCGGGGCCGCCTTCTTCGCGCCCGGACGGCGCGACGTCGACGACGGCCTGGTGGTGCGCGCCGGACGCGGCGCTGCTGCCGGAGCAGCGGCGACAGGGGCGGGGGCGGAACTGGTCTGGGTGTTCTCGGATGCAGTCATGACCGCAGCCTCGGGTGCCGGGCCTGTGGACAGAGTCGGCGCTTCCGCCGGGGCGGGCGCGGCGGTGAACGTGGCCGGCACCGCAGCGTCCTGAACGGGCACGGCCGCGTCGACAGGGGTGGGGTAGAGCTCCGCAAGCTTGTCCAGCAGCCGGGCGTACGCGTCCCGCTCCGGCGGGCGGGGCTCGGTCTTGCCGGACTCCCACCCGGACACCGTCGCCCGGCGCACCTTCAGCGCGCCTGCCACCTCGTCAATCGTCAGGCCGTGCGCGGCACGCAGCCGCTTGCGCTCCACCGGCGGCGGCAGCGCGGCACGGGACGCGAGCAGAGCGTCGACCGCGTCGAACAACTCAGACATGGAACACCTCCTGACCAACACCCTACCCCATGAATCGTATGCATCGCGTACGTTTGGCGTACGAATGGCGTACGAACATTGGATGGGGATCGCCCGGCGCGTCAAAGTGCGCACTTCCGTAAGGTGGTGTGCATGACGACGGAGAGCATCGCCTACTCGATCGTGGAGGCCCGCGCCCGCCTGGGCGCCATCGCCCGCGAGGTCAGCGCGACCCGGGAACCAGCCGCCATCACCGATCACGGCCAGACCATTGCGATACTGGTCAGCCCGGCCGACGCCCTCGAATTGCAGGAACTGCGGGCGCTGGCCGCCTACCGCGCACGCCAAGAGCACGGCCAGAGCATCGGCGTGCCGCACGAGGAGGCATACCGCCGTGTGTTCGGCGGAGCTGAGGGGTGAGCTACGAGGTCATCTGGGAGCCTGAGGCCCTTGTCCAGGCGGAGCGGTTCGCCAAGGACGACCCCGACGGGGTGCGGCAGGTGTTCACCGCCATCGACCGCCTCGCCGATGATCCCCGGCCCGAGGGCGCCTTCGGCAGCTCCGACATCCTCCGCATCCATGTCGGGGCCTACCGCGTGCTGTACGAGATCAGCGACCAGCAGGTCCGCGTCGGCGTCATCCACCTCGGACGCCTGCGCTGAAGCCTGAACCAGCTCGGGATCCGGCCCAATCAGGCCCGCAGCACCGCGCTCTTCCAGCTCGCCACCGAGATCCCGGCCGCGATCCTCGCCCGCACTCTGGGCATCCACACCGACGTCGCCGTCGCCTGGCAACGCCTCTCCGCGGGCGACTGGGCCACCTACGCCGCCGAGATCAGCCGCAGAACAAGCCACCGCTACCACGAAATCGCGTCCGGTGACCGGCGCCGCGACTCACGACACGAATGAGATCCGATGCGAACCTATCGCTACAAGGTGCAGAAGAGTGGCTTCGGACTGTTTCTCGGGATCGCAGCCGAAGCCATCCGGCTGGCGGTCCCGCCAACTGCCGGCGCCCCCGTCAGCGACCGGGTCTGGCTAGACGCTTCCGAGGTCAACAACGCCTACTACGGCAGTCGGCTGACACTCACCGAGCGTGAAGTCGCCACGCTGCGACTCGGCCTGGGCAAGGTATCTGGCGACATCGAACTCGTCGAAGGCAGCCCTTACATCCTGATCGCAGTCCGAGCGCTGGAGATCTTTGAGGTCGATTACGCAGAGGTGGCCCTCGCGCCGGCGATCGCCGGCTGGGCCGAAGCGGAGTTCTCTCTGGCACCTGGCCACTGCCACGCCACTCGCGACAGCGCCACCGGCGAGTTCACGTTGGATTGGGAGGAGTGACCTACCTGGCCAATGGTGTCATCCGGTGCGATCACGCCCAAGGGTGCTGTCACGTTGGCTTGCCGGGTGGGATGATCTTCGGGTTGGTCATGGTGGAGGGGGACCGTCCGTGGACAGTGCGCCGTCGTACAGGGGGCACCGGTACCCGGTCGAGGTGATCTCCCACTGTGTGTGGCTGTACTTCCGCTTCCCGCTGTCGTTCCGCGAGGTGGAGGAGCTGATGCTCGAGCGCGGTGTGATCGTCTCCTACGAGACGGTCCGCCGCTGGTGTATGAAGTTCGGCCAGGCCTACGCGAACGGACTGCGCCGCCGTCGGCCGCGGCCCGGGGACAAGTGGCACCTGGACGAGGTCTTCATCAAGATCAACGGAGAGCGGAAGTATCTGTGGCGGGCCGTCGACGCCGACGGCAACGTGCTCGACATCCTGGTCCAGAACCGCCGGAACAAGGCCGCGGCCCGGCGGTTCTTCCGCACACTGCTCAAGAAGACCCGCTCGGTGCCGCGGGTGGTGGTCACCGACAAGCTGCGCTCCTACGGCGCCGCCCACCACGAGGTCATGCCCTCCGTCGAGCACCGCTCACACAAGGGCCTGAACAACCGGGCCGAGAACAGCCACCAGCCCACCCGGCAGCGTGAACGCGCGATGAAAGGCTTCCGCTCCGCCGGCGGGGCCCAGCAGTTCCTGGCCGCGTCAGCGGCATCTCACCCCACTTCCGCCCTCACCGCCACCTGATGACAGCCTCCGACCACCGAGCCGAGATGACCGTCCGCTTCGCGATCTGGGACCAGATCACCGGCGCTGCCGGCCGGCCCACCACGGCCTGACCACAGGCCCGAAGCGCAAGCCCACCACGCCCCGACGCGCCATCAGACACTCACACACCCAACAACGTGACAGCGCCCCGCCCTGGTGTCACCGGCGGAGGAAGCCTGGTTCAATATAGCGAGCGCGTCGCCGGCAGGGCCGTGGCGGACCTGATGTGGCGGGCGGTCGTGGGATCCACGGGGCGTACCTCCTGTGTCGTGCGGACAGCGGACAGGCTACGGTCCGGGTCGGACAGGGCTCCGACGGCTGGGGCAGCCCGCGTGACACGGACGTCACAGTGCCGTTGGACTGCACGCCCCCGAACCGGGCTCGTCCTCCTCGATCAGGAATCCGGGTGGTAGCGGAGGAGGCAACCGCGGTCCCTGCTCCAGAAGGTGGCGGAGGTGCGGTGGCACCGGAGCTTTGACAATCGGGCTTGCCGGACCACGCTCCGGGAAACAGGCCATCATACCGCTGCTGACGTGTACCAACCCTATCTCCGGTGAGTCCCCCATGGGGGGCGCGTGTTCATACTCAGTCTCTTGTCCACAGTTAACGCAACGCATGTCTCACTCCTGCTCCTGGGCCGGGCACCGCAAAATCGTGGCTCCTTGGTCCGCCAGCGGCGGCTTGTTGATGTTCCTGGGGCTCGCGCAGCCCCACTACTTGGTCGTCGACGTTCCCCGGGCGGTTCCACGGGCGGCGTCGCCGCCACCGGTGGACTGCACGCTGATGCCCGCGGTGGCGGTGTCCTCTCAGGGTTCAGCCCTCGTCGACGTACTCCCAGAAGACCGGCGAGTTCGGTCATCGAACACAGCGGAGACCGCCGCCGGCGTATGGGAAACTTGCATCTCGGAAGTGCCTTGCTGATCGTGCGTGCTGGAAGCCTGAAGAACTCCCATCATCGCAGGTCACGAGGCACTTCCTCGTTTCAAGAAGAGTTATCCACAGACGCCGGATCGGTGGATCAAGGCTTAGCCCGGCAGCCCGAGCACGTCCCGGACTTCTTCGCGACGAACAGATGCCGATAAACCGTCACTTGGCGCTGAGGGATGCCGCAGAGCGTCACCTTGTCCGCCGTCAAGGCGTGCCACAGAGCCGGGGCGCCTGTCTGCAGGCATGCCGTGAAGTTCGTCTGGGCAAGCCCGAGCGTGAACCTGAGGGGCCGGAGGTGGCGACCAAGCTGCGGCATGGCCACCACCCTTGCACGTGGCCCGATCAACGTGAAGTCAAAGAGACACGCCCTAGGTCTCGGTACTCACCCCTGGGACCGTGACCCCTGCCGCCGCGAACGGGTCCAGCAGCACCCGGTACTGCTCCTCCGTCAGTTTCGTACGCTTGCAGACAGCGCGCGCGGCGATCGAGCAGGCGGGTTTGATGTCGAAGCAGAGGTGCGGGCGGAAGGCGTCCAGTTCGTGGGTGCGGCGGAGGAGAGCGGTGCGGACGGCACGTTCGATCGCGGAGTTCTCAGACGCGGAGACCCTGGTCGCACGGCTGGCATCGCGGCCGCCCCGGCTCCAGCGGTCAAGGGAGTCCTCGTACAACGCTGCGAGCGCCGCCGGCGGCAGAGCCGTGGACTCCTCAATGAACCGTGCGGTGGCTGCCTCCATGCCCCGTCCCTCCCAGATCTCGGCCAGGGCACCCACACTACCGGTGACCGGCTGATGCTCACGCTGGAGGCCACCGAGCACGCCCCGCGCACGACGGAGCTGTACGAAGTCGTCGGGGGCGGCGCGGACGGCATGGAGCTGCGCCTGGTGGGCATCGCGCCCGAGGGGGCTGAAGGAGGCTGGTATGCCGGTCCGCCCGAGCTGTATGGGGCCGACCCGGTCGAGACTCCGTGGATGGAGGCCGGCCCAGACCGGCTCACGATCACCCGCAACAGCGTCATCGTCCACCAGGGCCGTCACGCACTGGCCCGCCCGACACCGCCGAACCCCGGATCACCACCGCAGTTGGCGACGGAGCGATTGGCTGGGCCGTCGTCCAGGAACGCGAGTACACCCCCGCCGAAATGAGCGCCCTGGAACAGAAGATCCTTGCCCGTGGCGCAGAACTTTCCTCCCGCCACGACCAACAGGACGAGGTGGAGGGGTAAGGCTGATTCCATTCGAAAAACTCGGTGAACGCCCTCGTGAACGCCCTGCATGGCGCCCTGCCAGGCGCCCCGACGTCAGCCCCGATGGTCAGCTGCGCGTCCCGGATGTGGCGCGGGCCTGCAACGCGAGGTGCAACACGGGAGCCCACGGACCCCGTTCCGGAGCATCACCGCAGACCGGGACCGGCTGTGCGCTCCCCCAGCGCAGCCCGTGCCGCATGGTGCGGTCATCCACGCCATTACCTGGGCATCGGTGGGGCCGGTCATCCTCGGGCTGCGGGGTGGCCCGACGTCGCTCTTCAGAGTGATCTTCCGGGCTCTGCGCGAGTGGCGCCGCCGGCACGGGACATCACCGTGGTTGGCTTCGTCCTGGACGACGCCGGGCCACGCTGGCGGTCGTCTGGGATCTGAGGGATGGCGGTTTCACAGCCGCAGAGTTCAACGCAGGGGTGGACTGGGCGATCTTGTGGGTCGAGAACACCGCCTCTGGCCTCACCCAGGGGCGCCGCATGAACTAGCCACCTCACGCGGTGCCGCCGGAACCCGGCACGTCGTCGGGTCAGGCGCTGCTCACCGAGACGGCCGCACGGAACTCCTGCGTCATCAAGGTGACCGAGTCGCGCTGCACGGGCGCGGGCCCGGTTCGTCCCACACCTTGTGCAGCGCGGCGCGCATCCGGTCGTTCATCGCGGCGTTGATCACGGTGCTGTGTTCCTCGGGCACCTCGCGGGTGTCCGAGATGACGACCATGGTCCCGTGGCGGGTGCCGATCATCCCGATCGTGGTGGCCTTCCAGCCCAGCTGCCGGGCCGCCTTGCGCATCGCCGCCCGGATCAGTTCCACCCCGCCCAGCCCGACGGCTTCTTCGTCATCGAGGTTCACCTGGTACGAGCCGCCGTATCCGCCGGCGCCTTCCGGGCAGCTGCGGCGCAGCAGGGGCACCAGGGCGTCGGCCATGGCGGTGCAGCGCGGGTCTTTTGCGTACGAGGCCCGGTGATCGCGGCCTTCAGCACGGCGGCGAGGACGTCGGGCGCCACGGCCTCGGCCTGGGTGGTGGAGGTGCCGCTGAACGAGCGGCGGTCACTGGCCTTGGGCGGCGCGGTGGGCAGCTGGTGGTCGGCGATCTGCTGCTCGGTCACCGCCAGGCGCTCGAAGACCACCTCCGTTCCCGGCGTGTCCACGGCGGCGAACGCGGTGACATCCTCGGCCAGCGCGGAGAACAGGTGGACCTCGCTCGGGTCCCAGTCTGAGACGACAAGAATCCGCACCGCGCGGTGTCCGTCAGCGGCTGCACGCAGCGCGGCTCCCCGTTTCGCTGGCAGCCCGTTGAAGCCGCTGCCCGACCCGACCGGCACACCGAACGGGTCGGCGACGGCCACCAGCTGGGGAACCATCCCCGCTGTTATCCCGCCAGTGCGGTGTGCTCTCCACACGCGGAAGCTGAGGTTGTTCGTCCTGGTGAGAGAGTCGGTATGACGGTCAGCACCAGCAACAGCGGTGTTGCTCTCTGGCGCTTGACGGCCTTGGACTGGCGTACTGAACCATCGGTCAAGCCGTTGTCGCCAAGCACTTGATCTTGGTCTTGGAGTCCCGGAACGTCGGGTTGCTGGTCTCCGCACGGAGCCGCGGCCATTGACACTTCCCGTGTCGCCGACCACTGACGCCCCTGCGACGGCCCCAGCCCGACATCTTCCTCAGCTACGGTGCGCCGAGTTCGAAGACCGGTGCGCGAAGGAGTGAGTGATGAACACGGTGGGAGCCCCGACGGGCGCGGGCGCGATGAAGCGCCGACTGGGCGTGTCCGACGCGGTGGTCATCGGTCTGGGCTCCATGATCGGAGCCGGGATCTTCGCCGCCCTCGGCCCGGCGGCCAGGGCTGCGGGCTCCGGTCTGCTGCTGGGCCTGGCACTGGCCGCGGTCGTGGCCTACTGCAACGCGACGTCCTCGGCACGGCTGGCCGCCCTCTATCCCCAGTCCGGCGGCACCTACGTCTACGGCCGCGAACGCCTGGGCGCCTTCTGGGGCTACCTCGCCGGCTGGGCGTTCATCGTTGGCAAGACCGCCTCCTGCGCGGCCATGGCCCTCACGGTCGGCGCATACCTGTGGCCGGGCCAGGCGCACGCGGTGGCCGTGGCCGCCGTGGTGGCACTGACCGCGGTCAACTACGCCGGGGTGCAGAAGTCCGCGCTCCTCACCCGCATCATCGTCGCGGTCGTCCTGGCTGTGCTCGCCGCCGTGGTCGTCGCCGCCCTGACCTCCGTCGGCGCGGACACTGCGCGGCTGGACATCGGCTCGGACGCCACCGTCGGCGGGGTGCTCCAGGCGGCGGGCCTGCTGTTCTTCGCCTTCGCCGGCTACGCCCGCATCGCCACCCTCGGTGAGGAAGTCCGCGACCCCGCCCGCACCATCCCGCGCGCCATTCCGATCGCGCTCGGCATCACGCTCGCCGTCTACGCCCTTGTCGCCATCGCCGTCCTGACCGTGCTGGGCCCCAGCCGGCTGGCGGACGCAACCGCCCCGCTGTCGGACGCCGTACGGGCCGCGGGCGCCGGCTGGCTGGTGCCCGTCGTCCGCGTGGGCGGCGCCGTCGCCGCGCTCGGCTCGCTGCTCGCTCTTATCCTCGGGGTCTCCCGCACCACCCTAGCCATGGCCCGCGACCGGCACCTGCCGCACACCTTGGCCGCCGTCCACCCCCGCTTCGGTGTCCCGCACCGCGCCGAGCTGGCTGTAGGCGCCGTCGTCGCCCTGCTCGCCGCGACCACCGACGTACGCGGGGCGATCGGCTTCTCTTCCTTCGGCGTCCTGGCCTACTACGCCATCGCCAACGCCTCCGCCTGGACTCTCACCGAGGAAGAGGGCCGGCCGAACCGCCTCGTCCCCGTCATCGGCCTGGCCGGCTGCGCGGTCCTCGCCTTCGCCCTGCCGCTGAGCACCGTCATCTCCGGCGCCGCAGTCCTCATCCTCGGGGCTGCCATCTACGGCCTGCGGAAGGCCAGGACACTTAGCCTCGATCCACCGATCTGATGGCTGTGGATGACTCTTCGAGAAATAAGGAAGTGCCTTGTGACCTGCGATGATGGGAGTTCTTGAGGCTTC
>NZ_JBVHDS010000053.1:0-11375 GCF_055563255.1 Streptomyces sp. NPDC002958 | reverse complement strand
GAACACTTGCGGGAACCGAACGGCGCGCACCCCATCGCACCTCGCAGCATCACCGCCCCGCCCCGCCTCGTCGTCCGCGCCTCCACCGCGTCGGCAACGGTCGGCAGTTGGCAGCGCGATGACGGCACGAGTCGCACGGTGTGAACCACGTGTAGTGCGCGGCGGGTCGGCACATGCTGGACAGCACGGTGCCGTACGAGACCGGCGCCTGCCGCCAGGTCAGCCCAGCCTGCGTTCCGCCAGTGCCAGCACCCGTCGTGCGCCGGCCACCACGGCCGCGTCCACGAAGCGCCCGTCGGGAAGGGCCAGGGCGCCCGCGTCCGTCGCCGCCGCCCGGACGATCTCGCGGGCCGCTGTCACCTCCCGCTCCGTCGGCAGAAACGCCTCTTCGATCACCGGGAGCTGCCGCGGATGGATCGCCGTGCGGCCCAGGAAGCCCAGCGCGCGGCCCTCGGCGCAGGAGCGGGCCAGGCCCTCGGCATCGCGGACATCCGGGTACACCGACTGCGGCGGTGGCGGCAGCTGCGCCGCCCGCGCCGCGACCACCGCGCGACCGCGCGGCCAGGCGAGGCCGGCGGCGTCCGTGACGCCCAGCTCGGCGCGGAGATCGGCCTCGCCGAGCGCGATGCCGTGCACACACGGATGGTCTGCGATCGTATAGGCGTGCTCGATCCCGAGCGCCGACTCCAACAGGGCGTACAGGGGCGGGACTTCGATCGCCCAGCCCAGGATGCGGGCGATGTCGTCCGGGCCGCCCACCTTCGGCAGGCGCAGTGCGTCCAGGCCCGGCAGCGGGGTGAGACGGCGTATCTCCTGCTCGGCGAGGGGACTGTCGAGTGCGTTGACACGGACGTGTACCGGCACCTCGTGCTTGTCGGCGAGGAGTTCGGCGGTTGCGTCGAGTGCGTACGACTTACGGTCGGGGGCGACCGCGTCCTCCAGGTCGACCAGCACAACGTCGGCCCCGGAGTCGAGGGCTTTGGCGACGACACCGGGACGGTCCCCGGGTACGTACAGCCAGGTCAGATACGCATGGTCGGTCACACCGCACCTGCCTCGCGGAGCGTCGTGATCTCCGTGTCCGTCAGGCCGAGCCCGGTGAGGATCTCGTCCGTGTCCGCGCCATGGGAGCGGCCCGTCCACTTGATGGATCCGGGAGTCTCGGAAAGGCGGAACAGAACGTTCTGCATCTTCACCGTGCCGAAGTCCGGGTCGGGGAGTTCGGTGATCGAGTCGAGCGCCCGGTACTGCTCGTCCGCCATCACGTCGCGGATGTCGTAGATCGGGGCGATGGCCGCCTGCGCCTTCTCGAACGCCGTCACGACCTCGTCGCGGGTGTGTGCCGCGATCCATGAGCCGACAGCCTCGTCGAGCTCGTCTGCGTGCGCGGCGCGGCCCGAGCCCGTGGCGAACCAGTCCTCGTCGATGAACTCGGGCCTGCCCACGAGGCGCATCACACGTTCCGCGATCGACTGGGCGGAGGTCGAGACCGCGACCCACTTCTTGTCGCTGGTGCGGTAGGTGTTGCGCGGCGCGTTGTTGGTGGAGCGGTTGCCGGTGCGCGGCTGTACGTAGCCGAGCTGGTCGTACCATATGGGCTGCGGACCGAGGATCGTCAGCATCGGCTCGATGATCGCCATGTCCACGACCTGGCCGCGGCCCGTCGCGTCGCGGCCGCGCAGGGCGGCCATCACCGCGTACGACGTGGAGAGCGCGGCGATCGAGTCGGCGAGGCCGAACGGCGGCAGAGTCGGCGGGCCGTCCGGCTGGCCGGTGATCGCCGCGAAGCCGCTCATCGCTTCGGCGAGGGTACCGAATCCGGGACGCCGCGCGTACGGGCCGAACTGGCCGAAACCGGTGACGCGGGCCAGAACGAGGCGGGGGTTGGCGGCCGACAGTTCGTCCCAGCCGAGGTTCCACTTCTCCAGGGTGCCGGGGCGGAAGTTCTCGATCAGGACATCGGACTCGGACACCAGCCTGAGGAGTACCTCGCGGCCGCCGGGGGTGGAGAGGTCGAGCGTGATGTTCCGTTTGTTGCGGCCCAGCAGCTTCCACCAGAGCCCGACGCCGTCCTTCGACGGGCCGTGGCCACGGGATGGGTCCGGCTTGCGCGGGTGCTCCACCTTGATCACTTCGGCAGCGAAGTCGCCGAGCATCGTGGCGCACAGGGGGCCGGCGAAGAGTGTTGCCAGATCGAGGACGCGCAGGCCCTTGAGAGGACCGTCGTGCCGGGGGAGTGGGGTGTCGTTCATCGTGCTTCCTGAGGCCGTGTTTCATCGGTCCGTACGTTCTTGCGGAACGCTTCGATCTCGGTGCGCGTGGGCATCGAGGACGAGGCGCCGGGGCGCTGCACCGCGAGCGCCGAGGCAGCCGCGGCCCAGGCCATCGCCTCCGGCATCGGGCTGCCTTCGCCGTACGCCACTGCGAGCGCGCCCACGAACGTGTCACCGGCCGCCGTCGTGTCCACCGCCTCGACGGGGAACGCCGGCACGATGACGGGGGTCGCGTCGCGGGTGGCGTAGAGACTGCCCTGCTCACCGAGCGTGACGACCACCTCGGGGACCTGTGCGAGCAGCAGGCGCGCCGCCTCGTACGGATCGCCGGCCCCGGTCAGGGCTGCCGCCTCGTGCTCGTTCGGCACCAACACATCGGTGAGCGAGAGGAGTTCGGGCGGCAGCGGCTGGGCTGGGGCCGGGGTGAGCATGGTGCGGACGCCGTGAGCGCGGGCCGCACGGGCGCCCGCGAGCACGCCTTCCATAGGCAGTTCGAGTTGCAGCAGGAGTGCGCCGGACGCGGCGATCAGGGCCTCGTCGCCGTCTGTGAGCGCGGTGAACGCGCCGTTCGCGCCGGGCACCACGACGATCGCGTTGCCGCCGCCGTCGTCCACCACGATGTGTGCGGTGCCGCTCGGGCCGGGGACGGTACGCAGTGCGGTGGTGTCCACCCCGGCGTCGGCGAGGGTCTGGCGCAGGCGCGCGCCGAAGTCGTCGGCACCGACCGCGCCGATCATGGCCACGGTGCCGCCCGCGCGTGCCGCCGCGATCGCCTGATTGGCACCCTTGCCGCCGGGCACCGTACGGAACTCGTGTCCCATGACGGTCTCGCCTCGCCGCGGGGCCTCGGGCACATAGGCGACCAGGTCCATGTTGGCCGAGCCGAGGACGGTCAGCTGAGTCATGCGCGAGCCTCCAGGGTGAGTCGGGCCAGTTCGTCGAAGCCGATGCCGTCGAAGCCGCCCACCGTGGTGGCGAGGCGGTTCTTCAGCGGAGCCGTCCAACGCTCACCGAGGGCCTCCGGGGTCCCCGCGAGCAGGCCCGCGATCGATCCGGCGGTCGCGCCGTTGGAATCCGTGTCCCAACCACCCGACACGGCACGGCAGATGGCGCCCGTGAATTCGCCGTCGGAGTGGGTGAGAGCGGCGGCGAGCAGAGCGGCGTTCGGCAGGACGTGCACCCAGTGGTGGTCGTGGGCGTAGCGGGCGTGCAGAGCGTCGATCACCTGCTCGAAGCCGGCCGGAGTGCCGGTGGGCTCCGCCTGCGCCGTCTCGATGCCGAAGCGGATCGCCTGCGCGTAGCGGGAGCCGGGCGGGACGTGGGTCAGGGCGACGGCGAGGGTTTCATGGATCGTGGTGGGGGAGGGCCCGGCCGCGTGCGCGATGGCCGCGGCCACGAACATCTCGCCATAGACACCGTTGGCCGTGTGTGTCAACACGGCGTCACGGTAAGCGAGTTCGGCAGCCCTTGCCGGAGCACCCGGGTTCGTCCAGCCGAAGACGTCCGCGCGGATCTGCGCGCCGATCCACTCGCGGAACGGGTTGCGGTACGTCGCAGTGTGCGGTGGCTCCAGACCGTTGAGGAGGTTGCGGTAGGCGACGCGCTCCGCGGTGAACGTGCGGCCCGCCGGGAGCTCGTCCAGCCACAGCTTCGCGACATCGTCCGTAGTGAAGTCGTGACCGTGTCGCTGGAGCAGCATCAGCCCGAGGAGCGGGTAGTTGAGGTCGTCGTCCTCCGGCATGCCATCGATGTTCTCGGCGAGGGAGGTGGGGCGGGAGCGGCGGTTCCAGGGGTATGCCGCGGCGACCTCCGGGTCCAGGTTCTGTTCGGTGAACCAGGTGTTCAGCGGCCAGTTACCGGTGGACCGGGCGATCGCGCGAATGCCGTCGAGGGGGAGCTTCTCGACGGGCTTGCCCAGGACGCAGCCGACTGCCCGGCCCAGCCAGGCCGCGTGCAGACGGTCCGTCTCCGCCACCGGATCCGGTGCCGAGTGCCGCCCTGACGGCTCGCCCTCAAGCGTGATACGGGCCGGTGGTGTTGTCGGCTCCGCAGCCGCAAGGGGGGACGGTAGCTGGGCCAGTTCGTCCAGCAACTCCTCGGCCAGTGCCCGAAGCCCGGCCGAGGCCGCGTCCGGCGACGCCCCGGCCCGCTCCGGCGCCAGGTGGCCCCCCGCCGCGACCCAGCGGCGTTCGACTGCCGCCGCATCACGGCCGTCCTGAGCCGCCTGGCGCAGCTCGTGCCCGATCAGGTCCTCGGGCTGTACCCAGGTCAGACGCAGCATCAGAGCCCCGCGATCGCCGTGAAGGCGGCCTCGTGGGCTCGACGCCGCTCCAGATCGCGGCCGTGCACCTCGCGCGTGACCTGGGCGAGGGACGCCGCGGGGGCGTGCAGATCCAGCCTGCTGGCCCGCGCGATCTCGGCGCTCCACTCACCGGGCACCGCGCCCTCGCCGTACAGGGCACCGACGATCGCGCCACTCATCGTGGCGATCGAGTCGCAGTCGCGGCCGTAGTTCACCGAACCGAGCACCGTGTGGCGGAAGTCGCCTCGGCCGACCAACAACATGCCGAGAGCGACGGGGAGTTCCTCGATGGCGTGCAGACGTGAGGGGCGGCGGGCACCGAGGGACGGCTTGCGGTACTCGGGGCCGACCGTATCGAAGGGGGCCACTGCCTCGCGCAGCGGGGCCAGTGCCTCCTCGAAGTCGTCGTAGTGGGCAGCCACTTCGCACACCGCCTCGATCGCCGACTTCGTACCGTCCTTCGCGAGCGCCAGTACGTCCTCGACGACGGACTCGGGGGTCGCGCCCGGCTTGAACGCGGAGGCAACCGCCGCCGCGAAGACGCCCGCCGCCTCGCGGCCGTACGACGACTGGTGCGCGCCCGCGACGTCCAGAGCCTCTTCGTACGCCTTGAGAGGGTTGCCGGCGTTGACCGCGCCGACGGGCGCCATGTACATCGCCGCACCGCAGTTGACGATGTTGCCGACGCCCGCCTCGCGTGGGTCGACGTGTCCGTAGTGGATACGGGCGACGATCCATTTCTCCGCGAGGAAGATGCGCTGGAGCGGGAGTGCCTCCGCCTCCAGCTCCGGAATCCAGCGTGTGTTGGTGATCAGGTCCGGGACCAGGTGGTCGGCGACCGCGTACGCGTCGAGGTGGTCGCGGACCTTCTCGTACACCCGGATCAGGGCGTGTGTCATCAAGGTGTCGTCGGTGACGTGGCCGTCGCCCTTGTGGTACGGCGCGATGGGCCGCGCGGTCTTCCAGTCGTCCTTGTAGAACGGTTCCACGATGCCCCGCACCCGCCCGCCGTGCCGCTCGGCGATGGCTTCCGGGGTCCAGCCCTCGACCGGGCCGCCGAGCGCGTCGCCCACGGCTGCTCCGACGAGGGCGCCGGTGGTGCGGTCCTCGAGGGACGGAATGGGGCTCGTCGGGTTGGTGGGCGTAGTCATGCCGGGGTTCCTTCCGAGGAGGGGGAGTTGGTTGGGCTGTTCGTCATGGCCAGGCGCTTCGCCAGGCCGATCAGGTCCGTGCCGGCGAGGCGCGGCAGTGCGCAGCCCGCGAGCGTGCGGCAGGCCTCGCGCCAGCTCTGCGGGAACGCGCCGACGCCGTCGAGCGCACCGGTGAGGGCGCCGACCAGGGCGGGGGCCGAGTCGGCGACACGGGAGAGGCAGGCCGCGGTGGGGACCGCTTCGCTGACGGATCCGGCCGCTGCCGTGGCAATGGCGAGGGCGACGGGAACGGTTTCGGCGGCGGCGATGCCATAGCTGTAGACGTGGTCGACGATCTCGTGCTCCAACACGGGCACGAGGGCGAACGCGTTGCCGGGGAGGCCGGGGCGCGTGGTCACCGCGGCACGGGCCAGGTCGACGGCACGCACCGCGTTGCGGTGGATCTCGGTGCCCTCGGGAAGCTGGGCGAGTGCCGCGTCCACGCAGGCGCCGACCGGAGCGCCGCCGAGCGCCGCGGCGACGGCCGATGCCATGGCGCGGGCGCCGTGCACGCCATCGCCGTCCTGGGTGTAGCGGGCGTCGAACTCGGCCAGATCAGCGGCTCGTTCGGGGTTCCCGGGGTGGACGATCGCGAGCACCGCGGCGCGTACGCAGGCCGCGTCGTCGAAGTAGTGCGGGTTGTCGTGGCCCGTCGCTGGGGGCCGCAGTCCAGCGGCGAGGTTGCCGAGGCCGGCCCGTACGGAGATGCGGGCACGCAGCGGCATCTGGGCCGACTCGATCTCGTCCGCGCGCTCCGCTGCCGCCGCGATCTCGTCCGCGAGGGTGTTCCAGGCGAGGGAGAGCGCGGAGCGTACGCGCTGGTCGGCGGGGAGGTCGCCGAGGCCGTCGGCGTAGGCGTCGAGGACGGCGTGCGCGGTGAAGGCCGCCCACTCCGCATCGTCGGACGGGCCGAGGCGCAGTGGCTCCGGGGGCTGGTTCAGGGCGATCGGGACGGGCAGTGTCGTCGTCGCGTTCTGCTCGGCGAATGTGTCCAGTTCGCGGGTGAGGCGGCGTGTCCAGTCGGGCAGCCTGGCGGCTCGGTGCCGACCGGAGGGCCACCCGGCGGCGTCACCTGCGGCTATGCCGAGGAGCAGGCCCTCGATGCGTTGGGTGGCGTCCGCTGTGGCGGGGGGCATGGGAGTGAGGGGCCTTTCGGTGCGGTCGGCCGGTGCGGCGGCGATGCCGTGGGTGTTCGTCACGCCGTAGCTCCCGCCCGGTCCGGTGCGGTGGGCGTCAACCGGTCCGCGATGTCGAGAATGTGCCGTCCGGCCATGGAGGGGAGGCAACTGCCCCGTACCGGGCCGATCGCGTCCGCCCAGTCGGCGGGGATCGCGGTCTTGCCGCGCAGGGCACCGGCGAGGGCGCCCGCCACTGCGGCCGTGGTGTCGGCGTCGCGGCCCATGTTGACCGCGGTCAGGACCGACTCGCGGAAGTGGCCGCGGGCCACCGCGAACGCGCCGAACGCCAGGCCGACCGCCTCGGGCGCCAAGTCCGTCCACGGATAGCCCCCGATGACGACGGCCTTGCGCACCGCACGTTCCATCGACAGTTGGGTACCGGCGGGGTCGCGGCGCGCCAGGCGTGCCGCCGACACCGCACGGTGCAGCGAGCGCGCCGTCCACGAGTCGTCCGGTACGACGGAGAGGGCGGCCTGGACGACCGCCTCCGGGCTGTGGCCGACCATGGCCGCGGCGACGCCCGCCGCCACCGCCCGGCCACCGTGGATGCCCTCGCCGTCGTGCGACACCGTGCCGTCGATGGCGACGAGGCGGGCCGCCTCGGCCGGGCGTCCGGCCGCGTACACCCCGAAGGGCGCGGCGCGCATCGCGAGGCCGTCGCTCCAGGCATGCCGGTGCTGGGCGGAGATGGGGGCAGCGAGCCCACGGCGCAGGTTCTCCAGGGTGCCGCGCTCACTGAACCCGGCGCCCTTGAAGGGGCCTTCGTCGAGGTCCGCGATCCACTCGTGCCAGGCCGCCTCGACGTGGTCCACGGTGAGGGCGGAGCCGTGGTCGGCGAGCAGCAGACCCGAAAAGATCGCGTACTCGGTGTCGTCCGTACCGGCCGGATCGTCGGAGACGAAGCCTTCGATGCGCCCCCAGCGTTCGCGGATCTGGGAAGGCTTCATGTTCTCGGCAGGCGCTCCGAGCGCGTCACCGACCGCGAGGCCGAGCAGGGCGCCGCGGGCGCGGTCCCGGAGCGGGACCGCGACGGCGGGCTGGGAAGGGATGACGGGACGGCGCCTACGGGGATCCGGTGCGGCGGCCGCCGACGGATCGGGGTCGAGCCTGACGCTCATGGTGGATTCGTGCTCTCTTCTGGGGTCGTGCTCGGGTTCAGCGTTGATAGCGGTCGAGGATGCGGGTGCCGTCGTCCGCCAGGCGTTTGCGCAGCTCCGTGATGCCGAACGCGCCGTTGTAGTACTCCTGATAGGCGGGGGTGGCGATCTTGTCCTTCCACTCCGCGTAGCCGCGCACCCCGAGTACCGGCGACGGGCGCAGATGGGAGGCGATGTCGGTGCCGGTCTTCCAGCCGTACTCGCCGGTGTTGAGGGACGGGTCCTTCAAAGCCGTCTTACTGGTAGGCAACAGCCAGTCCCCACGCGCCAGTTGGACTTGATGGTCGGCCTGATTGAGGAAGGCGATGAAGTCGACTGCCGCCTGCTTGTGTTTGCTGTCCTCGGAGACCGAGAGGGTCTGTGGGGCAGTTCCCTGCGCCAGGCCGCCCTTGCCGCTGGGCATCGGCAGGACCGTCCAGTCGAAACCCTTCGGTGCTTGCTGCTGCACCTGCTGGCGGTAGGAGAAGTTCAGCGGGAGCATCGCGTAGCGGCCTGCGAAGAAGCCGGGCAGTGTGTCCGAACCCGACATGCCGAGGCCGTTCTTGGGTGCGGTCCGGTCCTCGTTGATCTGCCGGTTGATGAGCTGCGCGACGGCCGAGTCGGCGTTGTCGTAGCGGATCTCGTTCTTGCCGTCGGCGTCCTTGCGGAAAACCTTGCCGCCCGTGGACAGGGACAGGTTGACGGACTGTGAGACCGGCTCCTTCATGGACCAGGCCACGCCGTACTGGTCGTTCTTGCCGTCGTTGTTCTCGTCGCGTGTCAGTCTCCTGGTGACGCTCTCGAACTCGTCCCAGGTCCAGGGGTTCGCTGCCGTGGGGATGCGAACCTGTGCCTGCTCGAGGAGTTCGGTGTTGGCGATGAGGACGCGCGGCTCCTGGAGGAACGGGACGCCGTACGTTCCCTTGCCGTAGGCAGTCGTGTCCCAGGAGGCCTGCGGGATGTCCTCGCGCAGTGACTGGGGCAGGTACTCCGTCAGGTCGGCGAGGTAGCCGCCGTTCGCGAAGTCGGTGAGGTCGGAGGCGTCGTTGTGGATGATGTCGGGCGCTTCGCCGCCCTCGAAGGAGGTGAGGAGTTGGTCGTGGATGTTGTCCCAGCTGCCCTGGATGTACTTGACCTGGACATCGGGGTGGGTCGCGTTCCACTGCTCCACGAGCGCCTTGTTGGCGTCGACGGACTCCTTCTGCCAGGCCAGGCTGAGGAATTCGAGGGTGATCCTGCCGTCGGCGGAGTCGGTCCCCGAACCACCGCAGCCGGCGACCAGGGCCAGGGAGAGCGCGGCGGCCGCGCAGGCGCTCAGGTTCTTCGTACGGTTGCGCATCAGCCCTTCACCGCCCCGCTGAGCATGCCACCCACGAGTCGGCGCTGCAGCAGCGCGAAGAAGACCAGACTGGGGATGGTCGCGAGGACCGAGGCCGCGGCCAGCGGGCCCAGATCGGCAACGCCCTCGGCACCGAGGAAGCGGGTGAGGATCAGTGACATCGTCTGGTTCTCCGGGGACTTGAGGAGCACGAGGGCGAAGAAGAACTCGTTCCAGGCGGTGACGAAGGAGAACATCAACGTCGCCACCAGACCGGGCGCGAGCAGTGGCAGGACGACGCTGACGAGGGTGCGCAGCCGGCCGGCGCCGTCCATCGCGGCGGCCTCCTCCAGGGAACTCGGCACCGACTTGACGTAGCCCTGGAGCATCCACAGTGAGAACGGCAGGTTCCAGACGACGTACACGATGATCAGGCCGAAGAGGCTGTCGATCAGGTGGAAGTTCTTCAGGATCAGGAACAGCGGGATGATCACCAGAACGAACGGGAACATCTGGCTGACCAGGATCCAGACGGTCCCGGCCTGGCTGACCCGCGACCTGTAGCGGACCATCACGTACGCGGCCGGGACCGCGATCGACACCGAGATCAGCGAGGCGCTGACCGCCACAAGAAGGCTGTTGAGCGCCGAGTGGAGCAGCGGCTGCGCGTCGAATGCGGCGCGGTAGTTGTCGAGGCTGGGGTGCTGGGGCAGCCACGTCGGATCGATGGAGCCCAGTTCCTGCGGCGACTTGAAGGAGGTGGACACCAGCCAGAGGAGCGGGAAGCCCAGGAAGACCAGGTAGCACAGCAGGGCCACGTACTGGCCGGTGCGGCCCGCGGCGCGCAGGGCGCGGACCTTGGGCAGGACAGAAGTCGCGCTCACGCCGCGTCCTCCTTCAGCTTCTTGCGCAGGAACAGAGTGAGCAGGACCGCGATCACAGCAACCATGACAAGTCCCATCGCGGCGGCGTATCCGAACTGCCCGTACTTGAAGGCCTCTTCGTACGCGAACAGCATCGGCAACCGCGTCTGACCGCCCGGACCGCCCTGGGTGAGGACATACACCAGACCGAACGAATTGAAGTTCCAGATGAAGTTCAGGGCGGTGATGGCGAGGACGACGGGCTTGAGCGCCGGCCAGGTCACTGTTGTGAAGCGGCGCCAGACGCCGGCACCGTCCAACTGGGCTGCCTCGCGCAGTTCGTGCGGAACGTTCTGCAGACCCGCCAGGAGCACGACCGTGGTCTGCGGCATGCCCGCCCACACGCCGACCACGATGACCGCGGGCAGCGCGTAGGCGAGGTCGGCGAGCCAGTCGACGTTCTCGTGTATGAGACCGAGTTGGGTGAGCGTCTTGTTCAGGATGCCCGCGTCGGAGTGGTACACGAGGCGCCACATGATGCCGACGACGACCTCAGGCATCGCCCACGGCACGAGGGCGAGGGTGCGGGCCAGCCAGCGGAAACGCAGGTTCTGGTTGAGCAGCAGCGCCAGGCCCAGGGCCATCGCGAACTGCAGTGCCGTCACGCACACCGCCCAGATCAGGCCGATCCGGAAGGACTCCAGGAACAGCGAGTCGTGGCGCAGGTCGAGAAGGTTTTCCAGTCCTACGAACTGGGTGGCTGCCGTACGTCCCGCCTGTGCGTCGGTGAACGCGAGCGCGACACCGTAGAGGAGCGGGCCCACGCTGAGCAGCAGGATCGGGATCAGCGCGGGAAGCAGCAGGAACCAGGCCCCCCTGTCCAGGCCGAGCGCCTGCTTGCGCTTGACGGGGGTGCGGGGCGGTGGGGTGCCGCGGCTGCCCGGGGCGACATCGGCCCGGGAGGCGGTGAGACTCATGCGAACCTCATGCTCTTATCTGTCGGTCGCCGTTGGCGCGGTGGATGCGCGGACGACGAGGCGGGGCGGGGCGGTGGTGCTGCGGGGGGTGGGGGCGGTGGGGGGTTCGGGGCGGTCGGCCTCCTGGCCGAGCCGTCG
>NZ_JBVHDS010000052.1:0-11541 GCF_055563255.1 Streptomyces sp. NPDC002958 | reverse complement strand
TCTCACCCCACTTCCGCCCTCACCGCCACCTGATGACAGCCCCCGACCACCGAGCCGAGATGACCGTCCGCTTCGCGATCTGGGACCAGATCACCGGCGCTGCCGGCCGGCCCACCACGGCCTGACCACAGGCCCGGACCGCGGGCCCCACCAGGCCACGACGCACCGTCAGGCACCTGCAACCCAACAACGTGACAGCACCTGTCGAACTGCATGTTGGCGGCCCGGACCTCGGCGAGCCGGGTCTCGGCCTGCTCGCGCAGCGGCTTTGGCAGGCGCTTGGACAGGAGGGAGAGCAGGTCGGCTTCCTCCATGCGCCAGATGCACTCGTGGGCGAGGGTCAGGACGGAGTTGCGGCAGCGTGACGGCTGGCATGCCCCGAGGAGTGGCGCCTGGCCGCACTGTTCAGCGGGGAGCTGGTTCTGGCATTCCGCGGTGGGCGCGTTCCACAGGCAGTGGTTGACGGTGCCGAGGTGAAGGTTCGCGAACTCCATCGCCGTCAACATTGAGCGACTCAGCGGGCCGGCCGGAGGAACACCTCCGGCCCGACGGCCCACCGCCTTCCAGAATTTCCTGGACCAGCACAACATCCACCGGCCGAAGTCCTGGAGAAGCAGCGGTGGTTGACACCGCCGATTCCAAGATCTCCGACAGAATCAAGGTCAGTACCTGTTTTCGATCCGCCGTGCAACAGGGGCCGGTCCTGGCGGGGCCGAATCGGCTGACGGCCCGGCAGGGCCACGGACACACTCGAAGGGGTGAGCTATGCGCAATCGGTCCGTGCGCCTGAGGCGTGGAACGGGATACTCGGGCTGCCATCAGCATGTGGGGAGACACGGAGGACGGCCGTGTCGGCACCCGCCAGTCACCCGCCCGACCGCCCCGGGAAGGTTGCGTCATGAGTTCCGGAGAAAGTACGGGCCGACCTCTCCACGGCCGCTCCACTCGACGGTACGTCCCCGCCCGGGGCGTCTACACGGAATCCGCGCGCCTCCAACGGCTCGACTGGCTCCGCTCCGTCACCGGCCTGGCGCTGGGCTCCTTGCAGCACACACGACTCGACGCCGGCAGGCTGACCGGCAACATCGAGGGATTCATCGGCGCCGTTGAGATCCCCATCGGCGTGGCCGGCCCCCTGCTGTTCTTTGGGCAGAACGTCCAGGGCGAGGTCTACACCCCGATGGCGACCACCGAAGGCGCCCTCGTCTCGTCGGCGACCCGGGGCGCCCTGGCCGCCACCCTGGCAGGCGGGGTCACCACCCGCGTCGCGGCCCAGGCGATGACGCGCGCACCGGTCTTCGTGTTCTCCCGGCTGGATGGCGCCGCGCGTTTCTCCGCGGCGGCTCCCCGGCACCTCGGCGACCTGCGTGCGGTCGTCCGCCAGGTCTCCGACCACGCCGAACTCGTCTCGGTCGAACCCGTGGTCCTGGGCAGGGCCGTCCACCTGCGGTTCCGGTACACCACCGGTGACGCGGCGGGGCAGAACATGACGACCGCCTGCACCTGGCGCGCGTGCCAGTGGATCGAGGAACAGCCGCACCTGGCCGGGGGCTGTGGGCTTGAGAGGTTCATCGTCGAGGGGAACACGGCGGGCGACAAGAAAGCGTCCGCCCAGGCCCTGGCCGAGGGGCGGGGCATCAGGGTCTCCGCCGACTGCCGGCTGCCGGCCGGCGTGGTCGAACGGGTCCTGCGGACCACCCCCGACGAGTTGGTCTCCGGCTATCAGCACATCGCGGCCGGGGCCGTCCACAGCGGGGTCCTCGGCTCCCACGCGAACACCGCCAACATCGTGGCCGCGATCTTCACCGCGACCGGCCAGGACATCGCCTGCGTGCACGAATCCGGGGCGGGGCAGTTCATCCTCGAACGGACACCGGACGGCGTCCACGCGAGCATGACCCTCCCCGGCCTGGCTCTCGGTACGGTCGGGGGCGGCACCCACCTGCCCGCCCAGCGCGAACTCCTGGAGACGATGGGCTGCACCGGCCGGGGCAGCGCGCACCGGCTCGCCGAGATCGTCGCCGGCTTCGCCCTGGCCCTTGACCTCTCGACCGTCTCGGCAGCCATCGCCGGACACTTCGCCGACGCCCACGAACGCCTCGGGCGGAGCCGGCCTATCCCCAGGCCCCAGCCAGGGGAGTCGACCGCAACAGCCCGTGTGATGGCGTCCGAAGCCTCGCTCTCGTGCCCGAACCAGCCTGCCCCCGCGCAGACCGACGGCGGCACCGCTTCACGTGGCTGAGTTTGTCTCGCAGCCGGACGTAGTCATGGTCCAGCGGTCCTGGACGGCGCGCTCCATCCGGCCGCCACCCGTTTCGGGCGTAGAAACGCTGCGCACGGGTGTTGGACGCCCAGCACTGCGGTCTCGTTCAAGCCCTTGGAGCTCGCAGGTGTTGACGTCGGGCCAGCTCCTCGTCGTCGACCAGAGTGAGCATGGGCTGACCGGGCGCACACAACATGGTGACGAGGAATCGGCTCCAGGAGTCCGTCCGGTTGTTGCCGTCCTGGTAGTGGATGACATCGCCACCTGGCTCCCAGAACGTCTCCCCGGCCCTGATCACCCGCTCGGGCTCGCCTTCCAGCTCGAAGAGCATCTCCCCCTCCAGCATGTAGCCGAAGGCGGGTCCCGAGTGCCGGTGGGGAGGGGTGCCAGGATCACCGGGAGGGAATTCGACGAGAACCGTCATCGCCTCTGCCCCCTCCGGAACGAACGGCGGTTTCGCCGACTGCAGCACGGTGAGCGCCGTCTTCCACGCTTCCGAGCGTGGCCGGCTCCCAGCGCCGCCCGCCGTCGGTTCATTGTTCGCCATGGGTGAGGCCTCCTCCGATAGGCGGACTGGGTCAGGAGAGCCAGTCCGTGTAGTGCGTGGGGGCGATACAGGCGTCGCCCTTGGTGGTGCGTCGCCGCTGACAGCGGCGAACATGCCGGCGGTGACGACGCTGCGACCGTCGGGACGGGCGTTAAGGGCAATACCGTTCAGTTAGGAACTTCTGGGTTAGTGGGGGGGGATGCCGCGTTCTGGTTGGGTGAAGCCGTCTTCTGATGTCCGGTTGTCGGATTTGGTGTCTGTGGGGTTGCTGACGCGGGTGTTTCCCGCAGATGTGGTTGACGCGGTGATCGAGGAGGCGGGACGTACTGAGCGGCGTCATCGGAGACGTCCTGGGCGGCGATCGGCTGGATCGGGGTGGCGGGCAGACGGACGACGTCACCCTCAGTGGTCCACGCCAGGACCGCAGCGACGAACTCCAGCGGCACGGCCTCGTGCCCTGCCGCGTTCAGCTTCTTCACGACCTGCGATCCGATCAGGCCCGTACCGCCGATCACTGCGAACTTCATCGGTCACCTTTCGTCGCGTACTGCTGGGTCATGCCCCCAGCCTGCGACGGCTTGGTGTGCGGCGCACGCGGGCCGTGCCCGGCCAGTCGGCGCCCCCCGTGACGTACTCGTGCTGCTGAGCTCTGAGGCGGCACACCAGGTGGTGCTCTGCCAACGTCAGGTCACCCAGGCCGCACGGGCCGTAGCAGCCGAAGCGGTCCGGATCGATCGAACATACGATGGTCGGGAGCGTGCTCGGGCAGCTCGTCGTGCCGGGCGTCGGGAGCGCGTAGGGCGGAGGAGTATGGCACAGGCCACCGACGCAACGCGGACCGTCATCCTGACAGTGGACGACGACCCGGGAGTCTCCCACGCCATCGCCCGCGACCTGCGGCGCCGCTACGGCGGCGGCTACCGGATCGTACGCGCCGAGTCCGGCGAGTCCGCGCTGGAGGCGCTGCGCGAGCTGAAGCTGCGCGGCGACCTGGTGGCCGTGATCCTCGCCGACTACCGGATGCCGCAGATGAACGGTATCGAGTTCCTCGAACAGGCCCTTGGCGTGTACCCGGGGGCGCGGCGCGTGCTGCTGACCGCCTACGCCGACACCGACGCTGCCATCGACGCGATCAACGTCGTCGACCTCGACCACTATCTCCTCAAGCCTTGGGACCCGCCCGAGGAGAAGCTCTACCCGGTCCTGGACGATCTCCTCACGGCCTGGCGGTCCAGCGACTACCGGCCGGTACCCGCCACCAAGGTGGTCGGGCACCGCTGGTCCGCCCCCTCCTCGCGGGCGCGCGAATTCCTCGCCCGCAACCAGGTGCCGTACCGCTGGTACTCCTCCGACGAACCGGAGGGACAGAGGCTTCTGGCGGCGGCCGGGGCCGACGGCCGACGGCTCCCCCTGGTGATCACGCCGGACGGTACCGCGCTGATCGAGCCGGAGTCGACCGAACTGGCCGCCCACGTGGGGCTCGCGACCACGCCGACCGCCGCGTTCTACGACCTCGTCATCATCGGCGGCGGCCCGGCCGGACTCGGCTCGGCGGTGTACGGGGCCTCCGAGGGGCTGCGGACCGTACCGGTCGAGCGGTCGGCGACCGGCGGACAGGCCGGCCAGAGTTCCCGCATCGAGAACTACCTCGGCTTCCCGGACGGCGTGTCCGGCGCGCAGCTGACCGATCGTGCCCGCCGCCAGGCGAGCCGCTTCGGTGCCGAGATCCTCACCGCTCGCGAGGTCACGGGGCTGGAGGTGAACGGTCCGGCGCGCGTCGTGCGCTTCTCCGACGGCTCAGCGGTCGCCGCGCACAGCGTCATCCTGTCGACCGGCGTGTCGTACCGGCAGCTGGGGGCGCCGGGATGCGACGAGCTGACCGGCCGCGGGGTGTACTACGGCTCGTCCCTCACCGAGGCGTCGTCCTGTGAGGGCCAGGACGTGTACGTCGTCGGCGGCGCGAATTCCGCCGGGCAGGCGGCGGTGTTCCTGGCTCAGGGCGCGAAGTCGGTGACCATGCTGGTGCGCGGGGAGTCCCTGACAGCGTCGATGTCGTACTACCTGATCCAGCAGATCGACGAGGCCCCAAACATCACCGTGCGGCCCCGGACCGTCGTCGAGGAGGCGCACGGCGAGGAGCACCTGGAACGGCTGATTCTGCGGGATACCGTGACCGGCGCCACCGAAGTCGTCGATGCCCAGTGGATGTTCGTCTTCATCGGTGCCGCCCCGCTGACCGACTGGCTCGGCGGGACTGTGCTGCGCGACGAGAACGGCTTCATCCTCGCCGGACCGGATTTGACGCCGGACGGGCGCCCCCCTGCCGAATGGGCACTGGACCGGCCGCCCTACTACCTGGAGACCAGCATCCCAGGTGTGTTCGTGGCGGGCGACGCGCGCGCCCGGTCCGCGAAGCGCGTCGCGTCCGCCGTAGGAGAGGGAGCCATGGCCGTGATACTCGTCCACCGCTTCCTGGAGCAGTCATGAACGCACAGGTCATGGCCTGCGACCCGCACGAGATCGGCTCGCTGTTCCTCTTCGAGAAGCTCTCCCCGGAGCAGCTCGGACGGCTGTGCTCCGAGGGACGGATGGAACGGTTCGCACCAGGCCCGGTCTACACCGAGGGCGACCCGGCGACCTGCTTCTACGTGATGGTCGAGGGAACCGTCGTACCTGTCCCGCCGGGTCGGCGGCGACGATGTGGAGGTCAGCCGGACCTCGCAGCGCGGCGTGTACGCGGGGGCCATGCAGGCATATCTGGGCGACCAGGTCCCGCAGACGTACATCAACTCCATGCGGGTGACCGAACCCACCCGGTTTTTCGTACTGCCCGCACAGTCGTTTGCGGATGTCATGCGGGAGTGGTTCCCGATGCCGACGCACCTGCTGGAGGGGCTGTTCTTCGGCTCCAAGAAGACCCAGCGGGCCATTGGCCAGCGGGAACACCTGCTGGCGCTCGGATCGTTGTCCGCCGGACTCACCCACGAGCTCAACAATCCGGCCGCGGCCGCCGTCCGCGCCACCGCGGCGCTGCGTGAGCGGGTCGGCAGGATGCGGAACAAACTGGCGGTCATCGCCCAGGGCCGCTACTCCCGAGTGGCCCTCGCCGAGCTCATCGAGATCCAGGAACGCACCGCCGAACGCGTCGCCAAGGCACCAATGCTGACCCCTCTGGAGGCGTCCGACCGGGAGGACGAGCTCGCTGGCTGGCTGGAGGATCACGGCATCCCGGAGGGCTGGCGGATCGCGTCGGCCTTCGTCCAGGCCGGGCTGGTCACTGACTGGCTGGACCAGGTCGCGGCGACCGTGGGCGAAGGCATCCTGCCGGGGGCGATCGGCTGGCTCAATTACACGGTCGAGACCGAGCTGCTGATGGACGAGATCGACGACTCCACCACCCGCATCTCCCGCCTGGTGGACGCGGCCAAGCAGTACGCGCAGCTCGACCGCGCCCCTCACCAGGACGTCGATGTCCACGAACTCCTCGACAGCACGCTGCTGATGCTGTCCGGAAAGATCGGCCCTCGGGTGAGGGTGGTCAAGGACTACGACCGCTCCCTCCCCGAAATACCCGCCTACCCGGCGGAACTCAACCAAGTGTGGACCAACCTCATCGACAACGCGGTGGCCGCCATCGGCAGCACGGGCCACGACGGCACCCTGACGGTCCGCACGGCCAGGGAGGGCGACCGACTGCTCGTGGAGTTCCGCGACACCGGCCCCGGCGTCCCCGAGGACATCCGCAGCCGCATCTTCGACCCCTTCTTCACCACCAAGTCCGTCGGGGAGGGCACCGGCCTCGGCCTCGACATCTGCTGGCGGATCGTCGTCAACAAACACCACGGCAGCCTCCAGGTCGAGTCCGTACCGGGCGACACACGATTCCAGGTGCTGCTGCCGCTGACCGCCCCCGAGACCGAGGCCGAAACCACAACCACCGAGGAGTCCGTATGACCGACATCGACGGCATCGCGGCGAGCGTCCCGCCCAGCACTACCGGCTGCGCGGACTGCGACGCAGTGGGGGGCTGGTGGTTCCACCTCCGGCGCTGCGCGCAGTGCGGCCACATCGGCTGCTGCGACTCGTCACCGGCCCAGCACGCCACCGCCCACTGGAAGTCCTCCGGGCATCCCGTGGTACAGAGCTTCGAGCCGGGTGAGGAGTGGTACTGGAACTACGCCACCGACGCCCTGTACGAGTCCGGACCCGAACTGGCCCCGCCGACCAGCCACCCGGCCGCCCAGCCGACCCCGGGACCGGCCGACCGTGTCCCGCAGAACTGGCCGGACCTGCTCCATCCCTGAGAACGCCCCAGGTCGTCCAGACGGTCCAGGGGCGGGCCGAGCAGCGAGGCGATCGGCCGCCTCGCCGCCTCCGGGGGCCTTGGTGATGGAGCCGTCCACAGCGATCTGATCGAGGACGAGGCCGACGATCCGGGTGGCCATGCCGACGTGGGGTTCACGGTTGCTGTTGGGCCTCAGCCGGAAGCCGGGTGGGGTCTGTGGGATCGCAGTTGCGGGTCCGTCACCCCGCCCGGGCAGGCGAGCTGGTCGATCGGCCATCCGGCGCGCCGGGCGCCGGCTTGGTACGCGCTCTCGTAGAAGGCGAGTACGGCGGCACGCGGGTCGGCCTCGGCACGGGCTTCGTCGTACGGCAGTACGGCCAGGTGGCTGTCGTTCCGGGCGACCCAGTGCGCCGCCGCGGGCTCGAGCGGCTCCTCGGCCAGGTGCGCCGGCTCCGGAGCGGTGTAGGAGTAAAACGCGGGCGCGGGAAAGGTGTCGTAGCGCGGGTGCGTGAAGAACCGTTGCAGCTCACCCGACGCAGCGATGTCCTCGTGCCGCTGTTGGCCGGGGATGTGGCCGGGACCTACTTCGGGCAGGTCCCGGACTTCGGGCGGATCCTCGGCGAGCTTGGTCATGTTCGGCTTCGGGCGCAGCATCGCGATGACGGTTTCGTTGACGGCGATGGGGTGGGAGGCGCCGGAGGCGCCGGCGCCGCGTGCGGTGGGGCCCATCTCCGTCACCGGGCGCCGCAGCTCAAAGGAGGCGGCCTCCAGGCCCTTGAGGGTCAGGTTCCTCCCCCGTGGCGGTGGAGCCGCCGTTCTCGGCGAGGCCGTGCTTGCGCATGTCACAGAGCGCGCCGGTGTGCGAGGCGGTACGGGCCTGCTTCTGCTTCGACGGAGTGTCCTTGCCGGTGTGCCGGTGGTTCAGGTGCGGGACGCCGATCCGCTGGATCTGATCAGCCGTGGCCACCTTCAGCAATCCGAGGACGCGCAGCGCATCGCCGCGGAAACTGTTCGTCGATCCCGCCGGGTTGGTCTTGCGCTTCCCCGCCATCAGCTCTGCTCCTTCGTCACTCGCGACCGGCCGCCAGCTGGCCGCCGCTGCTGGCCGCGCCCGGCCTGGGAGGGCGTCCGGGCCCCGGAACCCGATGCTCTCCTCCCATACGGACATCAGGAGGAGAGAAGAGGGTTGTGACGGCGCAGTTTTCGCACCGATTCCGGGCCTGACCAGGGGCTTTCCCCGGTACCCGGGTGTCGGGCACCAAAGGGGGTTCCCAAGTGCCGTCCGAAGTGGGCACCCAAGGAGCCCACTTCGGCTTGCCCGCCAGGGGCCGGCCTTCCGGTGTGATCGGCCCGAGCGTTGCCGCTGCCCGGCCATCGGGTGGGTGGTCGTCATCGTCTCGTCTCCTTCGCTGCCCCGGTCCGGGGTGGTCGGTTGGAAGGAGTGGCCGGTAGCGAGGCAAGTCAAGGGGAAGCGGGGCGTGCGCGGCCGGGCGGCGGATGCGGTCAAGGGGTCGGTGGCCGGGTCCGCCGCCCGGGCCGACAAGCGGGAAGGGGTCCGCTTTCTCCTTGCGCGCCCGTTTCGTGCGTGCGGGTGCAGATCTCTGTCCACAGGACCGCGATCCGAGCATCGCTTCTGAGGCCGCCGCGATCAGCGCGCCGGCCCGTGTATGAGGAGCCGTCATGCCTGAAACCACCGCCACCGAGATGCTCACCCCGATGCACCCGGACGACGTCTTCAGTGCGTTCGCCTACATCCGGGCCGCGCAGGCCCGCGACGTCGACACCGCCTCCATGGTGGTGAAGGAACTCGGAACGGAACTGCGCTGGCTGCTCCTGGACATCGCCGAACGCGTCATCGTCCCGGTCACCGCCCTGGACGACCAGAACGAGGAACTGCGCGCAGACTCCGCGAGGACGGCTCAGTGCGTTGTGGCAAACCGGATCTCGTTCGAGGTGTGCGGCGTGGGTGATCGTCTGGACGAAGGGACGGGTGCGGCCTCAGGCATGAAAGAACGGGCCCCTTGGTAGTGACGCGGTTACGACACCCAGCACGACCAAGGAAGCCCGTTGCCTGATCAGTTGAGCAGTACCACTGTGTCTGCGTCCACCGTGGTCACCCCTGGGTGTGACTGCTACGTGCACCGGTTCGGATCGATCGGTCCGGGGCTGCGGGCAGGCTGCTTTCCGAGTGACATGACGGATGCGGAGTGGGCCGAGGTCCGCGCCGCGATGCCGGTGCCGGCCCGGCTCCTCAAGCGTGGCGGGCGTCCGGAGGCGTACTGCCACCGCGAGATGTTCGACGCGGTGCGCTACCTGGTCGACAACGGCGTGAAGTGGATGGCGACGAGGGAACGATCAGGCCGCAACGCCGAGCCCAGCGCGGGGATCAACGACAGTCAGTCGGTGGACGCCTCCGAGACCGTCGGCAGGGACAGTCGCGGATACGACGGCGGAAGGTCACGCGATGGGCGCAAACGTCACATCCTGACCGATACGGGTGGCCTGCTCCTGGAGGTCACCGTGACCACAGCGGACGTCCACGACTCCAAGGCCGCCCCCGCGCTGCTGGAGACATTCATGGACCAGCCGGGAACTCGCGCCAACACTGCCGACGGGACGTTCATCCGGTAGGTGACGAACACCGGGCAGAATTGGACCGCGAGTGCGCGGTCCCGCACCGCGGCAGCAGTACGCCGGTGCGCAGCAGCCTCGAGGTGCGCCGCCGGGCGGTGGACTCGCTCATCCCCGTACGCTGCGTCAGTTCCTGATAGCCGAGCCGTACGTCGCGGCCGAGCGCCAGCATCAGCGGCATGTCCTCGGGTGCGGGGTTGGGGTCGGACTCCTGCACCGCCAGTTCGTCGCGTCCGTCGCGCATCACCTGCCGCTGGTCGCGGTCCAGCGCCCGCAGGTCCCAGCGGGAGCCCTCCGTGAGCAACTCGGTGACGATCTGGCTGCGGGTGGCCAGCACCCCGTCCAGGCGGCCGATCACCTCGGTGAGCAGCCGGGAGAGCGCTGCCAGGTCCGAAACCAGCACGGTGAGCAGCAGGTCCTGCCACCCCGAGGTGTGCTCCACGCTGGCCACCTGCGGTTGCTCCACCAGCCGGCCACCACAACCTCCGAACGCCTGAAGCTGCATCGTACGTCGCTGTACTACCGGATTCAGCGTTTTGAGCACTTGGCAAAGACGGCAACGAACGTCTCTGCCTGCACCTCGGACTGAAACTCGCGCGATTCACCGGCCGCTACCGGCCTGCCTGCTGAACCCCCAGTCCGGCGACGCCCCGCTGCCCCGCCCTGCAGACGGGCGGCGGAAAAGGGCGACGGCCCCGCCATCGGATGGCGGATTCAACAAATCGTCGCAACACGGGGAGTGTTGGGGTCGTTCTTCAGTAGTTCGGAGAAGCGCTCGGCTGGGCTGTCCCAGCCGAGCGTCTTCCTCGGCCTGGCGTTCAGCTCAACCGCTACGGCGTCCAGGTCCTCCCTGGAGTACTTCGACAGGTTCGCGCCCTTGGGGAAGTACTGCCGCAGCAGGCCGTTGGTGTTCTCGTTCGATCCTCGCTGCCAGGGACTGTGGGGATCGCAGAAGTACACAGGCACCCCGGATGTCTTCGAGAAGGCGTGGTGGTGCGCCATCTCCGTGCCTTGGTCCCAGGTCAGCGACCGTTTCAAGGTGGCTGGCAGGCCTCTGAGGGTGGTGGTCACCGACAAGCTGACAGAGCGACCATCACGGCGTCCCACTCCCCTCAAACTCACTCAGCGGGCCCCAGCCGCTGTCTGCCAACGTCCGCGTCTCATCACACCGCCTCGTCCCTCAGTCGTTGTCAGAGGTACGGGACAAGATCAGCCCACTAGACAACGCCGCACGACCACAAGGAAGCGCCTTGGACGACGATTTCATCCTACGAGGACCGCTCGGGGAGATGGCCGCAGCCGAAGCCGCCCCGGCAGGGTTGCACCCGGCAGACCTCTATGCAGGAGCGATCAGCTGGTGGTCCGCAGCTGTCTCCCCCGCGGTCTCGATCGTCTCCTGGCCCAGTGCCCCGCTGACGGTCTGGATGTCACACGTACATGACGATGCGTCCGACGGGTCCCGGCTCGTCGATGCCCTTCGCCGTCTCCTCGGAGGCTTTGCTCCGCTGGCGACCCACCACGATGTGACGAGCGGACGGCTGTATAGCGCAGCGGTGCATTCCACCCGCCGGGCGGAAAACGCCGGTACGGGCACCTCCGCGCTTCTCCTGACCGGTTCTCCGTTCACGGCTGACCCCGGCAGTTCCTGGAGAAGTCCTCTCCTGGAGAGCCATGCGCGCATGGCGTGGGACGGTCGACACATCATTCCCACGAGGGGCTTCTGAACCGCCCCGGGTCAGGTGGAGGCTCGATTTCATGAAAGGATCGAGTCATGGCACGACCTTCCCGTTACCCGCTTGAGCTGCGCCGACGTGC
>NZ_JBVHDS010000051.1:0-11896 GCF_055563255.1 Streptomyces sp. NPDC002958 | reverse complement strand
CGCCGGCAGACCACCGGCCAGGCGGGATTTTCCCCCCTCCCGGCTCGCCCGGGCACTGACGCAGACCCTGCGTGAGATCACCGAACGTCTCCTGGGTGTGTAAAACCCCGGCTTGCGTCATATCCCCGGCGGCTCCGGTAGCCGTGGCGGTCCCTGTGCGGCCCTCTGAGCCGGTTCCGGCCCCGGGTCCGGCTTCCCGTTTGGTTTCGGCCCGTGAGGCCGTCTCGGGGGTTGTGGCGGCGTCGGTGCCTGCCCGGTCGCAGGTGTCGGCCCGGATCCCCGTCCCTGCCGCGGTCCTGGTCGACGAGCACCAGGAGCACGAGCGCCAGGAGGGGGCCCGCCGGGTCGCCGCCCAGGCCGACCGCGACCGTGCCGAGCAGGAATGGCGCGCCGCTCTTGATCAGGCGGTAGCAGCAGCCTCGGCGGCAGAGGCCACTGAGCCCACCCCAGCGCCGTTCTGAGCGCATGTCAGCCGCCCCGAGCCCACGGTCCGGGGCGATTCGCGTTCGGCCCGCAGATCGCCGTACAGCGGCTCACGGGCCGTCAGGGGTCCAGTAGCGGCGGGAGGGCCCGCATCACTGCCATGGCGGGAAGTCCCTGCGCTCTAGGTAGGTCAAAGCCGTCGCGTATCCGTGTCTCACGCTGCCTGCACCCACTGGTCAGCGATCGGTCGCAGTTGCCGTACGGTCCGGCTGCCCCGCTGAGCCCACCCCAGCGCCGTTCTGAGTGCGCGTCAGCCGTCTCGGGCCTCCCGGGTCCGGGACGGACCTGGGGAGGCCGGGAGATCGCCGTACAGGGCGGCAGGCGGTCGTGTGGACCAGACAGCATTACGGGTGCGGCGGCCAAAAGGGCGAGGTGGTCGGCTGAGTTCGCTGTCGCGCCGGAGGGCGGCGTCCGGGCATGCAGAGTCCAGCGCTGAGACGTTCCACCATCCCATGAGTTAGTCATCCCAGTTGATCTCTCACCTGGGCCTCCCATCCGGACCTTTCACATCGATCTCACAATGTGGCTCTTACAAGACCCGCTGGCACGTCCGTGATCTAAAGCTGTTTCGTCGGCTTCAAAGCGGCTGAATCGTTTGGGTATTGAGGGCTCTCACAGCTACCTTCTGAGGCATGAAGGCGACAACGACAGCCGAGCAGGACATCCAGAAAATCAAGGCGACCGGACGGGACACCCGCACGGCAGTTCTGACCCGCTCGATCCGGGCCAACGTGCCGCTGCGCAAGACTTTCGTCCAGGCGAACCCGGGGGGCGACAGCCGGCACGGGCCCCTGAAGGACTTCGTGACCGGCAGGGACCTGCGGGGCCTCAGGGCCTACCTGATCATCGTGGCCGCGTGCAGCAACGGGGACAACGGCTGGTCGACCACGCACGACAGCGCGGTGTGGGCGCGGCTGATGGACATCCACGAGACCGCACTCGATCAGTCTGCGCGTACGGGTGCCTGGCGGGCCCTGCGCCGGCTGAAGGCGCGCAATCTGATCGAGTGCAGCCGCAGCGGGACCAAGATCACGGTGACTCTGCTGCGCGAGGACGGCACCGGGAAGCCCTACGACCGTCCCGTGGGCGACAACGAGGAGAACCGCTTCCTGCAGATCCCGACCACGTTCTGGACGCAGGGCCGTGACGAGAAGCTGAGCCTGCCCGGCCTGGCCCTGTTCCTCGTAGTCGCCCGCGAGAAGCACTGGGTGGCCCTCCCCGCGGAGTGGGCTCCTGAGTGGTACGGCTGGTCCCCCGACACCCATGAGCGTGGCCTGAAGCAGCTCGTCGACCTCGAGTTTGTCCAGAGGCGGGCCTTCAAGAAGAAGGCTCCGCTCGCGCCCCTCGGCTTCACCATCGCCCACCAGTACCAGCGCGCCCTCATCACTCGTCCGCGCAAGCCGATGAAGAAGTCCGCTGCATCCACCACCGCTTGACGTAAAGCTCCAGCGGCACCGGCGCGCGACATGCGCTTGAGGCGGGGCGACTCCGACTGGGTAACTGACTCCCTTCTTACTGAGGGATGAGGCAGCCGTTCCCGCACGGCGAGACGGCCGCTTGCGTGGCTAACCCCACCGCGTCGCACTGTGCTGCCCGCGCCCCGGAATCCACCCCAGGACGCAAACGACCGGAGCGTGTTCTGCTCCGGCCCGCTCCACACCATGACGCCTGACGATTTTGTCGGTCCTCAGGGTGAACGTAGAGACCGTAACCATTACCGAGGGGGAACCCGATCATGACCACCGCACCACAGCCGGATCCAGCTCCGCCGATTCCGGCCCCGGCCGCTGGTTCGTCGTCCGGCACGCCCGCATGGGTCGTGGCCATCCTGTCGGTGCTGTGCACCGTGATGCTCATGGTGCTGTGCATCGGGGCCGGCCTTGTCGTCCTGCTCAGGCCGGGAGCCGCGGACCCGCTCACGGCCATGCTCGGCACGGCGGGCGTCGTGATCGGCGTGATCTCTCCGTTCGTCTCTGTCGCGCTGGCCCGCCGTCAGCGGTGACGAGAGCCGTTTGACGGCTGGTCGGCGGCGTGTTCGTGGCCGGTGCCGAGGGGGCGCCTGCGCCCTTCCGGCACCGGCCCGGTGACGGACGGTTCGGCGGTCGGGACGGCAGTGATGATGCGTTCCGCGGCGAGGCCGGCGCGCGGCGCGGCAGGCGACAACCGGGTTGTCGGGGCAGGGTTCGGGGCGGGGGCCGGTGCCCAGCGGGCGGCGGTCGTTCATCCGGCCAGTTTCCCCCGACATGATCAAGCGGCGTGTTTAGGGAAGCACCCCGCCCGTTCCGGACGGTGGGACTGGCAACCCGATGTTCACGAGAACCGACGGCATAGGTTCGGTCGTGGTGGTACAGGCCCGCCTTCTTGTAGTTGCTGGCCGTGGCCGGGGACGCCCCGCCAAAGGGCGGCGGCGTTCTCGGCCACGTCCGCCCCCGGGCGGGCCAGCAGCAGCCGGGCGGCTACTCGGGTCTTGATCTGCACCGTGGACATGTTCGTCAGTGTCTCCCGGTGCACCCTCGGAGACTACGGCGTCGGGGACGCTCAGCACGCCTTCGGGCCTCGATCTGGACGTCGTGCGGGGCGGGCGCGGTACCGCGGGCGGGAAGCCGCCAGGGCTACCGGAGCGAGGCAGGCAGTTGCGTTTTGCTGTCAGTAAGGGCTGAGTCAACCTGCTCCCTCGTCAGGTGCTTCACGCCGTACAGGTCCGCGCCGCTCAGGTTCACTTCGAGCAGGTGCGCGCCGTCCAGGTCCGCGCCGCTCAGGTGCGCGCCGTCCAGGTTCGCGACGATCAGGTTCGCGCCGTACAGGTCCGCGCCGCTCAGGTTCGCGTCAGACAGGTCCGCGCCGCTCAGGTTCGCGTCAGACAGGTCCGCGCCGCTCAGGTTCGCGTCAGACAGGTCCGCCCTTCGCAGATCCGCACTTCTCAGATCCGCATCGCCCAGATTCGCACCGCCCAAAGCCGCACCTGATTTGGTTGTGGTTGCGAGGTTGATGTCGGGGAGCTTGGCGGCGTGGAGATTCAGGAGGAAGGTGTCATCCCGGCTTGTGTCGCGGTTGGCGAGGACGGTGAGGGCGGCGTGGACGTCGGCCGGGATGCCCTGGTCCTTAGCGGGGGGTTTGGCGGCGTGAGTGCGGATGTAGGTGGCGAGGACGTCGGTGATGGTGGGCTGGTCGCGGCGGGAGTCCTGCATGATCCGCTGCAAGGCGTAGATGCCGCCCAACCGCACGTCCATTTTGTCCTCACCGAGGTTTCCCACCGCCGCTGTGTACCGGTCGGTGATTTGTCCCTCCTTGGCCAGCGCCCGGTCATCCCGCGCCTGCTCATTGGCCTGTCTGGTCTGAACGTTCGAGTACCAGAGACCCACCAGTGCCACTACAGCGGTGACCACGACGGTGAACAACTCGATCCGGCGCGCCCAGTCCAGGGCCTCCGGACGTCCCCCGGGAGCAGGAGCCGGCTCCGGCCCTGGGGCAGGAGCCGGAGCAGGGGCAGGGGCAGTAGCAGGGCCAGCGGGAGTTTCTGGTGGCCGGGTGGAGCCTGCTCCCGGGCCGGCGAAGGTCCGGGCAGTGAGACGGGTGGTACGGCGTAGCCGCGGGCGGCGGGCAGGCGTGGGAGGCATACCAGCATTCGATCTCAACCGCCCACGCCAGCGCAGCGATTCGGTTCTATGGGGCCGGCACGGCGGCGGCCGCCCGCTCAACCGAGCGGGCGGCCGGTTCGGCCGTGAGTCCGGTCCTGACCGTCCTGACCGCTATCGCCGCAGCGCCGCCTGCGATGTGTCGGTTTCATGTCGGTGAGCTGGTGGCAGTGACGGTTGATCAGGTGGGCGTCTTCTTGCAGGTCTCTGGCTTATGGCGACGGCTGGCTGCTGACACGAGGTGGTGCTTTGCGTCTCGGTGGCTGACGTGGAGCGGTGCATTTACAGGTGGCTCACTGTCATGAAGGCGGTACATCGCACCAGTGCCTGCTGAACAACAACTACGACTACACGCTCACCGTCGACGGCAACTTCGGGGACAGCACCGACACCGCCGTACGCGCCGTCCAACGCTGTAGCAGCCTCGAGGCCGACGGCCAGGTCGGACCCCAGACCTGGAAATACCTCGACACCCCATGGCAGGCTGCGGGCACTGAGAGCCCGCGGGGCGTTCGTGGCGGAGTGCTGCTCCCTCTTCGCCGGATCCCCTGGTCGGGGCTCTGGTTGGGCCGGTGAGCGAGTTAAGTTGAAGTGGTAATGAATTCGGGATGCTGAATTGGCGAGTGAGGGGTCTACTGACATAGGGGACCGCCTATACCTAGCGGAGGGCAGAGACATGAGTCGCTCAGTTGGTTACCCCTGGCGGGAAAAAGGTAGGCGGGTGCTCGCTGTCCCCGCTGTGACGGCCATGGCGGCCATGGGATTGGTGACGGCCGCCCAGCCAGCGACGGCCGCCCAGCCAGCGCAACCCAGGGCATTTTTGGTGACGGGCAACGTCGTGTTCCAGATGATGGATTACGAGGACTTCGGCGCGAACGAACGCTGCCACCATGACAATCCGATCGTCAACGAGGGCACCGGAATTAACAGCTTCTGGTATTTCGGAAAGTGCGGCGGAGAGGTTAGAGCCGAAATCCACTATCAGATCCGCGGCAACAGCGATGGCTCGGTAAGCGTGGGACAGGGCGAAATAAAGCTCTTTGAGGGCGCCAGCGCCGATACCAACGACCTGGACGGCTATTACACCTTCGGTGGTTCTTATTACACCTACGATATCCACATTCCGAAGGGGCAATCGGTCACGCGATCCTTCCACGTGGATAACGCGGCTGAGCAAGAGCCCGACGACAAGGCCGACATCACGATCACGTGGCGCAATCGCTAGGTGGGCGGGCCTTAGGGCGCGTTGACCAGTACGTTTGGCCGCCGGAGGGTGTCTCCGGCGGCCATCCAAGCGGTGAGGTGATTGGTGATGCTGCCGATGTTGGTTTCGGGATCAGCAGCACGGCCGCGCGCCTCGCCCGCTACTGGGCCGAGCCTCCCAAACTCGGGCTCTGGCTCACTTTCCGTGGGGGGCTGACTGACCGTAATGTCGCCCCCTATGACCACCAGTGAGAGGCTGACGTGAGCCAGTACTACGACTTGGGCGACCAAACCCTGTGGAACCCGTCCAACGGGGCGTCCCGGCTGTTCATGAGCCAGGTCACCGTCTATCAAGCCGAAGTGGGTCTGCCATCCGGCATCGGCCCGATGGAAGCTGACGAGTGTCAGATCGCCCCCATCGCATTCGCAGCGTTCGTCGACGCCCTGCTCGCCTGGCATAGTAAAACCAGGCACGCCGTCATGGCCATCCTGTCCGAAGGGTTCGTTGCCACGGTGCTGGCCTTGGCTGAGAAAGCGAACTTCGAGGTGAACTGGCAGGCGGCCGAGCGCGCCGAGAGCGGCTATCTCAAGACGGCTTCGGATCCCCATGCAAAGGAGTGGACAGCCGCACTGCAGCAGAAGTCACGCGAGCTCACCCGACACATGGCGACCTGAGGCTCGTCTGCCAGCACCCGCGGCAGGCTCGCAACGGTTGCCCTACGTGTAGAGCAGGACACGCTTGCGGAGGAGATCGAAGCCGGCTCGGCCGAACATCTGGCGTTTGATCTTTTTAAAAGTTACGTGGAATCTGCCGGGGTGATCATGTCTCTCCGGTGCAACCACGGACTTGGGAGATGTGTTGAGCGGCACGACGGTGCTGATGGAGAAGTGGCCGGTGCTCGGCCGGCACGAGCAGGCGGCGACCTGGCTGACGATCTGGACGGATCTCGGCCGTGCGCCCCGCACGATCGATGCCTACGCCCGCGGGCTGGCCGAGTACCTGCTGATGTGCGAACGGGAGAACGTCGACCCGGTCACTGCGAACCGCGCACATATAGCCGTCTACGTAAGGGAATTGACCTCACGGCCTCACCGTCGAGGGGCAAATGTGGTCTCGATCGACTCGGGGGCAGGACTGGCCAACGCCACCATCCAGCAGCGCCTGGTGCCGGTCCGCCTGTTCTACGACTTCCTCATGGAGGAAGGCCTGCGGGAGTCGAACCCGGTCGGCCGGGGCCGCTACACCCCGGGGCGCCAAAGGGGGCGGGCAGCAGCGCGGGCTGGTGCCGCGGCTGACGAAGCTGCCGTGGATCCCCAGTGAACAGCAGTGGCTGGGGATCCTGCAGGTCGCGCGGGAGGAGCCGGTCCGCAACCGGGTGATGCTGGCCCTGGCCTACGATGCCGCGCTGCGGCGAGAGGAGCTGTGCTCACTTCGGACCGACGACCTCGATCCGGCCCGCCGGACGCTGGTGCGGGCCGAGACGACGAAAAACCGGTTGGAGCGGGTGGTGCCGTACTCGGCGTCGACCGGCGTGCTGATGTCGGCTTACCTCACCCATCGGGCCACGGTCAGCCGGGCCAGGGGGCCGCTGTTCCTTTCGGAGTCCCGGCGCAACCACGGGCAGCCGCTGACCCTGTGGACCTGGTCGAAGGTGGTCCGCCGGATCGCCCTGGAGGCCGGTGTTCCGCGGTTCTCGACCCACACCACCCGTCACCTGTGTCTGACCGATCTGGCCCGGATGGGCTGGGAGTTGCACGCGATCGCGACCTTCGCCGGCCATCGCAACACCGATTCCACACTCCAGTACATCCACCTGTCCGGCCGGGACCTGGCCGACAAGCTGGCCCGCGGCATGGGCCACATCCATGCCTGGCGCATACAGATGCTCACGTCTGCGGACGGCACGACGGCGGAGGTGTCGCGGTGACGGCACCACTGTCGGCCATCGTGCCGAAGACGGGGCCGGACGCTGGTCCTGGCCGATCTCCCCGCCCCACGACGACGCGGCGGTGGCAGTGCGACCTGCTGAGGCCAGGGCCGTGGCCGACCTGGGCGTGCGCAATCTGCGGCGGCTGCAGTACCACGACCCGTCCGCGCCGGGCTGGCGCGTGATCGCGCGGCTGCTTGGTCCGTTGGAGGCGGTCAACACCGCCCTGGACTCGCCGCCCACCCCGCACCGCCGACGGGCCATGCTCGACGTGGTCGCGGTGCTGCTGACGCGGCGCGCGGAGACCGGCAGGACCTTCTGGGGCTGGACCGAGGAGGAATGGGTCCACCTGCTCGGCCGCACTCAGGCCGAGTTCCGCCGGCACGCGCCCACCTGGGCAGGCGACGAAGTCCGCCCCTATCTCGCGGCGCACGCCTACCTGATCGGTGGCTTCAACGAGTTCCACCGGCTTGGCAGCTTCCAGCGGCTCACTCTGGCCCGGCGGATCTTCGGACGCGACCGCGTCAACGGCGAGGTCGCACGACTTCGTACGGTCCTGGTCGCCTGGGGCTACCGGCTCGGCCGGGACGAGGACACCCTGCTGCCGATGGTGGCCTGCCAGCTGTTCCTGCTGAACCGCAGCCCGCATCTTGAGGATCTGGACACCGCACTGTTCGACCGGGTCCGCCGCGACGGGCTGCTGGAGGGCAGCCGACTGAACACCCTGCACGCGATGCAGCGGGCGGTCGCCGAGCTCGGATTCTGTGATCCTCCTCGCCCCGACACCGGTCGCCACTCGGCCCGGGCCAGCGGCGGCGCGCCGTCTGGGAACAGTGGGCCGACCGCTGGCACGCCACCTCGACGCTGACCCCGCGCGTTCGCGGCAGCGTCCGCTCGAACCTGCTCAAGGTCGGCCGATGGATCGCCGCCGAACAGCTTGACGCCGCTGATCCGGCCGACTGGACCCGGCAGACCTGCGCTTCGTGGATCGCCGCACTGGACCGGATGAAGGTCGGCGACTACGTCCAGCGCACGATCGGGCTGGGCGACCGTCTCGGCAAGCCGTTGGAAGCGCCCAGCAAGGCCGGGCAGATCACAGCGCTGCGGACGTTCTTCCGCGACTGCCAGGAATGGGAGTGGTTGCCCCGCCGCTTCGACCCCGTTCGCGCGTTGACCACCCCCCGCAGCATCACTGCCCTCCTGGGACCCGACCCCAGAGTGATCGCCGACGAGGTCTGGGCGAAACTGTTGTGGGCGGGCCTGAACCTGGAACCCGCCGACCTCCCCCAGACCCGCTCCGGGCACTTCTACCCTTTCGAACTGGTCCGCGCGGTCACGCTGACCTGGCTGTTCTCTGGACAACGCAGCAACGAGATCGCTCGATTGAAGGTGGGCTGCATCCGCTGGCAGCACGACGGGACACCGATCGCCGGCGACTCGCAGCAGGTCCTGGCCCGCGACGCGGTCTGCCTGCTCGACGTCCCCACCCACAAGACCGGCACCGCCTTCACCAAACCGGTCGACCCGATCCTCGGCCAGGCCGTCGACGCCTGGCAGGCCGCCCGCCCCGATCAGCCGAAGTTCACCGACAGCCGCACCGGCGAGCTGGTCGACCCGCTGTTCGCCGTCCGGGCCCGCCGCGTCTCCACCAGCTACATCAACAACACCATCATCCCGATGCTCTGCCACAAGGCCGGAGTCCCGGCCGCCGATGTCCGCGGCAACATCACCAGCCACCGCGCCCGGTCCACCATCGCCAGCCAGCTCTACAACGCCAAAGAACCGATGACCCTGTTCGAGCTGCAGGCCTGGCTCGGACACCGCTCCCCGCAATCCACCCAGTACTACGCGAAGATCACACCCAACACCCTGTCCAAGGCCTACTCTGAAGCTGGCTACTTCGAGCGCAACGTGCGCACCATCGAGGTCCTGGTCGACCGCGACGCCGTCGCCTCCGGCGCCGCCGCGGCCGGGGAGCCCTGGCAGCACTACGACCTCGGACACGGCTACTGCAGCTACACCTTCTTCGAACAATGCCAGCACCGCATGGCCTGCGCACGCTGCGACTTCTACACCCCAAAGGAATCCACGAGATCCCAACTCCTGGACGCCAAAAGCAACTTGCAGAAGATGGCCGTGTCCATCCCGCTGACCGACGACGAGCAGGCAGCCGTCGAGGACGGCCAGGCACCCCTGGACCGGCTGCTCGACCGCCTCGCCGACACACCCACTCCGGCCGGCCCGACACCACGCGAACTGGACGTGCCAGCGACGGCCCGCCTTCTGCCGCTCGTCGACGTCCAACAGGGCGGGACGGGCGCCGCACCGCGCTGATATCGGAGTGCGCACAGGCCCGGGAGAGTGTCACAGTCACTGCCGTGACCTTGATGAACGTGCTCGTCGACTTCGCCCGAACCGGCCGGATTGGCCCGCTTCACTGCGGAATGCCTTTGACTGAGGCCGAGGACCTCCTCGGTCAGGGGCGCCCGCACCCCGCCATCCTCATGAAGGGCCCCGACATCGACGGCTATCCCTATGCGTGGGGAGGCCTTCGACTGGTCGTCACCCAGAGGGCCGTCAGCGGCATCTGGATCAACCTCTGGCCCGGATCAACGGCGAGTCTCCCACCGCTCGTCCTGCCTGATTCCGAGTCGTTCGAGGCCACAGCGCTCCGCGAGGAACTGATCACGGCCCTCGACACCGCAGGCTGCCACCACGAGGTCAACCCCGTCCTCACCTTCGGCGAGCAGTCGAGCATCCTCACCCAGCCCTCCGAGGTCTGCGCTGTCTTCAGCCTGCCCGGCCGGGACCACCACGTTCCGCACCGCGATCGGCACTACCTCGACGTGATGCACAAGCACACGGCTTGACATCGCTGATTCCACAGAAGCACAAGCCACCACCCGGACCGCGCTGGCCGCGCTCGACCCCGAGCAATTTCCGGCACTGACCGGGCACCTCGACACCATCCTGCCCACCGTCGTCGACCACGAGGTCTACTACGGGGCACTGCGCCAGCTCATCCACGCCGCCGACCCCGCCCGGACCGACAGGGACCGCGACCACACGGGGCTCGAACCTACCCACGAAGCGGAGTAGCCGACGATGGGCAGCAGCCACAGTCCCACCAGCCGAAAAAGAGGCGCCCCCTCGCGCTCACACACCAACTCCACCGCCCCGTCCCCGGAGGGCCGCGGCCTCCAGTCGCCCGCCTATGGCGTCCCCTCCCCGGCCCTGTTAGCCCGCGCGGACCGCGGCTTCGCCCGGTTCCTCACTCAGCGGACCGAGGACCAGGACGACGGAGCCGACAGCGGCGAGGACACCCAGCGGTGACCGCCGGTCACCCGCACGAGACGCTCCCGGCAGCGAGGCTCGCTATGCACACCAGCACGCAGACCGTCCTGTACGACCCCGACGGACTGATCGAGGCGGAGCTCCCGCTCGACCGCGAGCCGTACGAGAGCCTCGTCAAAGCCGTCCTCGCGTGGACCGGCGAGGACACGCTCACGACCCGCGACTACGAGCAGATCGCCCTCCAGCTCACCGGCCACGCCCGCGCGGTCGCCGCCGACGTCTGCCGCCGCGCGAACCAGCTGCCGAAGGACAGCGGGCCCAAGGCGCTCGCCGACGTCGTCCTGCGCGAGGCGGAAGGCCAGCTGTCCGCGACGCTGGAAGGCACCGTGCGCTGCGCCCAGAACCGCGCTCGCCTGGTCCGCGCGCTCTACGAACGCCTGGACCGTCTGGAAGCCGCGCCCGCCACCCGGGCCGTCTGACCCGGCGCGGGGGCGAGCCGCCGCCTGTCAGGGAGCGGAGCCCTTAACCGGCGTCATCCATCGCAGCGCGGCACCACTGCAGTCCTGTGCCGTTCGGCGAGAAGTCGCCCACCTTGTGGAGCACCAGGAGGTGACTGCCCGGGAGAGCCGCTGCCGAGGCCATGGCAGACAACAGCTCATCGGCCAGCGCGGTGCCGTCCTTCTCGGTGAGCGACTGGGCACCCGATCCGATGGGCCGCGCCTGATGGTGAACCTCTTCACCTCCGGCGATGGCCAAGGTGACGTACTGGGACGCGCTGCGGTCCCACCTGACCTGCACGATGGTGTCCGTCCGTACCGCCCGGCTCCCCGAGATGATGCTCTGCGCCCTCACCCACACGTCCTGCATCCCCATAGGTCCCTGCCCTCCCGTACGACTGGCTGCATCGACGCCCCGATTCTGCTGCTTCGCGATCAGCGGGGGAGCGGACTTGAGGGAAGACCAGCCAAGCGGGTTGGCACACGGCACGGGCCCGGTCCCCGACGGATCGGAGGACCGGGCCCGGCTCGTACGTGTAGCCGAAGACCGCCACATGGGCTTCGCGGCTCCTACGCGCTGGCGGCTAGCTGGCCGTTCGCGCGCGGCACCGGGGCTCACTACCTGCTTGTCTTTGTCTCGGTCGTCTGCTGAACGACCGGGTGAGCGTGACGCACTATGGGGGCTTGGGGACACGCTGCCGCTTCTCCCGGGTCACAACTCCCGAGATTCGGCCGCCTACCGGCTCCTCACGCTGCGGCTGTGACAAGCTGTTGTCTTTCCGATCGTGCGGTCGTTCTTGATCGAACAGGGTGCTGGATCGGGTGAGTTCGCCGCTGTGCGGGCATGAAGAAAGGG
>NZ_JBVHDS010000050.1:0-12591 GCF_055563255.1 Streptomyces sp. NPDC002958 | reverse complement strand
GAGGCCAGGTGCAGGGCGACCAGGGAGGAGGAGCAGGCGGTGTCGACCGACACGGCCGGGCCCTCCAGGCCCAACGTGTAGGCGACCCGGCCCGAGACCACGCTGGTGGTGGCGCCGGTCAGGCGGAAGCCCTCCACCTCGGGAAGCGCGCCCGCGGGCACGACCCCGTAGTCCGAGGTGCCCACACCGACGAACACGCCGGCGTCGGTGCCGCGCAGCGAGGTCGGGTCGATGCCGGCCGCCTCCAGGGCCTCCCACGCGGCCTCAAGGGTGAGGCGCTGCTGCGGGTCGATGGCGAGGGCCTCGCGCGGACTGATCCCGAAGAAGCCCGCGTCGAACTCGTCCACGCCGGACATGAACCCGCCTCCGCGGGTGTACACCTTGCCGAGCTGCTCCGGGTCGGGGTCGTAGAGGTTCTCGAGGTCCCAGCCCCGGTCGTCCGGCAGGGGAGAGATCGCGTCCCGGCCCTCGGCGACCAGCTGCCACAGCTCCTCGGGCGAGGTGACCCCGCCCGGGTAGCGGCAGCTGATGCCGACGATGGCCAGGGGCTCCCCGGCGCGGTCCTCGTACTCCTGGAGCTTGGCCCGCGCCTCGCTGAGGTCGACCGCGACCCGCTTCAGGTAGCGGACCAGCTTCTCCTGCTGGAGATCGCTGTCTTCGCTGCTCATCATCATTTCCCCCTGGTCGTAACGAAGTTGAAGGTTTCCGTTGCCTGGCCCGTCACAGCGCGCCGAACTCCGCGTCGATGAGGTCGAAGACCTCGTCCGCCGTGGTCGCCGCCTCGAACTTCCGAGCCGCCGGCTGCGCCGACTCGCCGAGGGACGCCAGCAGCGTCCGGAGCCGTGCCGCGACACGCTGCCTGTCCTCCTCCAGGACCTCGGTCAGTGCCCGCTCGAACTTCCGCAGCTCCCGGTCGATCACCGGCTCCGCCGGGACGGCGGTGGTGAGGGTGTCGCCGAGTTCGGTGAGGAGGTGGTGGGCGACGGCGGTGGGGCTGGGGTGGTCGAAGACGAGGGTGGAGGGGAGTCGTATGCCGCTGGCCTGGGTGAGGCGGTTGCGGAGTTCGACGGCGCCGAGGGAGTCGAATCCGAGGTCCTTGAAGGCGCGTTCGGGGTCGACTGCTTCGGGTGAGGTGTGTCCGAGGACTGCGGCCACCTGGGTTTGGACGAGTTCGATCGCGATGCGTTCGCGGTCCTGTTCGGTGGCCGAGGCGAGGCGGTGGGCGAGTGATCCGGTGCCCGATGCGGTCTGGCGGTTGGGTTGGGCGGGGGTGCGGACGAGTCCGCGCAGGAGTGCGGGGAGCATCCCGGCGCGTGCCTGCGCCCGCAACGCTGCCGTGTCCAGACGCACGGGAACCAGCACGGCGGAGTCGAGCTCGTGCGCCCCGTCATACAGGGCCAGGCCCTGCTCGGCGGAGAGGGCGCCCACTCCCATGCGCTCCAGACGGGCCAGCTCCGCCGCGTCCAGACCGGCACCCATGCCGCCGGCCTCGCCCCACAGGCCCCAGGCGAGTGAGGTGGCGGGCAGGCCCTCGGCCCGGCGGCGGATCGCCAGGGCGTCGAGCGTGGCGTTGGCGGCGGCGTAGTTGCCCTGGCCGGGGCTGCCGATGTGGGCGGCGACGGAGGAGAACAGCACGAAGGACGACAGGTCGACGTCGGCGGTCAGCTCGTCGAGGTGGAGTGCCGCGTCGACCTTCGGGGCGAACACCCGCTCCACCTGGGCGGCGGTGAGGGACTCGATGGTGGCGTCGTCGAGGACGCCGGCGGCGTGTACGACCGCGGTGAGTGGGCGCTCCAGCGAGCCGATGAGCCGTGCCAGTCCGGTCCGGTCGGTGACGTCGCAGGTGGCGACGTCCACGTGGGCGCCGAGCCCGGTCAGTTCCGCCACCAGCTCGGCCACGCCGTCGGCGGCGGAGCCGCGACGGCTCACCAGCAGCAGGTGCTTGGCTCCGTACGCCTCCACGTAGTGCTTTGCGAAGAGCGCGCCCAGGCCACCGGTACCACCGGTGATCAGGACCGTGCCTTCCGGGTCCAGCGCCCGGGTACCCGCGCCGGTGGCCGCAACCTGCGCCCGGCTGAGACGCGGTACGAGGACCTCGTCCGCACGGACGGCGAGCTGAGGCTCGTCCAGGCCCGCGAGCGCGGCCCAGTCCACGCCCGCCGCGACCTCGACGCCCTCGATGTCCACGAGCAGGAACCGATCGGGGTGTTCGGACTGGGCGCTGCGCACCAGGCCCCACATCGGCGCCTGCGCCAGCTCTGGGACCTCGGCGGCGGTCACGGCGACGGCCCTGCGGGTGGCCACGATCAGGCGGGCTCCGCCGAGCGCGTCGGCCGCCAGCCACTGCTGGAGGAGTGCGAGGGTGCGCTCGGTGACCTCCCGGACCGTGACATCGGCGGACTTCACCGCCGCGACCACCAAATCCGGCACCGGTTCCCCGGCAGCCACCGCGGCACCGAGCGCCGCCAGATCCCCGTACTCCTCGCCGAGGAGCACGACCCGGGCGTCCGAGCCGGCCTGCGGGGCCGGTACGGCCGTCCAGTCGACGTGGTACAGCGGGGCCGCTCCCGAGCGGCGCAGGTTGTCCAGCTTCGCCGGGTCGACCTCCCGGAAGGCCAGCTTCTCCACCCGGCCCACACCGAGGACGTCCACGCACAGGGCCGAGTCGCCGCCGGAGGCGATGCGGACCCGGACCCGCTGGCCGGCCGTCCCGGTCAGGGTCACGCCCGACCAGGAGAACGGCAGCCGGGCCGTGGAGCCCGGACCCTGGTCGAGCCAGGACAGCCCGCCGTGCAGGGAGGCGTCGAAGAGGGCGGGGTGCAGGGCGAAGCCGTCCGCAGGGGTGCCGTCGGGCAGTGTCACCTCGGCGAAGACGGCGTCATCGCCGCGCCAGGCGGCCTGCACGCCCTGGAAGGCCGGGCCGTAGTCGAATCCGAGCTCCGTCAGACGGCCGTACAGATCGTCCACGGAGACGGGCTCCGTTTCGGCGGGCGGCCACTCGGTGGGCTGCCAGGCGGGCTCCGCCTCCGCGGCCGCGGGAACGAGAGTGCCACGGCCGTGGCACACGGCCTCCCGCTCCTCGTCCTCGCCCGACTCCGGTCGGGTGTAAAGGGCGACCTCGCGGCGGCCCTCCGCGTCCGGCGTGCCGAGGGCGACCTGGAGGTGCAGGGCGCCCTCGTCCAGGATCAGCGGCGCATCCATCACCAGTTCCTCGAGAACGGGGCTGCCGGCATGCGTACCGGCGGCCACGGCGAGTTCGACGAAGGCGGTGCCGGGCACGATGACCATGTCCAGGACTCCGTGATCCTGCACCCACGGAGCCGAATCCCGCGAGATGCGACCGGTGAACAGCCACTCGTCGCGGTCGCCGACCTTGACGGCGGCGGCGAGCAGCGGGTGTCCGAGCTGCCCCAGACCGGCCGCGGTGAGGTCTCCCGCACCGCTGTCCGGAGAGAGCCAGTAGTGCTCGCGCTGGAAGGCGTAGGTGGGCAGGTCGATGTGCCGTGCCCCGGTGTCGGCGTAGTACGCGTTCCAGTCGACGGGGATGCCGGCGATGTGGGCCTGGCCGAGGAAGGCCGCGAAGGTGTCCGCCTCGGGGTGGCGGGCGCGCAGGGCCGGGACGAAGACGAGGCCGTCCTCGTCGAGACACTGGCGGGTCAGCGCCGTGAGGATGCCGTCGGGACCGAGCTCCAGGTAGCGGGTCACGCCCTCCTGGTGAAGGGCGCGTACACCGTCGAGGAACCGCACTGCGCTGCGGACGTGCTCGACCCAGTAGCCGGGGTCGGTCAGTTCTGCTGTCGCGACTTCGCCGGTTACGTTCGACACCACGGCCGTGCGCGGCTGGTTGAAGGTCAGCCCCTCGGCGACCTTCCGGAACTCCGCGAGCATCGGCTCCATACGGGCCGAGTGGAAGGCGTGGCTGACGCGCAGGCGGGTGGTTTTGCGGCCTTGTTCTTCCCAGCGGGGCAGCCATGTGTCGAGGGCGTCGAGGTCGCCGGAGACGACGATCGAGCGGGGGCTGTTGATCGCGCCGATCTCGAGGCGGCCTTCGAACCCGGCCAGTGCCTCGGTGACCTCGGATTCGTCGGCTTGGATGGCGGCCATGCCGCCACCGGCGGGCAGCGCACCCATCAGGCGGCCGCGGGCCGCGACCAGAGCGCAGGCGTCGGCGAGGGAGAGTACGCCTGCCGCGTGCGCGGCGGCGATCTCACCGACCGAGTGACCGATCAGATAGTCCGCACGGATCCCGAGGGATTCCACGAGCCGGTAGACGGCGACCTCGACGGCGAACAGCGCGGCCTGGGTGTACTCGGTGGCGTCCAGGGTTGCGTCCTCTGCGGTGAGCAGCTCGCGCAGCGAGCGGCCGAGCAGGGGATCCAGCTCCCGGCAGACTTCGTCGAGAGCGGCACCGAACACCGGGTAAGCGGAAGCGAGTTCCAGACCCATGCCGGGTCGCTGGGCACCCTGGCCGGTGAACAGGAAGGCGGTCTTGCCGCCCACCGGTCGGCCCTGGAAGACCCCGGGCCCGGGCTCACCGGCGGCCAGGCCGGCGAGCCCGGCGAGCAGCTGCTCGCGGTCACCGGCGACGACCACGGCCCGCTGCTCCAGCTGGGCCCGCGTCGTCACGGCCGAGAACCCGGTCTCCGGCAGGCCCGCCTCCGGCCGCTCACCCAGATGTGCCCGGAGCCGGTCCGCCTGCGCACGCAACGCGGGCACGGACTTCGCCGACACCATCACCGGAACCGGCGGCAGTTCCTCGCGGGCGGCTGCCACGGGCTCCGCGGGGGCGGCCGGGGCCTCCTCCAGGATCACGTGGGCGTTCGTGCCGCTGATGCCGAAGGACGAGACGCCGGCCCGACGCGGGCGTTCCGCCGAGGACTTCCACTCCTCCGACTCCGTGAGCAGGCGGATCTCCCCGGCCTCCCAGTCGATGCGGGAGGAGGGCTCGTCCACGTTGAGGGTGGCGGGTAGCAGGCCGTTCCGCATCGCCATGACCATCTTGATCACACCGGCCACACCGGCGGCCGCCGAGGCGTGGCCGATGTTGGACTTGATCGAGCCCAGCCGCAGCGGGCCGTTCTCGCGCTCCTGGCCGTAGGTGGCCAGCAGTGCCTGCGCCTCGATCGGGTCACCGAGCCGCGTGCCCGTGCCGTGTCCCTCGATGGCGTCGACATCGGTCGGAGCGACGCCCGCGTTGGCGAGGGCCTGGCGGATGACGCGCTCCTGGGCGGGGCCGTTGGGGGCGGTGAGGCCGTTGGAGGCGCCGTCCTGGTTGATGGCGCTGCCCCGGACCACACCGAGGATGCGGCGCCCGTTGCGCTGGGCGTCGGACAGGCGCTCCAGGACGAGCATTCCGAGCCCGTCGGAGAAGCCCGTACCGTCCGCGCCCTCCGCGTAGGACTTGCAGCGGCCGTCCTCGGCCAGACCGCGCTGCCGACTGAACTCGGTCAGCAGGAAGGGACCGGACATCACCGTGACGCCACCGGCCAGTGCCAGGGAGCACTCACCGGAGCGCAGGGCCTGGGAAGCCAGGTGCAGGGCCACCAGGGAGGAGGAGCAGGCCGTGTCCACGGAGACGGCCGGGCCCTCCAGGCCCAGGGTGTAGGCGACCCGGCCCGACAGCACGCTGGCCGCGGTGCCCGTGAGCCGGAACCCGTCGAGTTCCTCCGGGGCCTGGGTGGCGTAGTCGGAGGCCACGACCCCGCAGAAGACACCGGTGTCGGTGCCGTGCAGACGGGTCGGGTCGATGCCCGCGTTCTCGAACGCCTCCCACGCGGCCTCGAGCGTGAGGCGCTGCTGCGGGTCCGTGGCGAGGGCCTCGCGCGGACTGATCCCGAAGAAGTCCGCGTCGAACTCGCCGACACCCGACATGAACCCGCCGCCGCGGGCGTAGATGGTGCCCGGCTGCTCGGGGTCCGGGTCGTACAGCTTCGCCAGGTCCCAACCGCGGTCGTCCGGCAGCGGGCTGATGGCGTCGCGGCCCTCGGCGACCAGCTGCCACAGCTCCTCGGGCGAGGTGACCCCGCCCGGGTAGCGGCAGCTCATGCCGACGATCGCGAGGGGCTCGTCCTCGACGGCCTTGCGGGCCGCCCGGACCGCCGGCCGGGTCTCCGTGGTCTCCACCGCGCCGGCCTGCGTCAGCAGGAACCGGGCCACCGCCAGGGAGGTGGGGTGGTCGAAGACGAGCGTGGAGGGCAGCCGGAGGTCGGTGGCCTGGGTGAGCCGGTTGCGGAGTTCCACGGCGCCGAGCGAGTCGAAGCCGAGCTCCTTGAAGGCACGCTCGGGGTCCACACCGGTCGGCGAGGAGTGCCCGAGGACGGCCGCGACCTGGGCGAGTACCAGGTCCAGCGCCACGCGGAGCCGGTCCTCCTCCGCGACGGCCGCGAGCCGCTGGGAGAGGGAGCCGCCCGCGGGCTGGCTGCGGCGTGCGGGCATCCGTACGAGTCCGCGCAGGAGGGCGGGGAGCAGGCCGGAGCGGGCCTGGTCGCGCAGGGCCGACTGGTCGAGTCGTACGGGTACCAGCTGTGCGGCATCCAGACGCAGTGCGGCGTCGTACAGTTCGAGGCCCTGTTCGGTGGAGAGGCCGGCGAGGCCGGCGCGCTCGAGGCGGGCCAGTTGTGCTTCTCCGAGGGTGGTGGCCATGCCGCCGGCCTCGGTCCACAGGCCCCAGGCGAGGGAGGTCGCCGGGAGCCCGGCGGCGCGGCGGGTGGCTGCGAGGGCGTCCAGGGCCGCGTTGGCGGCGGCGTAGTTGCCCTGACCGGCACCGCCGAGGAGGGCGGATATGGACGAGAACAGCACGAAGGAGGACAGGTCGAGCCCGGCCGTCAGCTCGTGCAGGTGGAGCGCCGCCTCCGCCTTCGGGCCCAGCACACGCGTGAGCCGCTCGGGGGTGAGGGCGTCGACGGTGCCGTCGTCGAGGACCCCGGCGGCGTGCACGACCGCCGTCAGCGGGCGCTCCAGCGAGCCGATGACCTGGGACAGCCGGTCGCGGTCGGTGACGTCGCAGGCGGCGATGTCCACTTGCGCGCCCAGCTCGGTCAGTTCCGCCATGAGCTCGGTCACGCCGTCGGCGGCGGTGCCGCGGCGGCTGAGGAGCAGGACGTGCTTGGCTCCGTAGGCCTGGACGTAGTGCCTGGCGAAGAGGGCGCCGAGGCCGGCGGTGCCGCCGGTGATCAGGACGGTGCCTTCGGGGTCCAGGTCGGGAGCCGCGGACCGTTCGGGGGCGGTGGCCGCGCGGGCCAGCCGGGGTACGAGGATCCGGCTGTCCCGGAGCGCGAACTGCTGCTCCCCTTCCACCGCGGCGAGGGCAGCCCAGTCGAGGTCGGCAGCGGCGGCCGCGTCAGCCGCGCGCTCGTCCAGGTCCACGAGGAGGATCCGCTCGGGGTACTCGGACTGGGCACTGCCGACCAGACCCCAGGCGGCGGCCTGGGCCGGGTCGGCGGCCTCGCCCTCGGCGGTCGCCACTGCCCGGCGGGTGGCCACGATCAGGCGGGCGCCGGTGAGGGCCTCGGTGACCAGCCACCGCTGGAGCAGATCCAGAACCTGCCCGGCCGTCTGCCGCAGCGTCGCGGCAGTACGGCCGGAGCCGGCCGGGTCGACGACGGCGACGACGGCGTCCGGGACCGGCGCACCGGCGGTCACCGCACGGTCGAGCGCGGCCGGGTCGGCGTACGTCCCGCCCAGGACCTCCACGCGGGCCGCAGTCCGCGCACCACCGGGTGCGGGCACGGCCGTCCAGTCCACGCGGTACAGCGGCGCCGCCCCCGAGCGGCGAGCGCCCTCCAGCTGGGCCTGCTCGACGGGGCGCGCCACGATGGAACGCACGGAGACGACGGGATTCCCGGAACCGTCCACCGCGTCCAGGCGCAGGGACGCGTCGCCAATCGACACGACACGGACCCGCAGCCGGGTCTCGCCCAGCCGCTCGAGCCGGGCTCCGGACCAGCTGAAGGGCATCCAGTGACGGCCGCCCTCGCCGTCGTTCAGCAGGACGGCGCCGCTCTGCAGAGCCGCGTCGAGGAGCGCCGGGTGCATGCCGAAGTCCCGGGCGGCCGCGTCCACGTGCTCGTCCGCGAGGGAAACCTCCGCATACACGGTGTCGCCGTCACGCCAGGCGGCCCGCAGGCCCTGGAAGACCGGACCGTAGTCGTAACCGATCTCGGAGAGACGGGAGTAGAGGCCGTCCACCGGAAGGGCCGTGGCACCGGCCGGCGGCCACTGGGCGGGCCAGACCGCGGCGGCCTCGGCCCTCGGCGCCAGGGTGCCGCGGGCATGGCAGGTGGCCTCGGGGGCCTCTCCGTCCTCGCCGCGGGAGGCGCCACGCGCCTCGGGCCGGGTGTAGACGGCGACTTCGCGGCGCCCGTCCTGGTCCGGCTCGCCGACCGTGACCTGTACCTGAACGGCCTCGCCCTCCTGGAGGAGCAACGGGGCCTCGAGGACCAGCTCTTCGAGGACGGGGGTGCCGGTGTGGCGGCCCGCGGCGAGGGCGAGTTCGATGTGGTTCGTGCCGGGCACGACGATGTTGCCGAGAAGTACGTGCTCGGCGACCCAGGGCTGCGCGTCGGTCGAGATACGCCCGGTCAGCAGCCACTCGTCGCGGTTGCCGATCTTGACGGTTGCGGCGAGGACGGGGTGACCCAGCCTGCCGAGACCCGAAGCGGCCGGATCGTGGGCGCCGGAGCCGGGCGCGATCCAGTAGTGCTCGTGCTGGAAGGCGTACGTGGGCAGAGCAATGCGGGTGGCGCCGGTGTTGGTGTAGTACGTGTTCCAGTCGACGGGGATGCCGGCGGTGTGGGCGTGTCCGAGGAAGGCGGCGAACACGTGCGCCTCGGGCTGGCGGGCGCGGAGGGCCGGGGCGAGGACGATCCCGTCCTCGTCCTCGAGGCACTGACGCGTGAGCGCGGTCAGGATGCCGTCGGGGCCGAGTTCGAGGTAGCGGGTCACGCCCTGGTTGTGGAGGGTGCGGATGCCGTCGTGGAAGCGGACGGCGTGGCGGACGTGCTGGACCCAGTAGTCGGGGTTGGTCAGTTCGTTGCTGACGACCTGGCCGGTGACGTTCGAGACCACAGCCGTGCGGGGCTGGTTGAAGGTGAGGCTTTCGGCGATGGTTCGGAACTCGGTGAGCATGGGTTCCATGTGCGGGGAGTGGAAGGCGTGGCTGACGCGCAGGCGGGTGGTTTTGCGGCCTTGTTCTTCCCAGTGGGGCAGCCATGTGTCGAGGGCGTCGAGGTCGCCGGAGACGACGATCGAGCGGGGGCTGTTGATCGCGGCGATCTCGAGGTGGCCCTCGAACCCGGTGAGGGCTTCGGTGACCTCGGATTCTTGGGCTTGGATGGCGGCCATGCCGCCGCCGGTGGGCAGTGCGCCCATCAGTCGGCCGCGGGCGGCGACCAGGGCGCAGGCATCCGCGAGGGAGAGAACTCCCGACACGTGTGCGGCGGCGATTTCACCGACGGAGTGGCCGATGAGGTAGTCGGCGTGGATGCCGAGGGACTCGACGAGTCGGTAGAGGGCGACCTCGATGGCGAAGAGGGCGGCCTGGGTGTACTCGGTGGCGTCCAGGGTTGCGTCTTCAGCGGCGAGGAGTTCGCGCAGCGGACGGCCCAGCAGCGGGTCGATCTCGCGGCCAACCTCGTCGAGAGCGGCACCGAACACCGGGTAGGCGGCGGCGAGTTCGAGACCCATCCCCGCGCGCTGGGCGCCCTGCCCGGTGAACAGGAAGGCGGTCATACCACCCACCGGACGGCCCTGGAGCACACCCGCCCCCGGCTCGCCGGCGGCCAGCGAGGCGAGGCCCGCGAGGAGTTCCTCCCGGTCACCGGCCACCACCACGGCGCGGTGCTCCAACTGCGCCCGGGTGGTGGCGGCCGAGAAACCGACGTCCAGGAGCCCGGATTCCGGTCGGGCGGTCAGGTGGCTGCGGAGGCGTTCGGCCTGCGCGCGCAGCGCGGCCTCGTCACGGCCCGTCACAACGACCGGTACGGCGGTCGGGTTGTGCCCCGCCCCGGGCTCGGCGGTCTCGGCGGGCGTGTCAGCCGGGGGCTCCTCGATGATCACGTGGGCGTTGGTGCCGCTGATGCCGAAGGAGGAGACGCCCGCGCGGCGCGGGCGGCCCTCGGAGGCCGGCCACGGCTCGGCCTCGGCCAGCAGACGCACCTCACCGGCGGTCCAGTCCACGTGCGGGGACGGGGCGTCCACGTGGAGGGTCGCGGGCATGGTGTCGTTCTGCATTGCCATGACCATCTTGATCACGCTGGCGACGCCCGCGGCGGCGGAGGTGTGGCCGATGTTGGACTTGATGGAGCCGAGCCTGAGCGGGCCGTTCTCGCGTCCCTGGCCGTAGGTGGCCAGCAGCGCCTGCGCCTCGATCGGGTCGCCGAGCCGCGTGCCCGTGCCGTGACCGTCGACGAGGTCGACGTCCTTGGCCTCGAGTCCGGCGCTGGCGAGGGCCTGCCGGATCACGCGTTCCTGGGCGGGGCCGTTGGGGGCGGTGAGGCCGTTGGAGGCGCCGTCCTGATTGATGGCGCTGCCCCGGACCACGGCGAGGACGCGGTGGCCCTTGCGGCGGGCCTCGGAGAGGCGCTCCATCACGACGAGGCCGACCCCGTCGGAGAAGCCCGTACCGTCCGCCCCGGCCGCGTACGGCTTGCAGCGGCCGTCGGCGGCGAGTCCCCGCTGGCGGCTGAACTCGATGAGGAGGAAGGGGCCGCCGAGGACGGTGACCCCGCCGACGAGGGCGAGGGAGCACTCGCCGGAGCGCAGGGCCTGCGCCGCCAGGTGCATGGCGACGAGGGAGGAGGAGCAGGCGGTGTCGACCGAAACGGCCGGGCCCTCCAGGCCCAGGGTGTAGGCGACGCGACCGGACACGACGCTGGCGGTCTTGCCGGCGAGGCGGAAGCCCTCCAAGTCGGGCGGGGTCTCGCCACCGTACTCGGAGGACACCGTTCCGCAGAAGACTCCAGTGTCCCCGCCGCGCAGCGAGGTCGGGTCGATGCCCGCGTTCTCCAGGGCCTCCCAGGCGGCTTCGAGAACGAGCCGCTGCTGCGGGTCGGTGGCGAGGGCCTCGCGGGGGCTGATGCCGAAGAAGCCCGCGTCGAAGTCACCGACGCCGTCGACGAACCCGCCGCCCGTGGCGTACACCTTGCCGAGCTGCTCGGGGTCGGCGTCGTAGAGGTTCGCCAGGTCCCAGCCGCGGTCGTCCGGCAGCGGGGTGATGGCGTCGCGGCCCTCGGCGACGAGCTGCCACAGCTCCTCGGGCGAGGTCACCCCGCCCGGGTAGCGGCAGCTCATGCCGACGATCGCGAGGGGCTCCGTGGACTGGGCGAGGAGTCGGCGGTTCTGGGTGCGGAGGCGCTCGGTCTCCTTCAGGGACTTGCGGAGCGCCTCGATGAGGTCCTTCTGGTCTGCCATGGCTGCTAGCGCTCCTCGTGCGGTCGTACGGGGGCTGCCGCCCGGGCCGTGATGGGTGCGGTGCTCACGCGGCGTCCTCCTGGGTCATGCGGATGAGGGCCTCGACGTCCATGTCGTCGATGGACTCGGTGTCCTCTGCGGTCTGCTCGGTCTCCTCCAGGTCGCCGGCGGCGAGTTCGAGGAGGGTGTCGAGCAGGCCCGCGGAGCGGAGTCGGCCGATCGGGATGGCAGCGAGGGCCTCGCGGATCCGGTCCTCCTCGGAGGACTGGTGTCCGGTGGCGGTGGCGCCCTCGGTGGCCAGGGGGACCAGGTAGCGGGTGACGGCGGCCGGGTTCGGGTGGTCGAAGACCAGCGTGGTGGGCAGCCGCAGGCCGGTGGCCTGGGTGAGGCGGTTGCGCAGTTCGACACCGGCGAGGGAGTCGAACCCGAGGCTCTTGAAGGCCCGTTCGGCCTCGATGGCGTCGGGGGAGGAGTGGCCGAGTACGGCCGCGACCTGGCCGCGCACCAGGTCCAGTACGACGCGCTCCCGCTCCTCCTGCGGCACGGCCGCCAGGGTATGGGCGAGCGAGCCCGCGCCGGAGTCGGCGCGGCGGGCCGGCACCTTGGCGAGCCTGCGCAGCAGGCCCGGCAGCAGTCCCGCCCGGGCCTGGGAGCGCAGGGCCGCCTGGTCGAGGAGTACGGGCACCACGAGCGCGGCGTCCGACTTCTGGGCCTGGTCGAAGAGTTCGAGGCCGAGCTCGTTGGAGATGGCCCCGAAGCCCATGCGCTCCACGCGGGCCAGTTCGGCCGCGTCGAGGTCGCCGGTCATGCCGGTGGCGTCGGCCCACAGACCCCATGCCTGCGAGGTGGCGGGCAGCCCCAGGGCGTGGCGGTGCGCGGCGAGGGCGTCGAGGGTGGCGTTGGCGGCGGCGTAGTTGCCCTGGCCGGGGCTGCCGATGATGGCGGCCACCGACGAGAACAGGATGAAAGAGGAAAGTTCCAGACCGGCCGTCAGCTCGTGCAGGTGCAGCGCGGCGTCCACCTTCGGGCGCATGACCCGGTCGAGTCGCTCGGGGGTGAGGCCCTCCAGCAGTCCGTCGTCGAGCACGCCCGCGGCGTGGACGACGGCGGTCAGGGGGTGCTTCAGGGATGCGATGAGGTCGGCGAGTTGGTCGCGGTCGGTGACGTCGCAGGTGGCGATGT
>NZ_JBVHDS010000049.1:0-12972 GCF_055563255.1 Streptomyces sp. NPDC002958 | reverse complement strand
CCGGAGCGGGCAGAGGGCGCCCAGGATCCGTGTGTGACGACAGAGTACTGGTCGTGGGAGGCGGCCACGAGAGCGCTGGCCAGTGCGGCGAGGGGTTTCCCGATATTCGCCCAGACCATCCGCGATAAGCGCCACACCGCCTTGGGGATGGTGGTCGGTCGGTGACGGAGTACCACTTCGGGACGTACGGAGAGTGCCCCGATGATCCAACCCAGAGCAAGCATTCCTGGACAGGAAAGACTGCCGGCGCCGCCCTGATAGTCGGGGGGGGGGCTCACCCCCGGGCTCCCATGGAATCGTACGTGCCAGTCTCCCGTCATACGGCTCTTGTCGTTCTGGTCCTCAACCCTGCCGGGGCCGCCCAGGTCCAGTGAGCGAAGCACTTCGGGCGCGCCGTGTGGACTTGGGATAGGTAGTAGCCGGCCGGGGCGTTGGTGCCGGGAGAGACGAACAGCGGGTCGGCGAGCACGCTCGCGGTCGCGCCGGGTGGTTCTTGCAGGCCGTAGAAGAGGTTGTGGTCGAAGGCGAACCGGCCGGATCGCAGCCGGAGGGACGCGGTGCCTGTGCCGTGCTTGTGGATGATGTTGTTGGCGAAGTACACCTGGCGGGGCTGACTGTTGTTCTCGTTGACCACGACTTGGGAGACGCCGTCGGACCAGGTGTAGATGCCCTCACGGTCCACCGCCCGGAGGTTGTTGTCCACGATGCGCAGGTTCTCGTACTCGTAACACGTCGGTGCCGTGTGCCTTGCGCCTCGACGACGATGTCGCCGGATGCGGCACCGAACATGCCGTTGTCGGTGCGGGCCCGTCGAGGATGCCGCGCACGTCGTGGATGGCCTGTCCTCGCAGTTCGATGCCACGGACGGGCCCGGAGTCCTTCGCGAGCACGTACACGCCCCGTCGCGGAGCGGAGTTGTCGCCTGGGGCGGTGAGTTCGAGGTCGGGGAGTGGATGTGTTCCGCGTCGGACAGCAGCACGGCCTGCTGGGCACCGGCCGCGTCGATCCGTGGTGTGGTCCGGTCCGGATCGCCATAGGCGCCGACCCGGACCGGTCGGGCCGCGGTCCTCGTGCCGTTCGCCTCGCTGGCGACCGCCGCCTCGGAGCAGTCGACGAAATACTTCTGTGGGTGTTCCGGCGCCCTGCCCGGTGTGCGGGGTGCTGACGGGAAAGGTGCACGGGTATCACCGCCGGATGGTGGCGGATGTGCTGGTGGACGGCCGCCAGGTCGTGGTCCGCGTCCGGGTACGGCGCCTGGTCTGCCCGGTCCTGGGCTGCCGGCGGCAGACCTTCCGCGAGCAGATCCCAGGGCTGCTGGAGCGCCACCAACGCCGCACCATGCATCTGACCGGCCAGGTGTCGAAGGTGGTCAAGGAGTTATGCGGCCGGGCGGCCGCCCGGCTCTGTCCGCGCCCGTCTCCTACGCCACCGCCCTGGGGAGAGTCTGGAGTTCGGCTATCCGCTCCTGCGGCTGCCGGCCCTGGTCGAGTGCGGCACCCGCGGGCTCATAGCCGCCGCGTTCGGACCGGAGTCCGAGGGTGAACTCCTCTATGACAAGCGGCTTCTGACTGCCCTGGACAAGTCGATCTCCTGCTGGCCGACGCGGCCTTCGACGGCAACGAGTTCCTTGATGCCGTCCATCAGAGCGGGGCACGGTTCCTGGTGCGCTCCGGGGCCCGCCGCGTCCCCTCGCCCGCCGAGCACCTGGGTGAGCGTCAGATCACCCAATTCCGCTGAACAGCCGAGTCTGGCGGGCGACTGCGGCGATCAGGCCCTCCAGCAGCGCGGTGAGGAAACCGGCGTTCCTCCAGACCTGAAAGCGTCCGTAGACGGTCGGCCAAGGCCCGAACTCGCCCGGCATCTCTTGCCATTGCGCGCCTGTCCTGAACTGCCAGAGATCACCCCCTCGAACTGATCCCGCAGCCGCCCGGGGTACGGGCCGTACTCACCTATCGGCAGGAACGGCTCGATCGCCAACGTCCCATGCCTATAAAGGAGTTGCCTGCGCGTCACACTCGCCTTCCTGCCGGATTCGCCTTCCATGCGGATCTGGATCGGCAAGTTTAATCACGACATCACACAGGCCCTAGCGCAACGGTGTTGAATTCAGCGATGTACTTGTGCGCCTCGTCGACCACGAACAGTTTATTGAAGTGCTCGCCGTTGCATGCGTGCCTCGGTGAAGAGCTGAATTTAGGGAGTCGCGAATCTCCTCATGAAATAGACGGTCAGAAGCCTGTCCAGAAAACGCGAGCCCCCCACGTTCAATTCCGCCCGTCCGGCGAACGGGAAGGGGAACCTGGGGCTGCTCTGGCCGCGGTACGGCTTCGACCTGCACGCCGAGAGCACCGCCAAGGGTGGCACCACCGGCCACTTTGACCTCGACCCATTCCGGTGCCCCTGCGGACACCGACAAGACCGAGGCGGAGGCGTCCACCGACGACGGTGCCACCTGGCGCCCCGCAACGGTGAAGGCCGCCAGTGCGCGGTAGCCCATTGTCTGATCGACACGGCTCTGCAATCCTCGCTCGGTCGGCTATAGCTGCCCTGCCGGGCCGCCGGTCGACAGCGAACGCAGAAAGGAATTCACGTGACGCGCAGACGTCGCCAGTTGCTCGCCGCACTCGTGGCCGGGATACTCGCCATCCTGACCTGTGTAGTGGCAACTCAACCGTCAGAAACCGCAACACAGGCGAAGAGAGCCGAAACCGGCCAGGATCTGGACAAGCTGCACGAGGCCAGCCCTGGTGACCCATTCGAGGAAGGTTACGGCGAGGAAGGCGAGGAAGGCGAGGAAGGCGAGGAAGGCGAGGAAAACCCGGGAACCGCCGGGCAAGTCAAATTCCGCCAGCGCGCCTACCCCGGTGACACCATCACCATGGCGCAGGCGAACGGCACGCGCGCCGCCTACCGCTCCGCCAAGGGCCGACCGTTCCCCAAGGGCAAGGGACAGAAGGGCACCTGGGTCACGGTGGGGCCCAAGGAGGCGGTCTACCCGTACTCCCCGACCCGCGACTCGTCCAGCTATCTGCCCAACGAGTACGTCGCGGGTGGCCGTACCACCGATGTGGCGATCAGCCCCACCTGCGCACCGGGTCACTGCAAGATGTGGGTCACGGCCGCCGGTGGTGGCGTCTGGCGGACCGACAATGCGCTCGCCGACGAGCCGCACTGGCGGTACCTCGGCGGGCCGCTGGGCATCAACGCCGCCGGTACGGTGACCATCGACCGCAACGACGCCACCGGCAACACGGTCTACGTCGGCACTGGCGAGGCCAACGGCTGCTCCTCCGGTTGCGTGGCCGGCATCGGCATCTACAAGTCCACCAACGGTGGCGAAACCTGGACCGGGCCACTGGGCAAGGCGGAACTCGGTGGCAAGGGCATCAGCCAGATTTCGGTCAAGCCGGGTGACCCCCGTACGATTTACGCCAGCACCACCACCGCGATGCGCGGCGTGTCGAGCACCTGCTGCTCCGGGATCAGCCGTCCGGTGCCCGACGCGGCCAAGTGGGGCCTGTACAAGTCCACCGATGGTGGAGCCACCTGGACCTTCGTCCACAACGGGTCGGCCGATGCCGCGGAATGCACCGGCAGCCAAGCCGACTACAGCAACCAGACCGCTTGCTCGCCGACGGGTGTCGAGGGCGTCGAACTGGACCCCGCTAACCCGGAGATCGTGTACGCGTCCTCGTGGTCGCGGGGCATCTGGCGGTCGCCGGACGGTGGCACCACCTGGACGCAGATCAAGCCGTCGCTCAATGCGAAGATCGCTTATACCCGGGCCGCCTTCGACGTGACCCGGCTGCCGAACGGCAAGACCCGGATGTACGTCTACGAGGGCAACATGAGCCAGCCGGCCTCCCGGCTGTTCCGCAGCGATGACGTGGCCACCGGCGCCTCGACCTTCACCGATCTGACCAGCTCCGACACCGCCAACCCCGGGTTCGCCTGGCTCGGCCTCTGCGGCCAGCTGTGCTGGTACGACGTCTTTGTCCACACCCCGGAGGGGCACCCGGACATGGTCTACGTCGGCGGTTCCTACTCCTACGGTGAGTCCATAGCCAACAAGAAAGGGGTGATACTCTCCACCGACGCTGGGGTGAGTGGCACCGACATGACGTTCGACGGCACCGACGAACTGCATCCGAACGGCCTGCACCCGGATCAGATGGGCCTGGTGACGAACCCCAACAACCCGTTCCAGTTCTTTGAGGCCAGTGACGGCGGCATGATGCGGTCCAGTGGCACGATGGTCGACCGCTCGGCGTGGTGCGACAACCCTCGCCGGAAGCTAAACGAGAAAGGGCTACTCCGCTGCAGGCAGATGCTCTCCCGCATCCCGTCTGAGCTGCGCAGCCTCAACAAGGGACTGACCACATTGCAGTTCAACAGCGTGTCGGTCAGCCCGCACAACAGCAACCTGCTACAGGGCGGGACGCAGGACAACGGCACCTGGCAGACCGACGGCAGCCCGAGCCTGTGGCGGAACACCGCGATCGGCGACGGCGGCCAGTCGGGCTTCGACGTCGGCCGGCCGGAGTTCCGCTTCCACACCTTCTCCGGCACGGCTGTGGAAGTGAACTTCAACAACGGAAACAACGCCGACTGGATCTGGACCGCCGACCCGATCAATGGGAAGGCCTGGACCGAGTTCTACGCGCCGGTGATCAGCGACCCGGAGGTCAGCGGCACGATGTTCGCCGGCGCCGGGCGGTCGGTCTACCGGACCAAGACGTTCGGGCTCGGTGACCGGACGCTCGAGGAAGCCAATCGGCTCTGCAACACCAGGACCCGCGACCGCACCGTGCAGTGCGGCGACTGGGTCGAGCTCGGGTCCACCCCGCTCAACGCCGCTGCCTGGGGCGACCGGGCCGGGAGCGGTGTGGCGGCCGTCGAGCGCACCACCGCCGACAGCGCCACCGCCTGGGCGGCGACGACCACCGGCCGGGTTTTCATCTCCCGCAACGTCGATGCGGAGTCGGCGAACTCGGTCTCCTGGACCCGGATCGACGACGACGCGGTGACGCCGAACCGGTTCATCAGCAGCATCCACGTCGATCCCGCTGACGGAAACCACGCCTGGATCTCCTACAGCGGCTTCAACTCGGCCACGCCGACCGCCCCGGGGCACGTGTTCGAGGTCCGGTTCGACCCGGCGACCGGCAAGGCCAGCTGGACCGACCGCTCGTACGACTTCGGTGACCTGCCGGTCAATGACCTGGTGCGCGACGATGCTACCGGTGACCTCTACGCGGCGACCGACTTCGGCGTGCTGCGGCTCGCGGCCGGGACCACGACCTGGACCGAGAGTGCCCCGGGGATGCCCAACGTCGAGGTGGCGGGCCTGACCGTCGTGCCGGGCAAGCGGATCCTTTACGCCGCGACCCACGGGCTCGGAGCCTGGAGGCTCAATTTCGACTCTGAATGACACCGAGAGGGCGTTTGAAGAGCTCTTGTGGCGCTTCGTCACCCAGTGTCCCGGTAGTGACGGAGCGACTGACCTGCGATCTCGCCTCAACGTCGCCGAGCGCCTCGCCGTCCAGTCCGGGCTGCCGCGACAGGACTGTCGATATGTCCGATTGGGTAGACATCGAGGATGTTCCCACAACGGGGTGAACCACCGCGAAAGCTCAACGAGCGCCCTATGAAGAAGAACCGGGCGAGGGGCCGCACCCGCGGCCCCTCGCCCTACCCCTCGGCGACAGCGCGGCTTACGATGAGCTGATGCAGCATCCGGGCCGCTTGCGGACCGGATGCCGGTGGGGTCGATCAAGTGGGTACGGGCCCGGCCGGGCCCTCGCTGTTCTTTGCCCCGGACTGGACGGTTCTAGGATACAGCTTCGCCCAGGGCACCAGGGGTTCGGGGGTGGGGAAACGGCTCATGTCCGTGCCGATCTCGGCGAGGATGATCTGCGCGGTGGCCGGTCCGATGCCGGGGACGGAGTCAAGCCGGGCGGTACGAACGAAGCACGGACCATTCCGTGTTTGGCGAGCTTGGCCAGCCAGACCGCTTCCAGCTTGTCGGTCTTGGGCCTGCCGGGGACGTTCTTCACGTCGCGCGCGTTGGCCAGCCGGCATTCCAGTCCCCGGGCTTCCAGCACATGGAAGAACGGACGCCGGTACGATCCTGTCGCCTCCATCACCACCCGCTCGACCCCCTGGCAGATGAGCGTGTCGCCAAGTTCGAGGATCGCGTTCGTGGTCGAGGCGACCGTCCAGACCTTCCGGACACGGCAGCCCTCGATGGTGTCGTGCGGGACGCGCAGGCAGAGCATCCCGGAAGCCTTCGTGATGTCGATCGTCGCGACCCGCGCGACCGTTCCGTCGTCGTGGTCTTCGCCCAACTCCTCCACGATGTAGCCCCGGTTGCAGTTGTGCGGGCGGGGCTTCCCGGGGAGCCTTGAAGGGTGGCGGAGAAGCTGATCGGCGTGCTCAAAGCGATAGTGTGCGGCCCTTCGGGCGGCTAACTCACCAGACTCCTATGCGGGCTCACATCCCAGACATCGACCGGCGTCGACAGACAGCCCCACACCCGATTTTCACGCCCGCGAGGCGTCGTCATCCGCAGGTGAACGGCTGACTCCTATGAGGTCACAAGCGCCCGTCCGGCCGTGCGTGGTGATGCCCGGCGGGCCGACAAATCCCAAACAGGACAGCCGAAACGTCAGTCAGAGCACGGGTCGGACCCGCCAGCGACGTCACCACGTCACATCCTCACTGTCAGAGCGGCTCGAGAAGGCGCGTGCGGCGAAGAACGATCAGCTGAGCGGCCGCGACGGCGACAGCGCTGATCAGCAGCGTGATCGAGAGGGTGCTGGCATACCCGAGCTCGCCGTACAGGAATGCGCGGCGGTAGACGTAGAGCGGTGCCACCAGTGTCGCGGAGTGCGGTTCGCCGGCTGTGATCAGCAGGGCCGGGATGAATGTGGTGTGCAGGAGGAGGACGACGTCCCGCAGTGCGAGCAATGTAAGGATCGGTGCCATCAGCGGCAGCGTGATGCGTCTGAAGGTGAAGGTGCGTCCCGCGCCTTCCATGGCGGCGGCTTCGTGCAGGGAGCCTGGCAGGAGGCGGCGGGCTGCGAGGGCGACGAGGAAACCCTCGCCCATCTGGAGGGAGACGACGAGCGCGAGTCCGCCTCGTGCGGCAGCGGGGTCGGTGAACCAGCCGGGTGAGGGGAGGCCGAATGCTTCGAGGGCGAGAGGTAGCGGCCCGTAAAGAGGGTTGAGAAGCCAGAGCCACAGGAGAGCCCATGCGGCGTCAGGAATGATGGACGGCAGGAATACTGCGGTGCGGGCGACGCTGTTCACGCTGCTGCGGCGGTGGAGTAGGAGCGCGCAGCCGATGGCGAGTGCGGTTCGCAGGGGTATGGCGATGGCTGCGATCTTGGCCGAGTTGGCGAGAGAGTGCCAGAAGGTTTCGTCGGTGGCGAGTCGGTGCCAGTTGTCGAGGCCGGTGAATGAGGGGGCGCCGAAGCCGTAGTAGTCGGTGAAGGCGAGCCATGCCGAGCCGATGAGTGGGATGCCCACCAGAAGGGCTGTGGCGGCGAGCCATGGTAGGGCCAGTGCTGTCGGCCGATGTCTGAGTGAGGGTGTGCGCGCGATGCCCCATCTGCGGTGAGGGGTGGGCCGAGTGGGTTGGCAGTGTTGTTCGTTCATGCGGTGCGCGGTCCTTCGGCCGAAGCGAAGTGGTGTTCGTCGGCGTTGCTCCAGGTGATGCCGGTCTCGCTTCCGGGCCGGGGCACACCGGCCGAGGACGGCACCCTGACCAGAATGCGTGTGGTGTCGGGGCACACGACGTGAAGGACCGTCTCTTCGCCGCTTGGTTCCACGGCGGCGATGCGTCCCGTCAGATGCCCGTGTCCGGCCTGTGCCAGGTGTGTGCGCTCAGGTCGGATGCCAGTCACCGGACCGTTCTCGCGGCCCAGTGCTTCGGGTGGCAGCAGGTTCATCGGCAGAGTTCCGATGAAGCGTGCGATGAATGCCGTGCTCGGGCGCGCGTAGAGCTCGTCAGGTGTGCCCACCTGCTCGATGCGGCCTGCTCGGACGACGGCGATACGGTCGCCCAAAGCAAGTGCCTCGGTCTGGTCATGAGTGACGTAAAGCATCGACACGCCCAGGCGGCGCTGGAGTTCGCGGATTTCGACGCGCGTGCGCAGTCGCCGGTCGGGGTCGAGGTTGGCGAGAGGTTCGTCGAGGAGGAAGGCCTTGGGTCGGCGGACCATGGCCCGGGCGAGTGCTACGCGTTGGCGTTCTCCGCCTGACAGTTCGCGGGGGTACCGGGCCAGAGCTGCGGTGAGGCCGAGCATGGCTGCGGCCTGGTGGACGTCCGTGGTGATCTGGGTCTTGGGCACGCCTCGGGCGCGTTGGCCGAAGGCGATGTTCTCGGTGACGGTGAGGTGGGGGAAGAGTGCGTAGTCCTGGAAGACCAGTGAAATGTCTCGATCGCCTGGTGCGGCCGTCGTGACGTCGCGTCCGCCAATCTCGATTCGGCCGGCGTCGAGTGCCTCGAGTCCGGCGATTGCTCTGAGCAGAGTGCTCTTTCCGGAACCTGACGGTCCTACGACCACCATGAGCTCGCCCCTGGCCACGTGCAGATCGACCTCGGTCAGGGCGGTGATGGGCTGCTTACGGCGTGAGCGGTAGGACTTGTGTGCACCGTGGATTGCGATGCCCATGGTCATGTCTCCAAGTCGCGGCGGGCGAGCGTTCGTTGTGCGGCGAGGAAAACGAGCGCGGCGGGGGCGGTGGCCATGACGGCTGCTGCCATGTAGAGCGGATGCAGTGTCGGCTCGAGTGCGGAGAGGGCGCGCAGGCCGAGTGCGAGCGGCCAGTCGTCCTCCGTGGTGAGCAGGATGAGCGGGTCGATGAAGTTCCCCCAGTAGGAGGCGAAGGCGAGCGCGGCCACGGCGAACATGGTCGGCCGGGCGAGCGGGAATGCGACCGACCTCCAGATACGAAACACCGATGCCTGTTCGATTGCCGCGACCTCGTACAAGGACCGTGGGATGCGGTGGTAGGCGAGTGCGAAGAGCAGCACGTAGAACGGTGTGGTTCCCATGATCGCGGGCAGCGCGACGACGAGGGTGTGGTCGGTCAGCCCCAGCTGTTCCAGCATCACCTTGCGCGGCACCCACATGGCGGACGCGGGCATGCTGAGCACCACCAGCGCCAAACCGATCAGCAGGCGTCGTACGGCGGGGCGCGCCATGACGATCGCAAACCCGGCCCAGGAAGCGACAAGTACGGTGACTGGTACCGCGGTTGACACGATGAGGACCGAGTTCAGCAGCTGTTGGCCGAGCGAGATCAGCCCGGCAGCGGTTTCGTAGTTACTCGACCAGAGCACGTCCGGCAGGAGTTCGAGCCCGCCAGGGGGTGGCAGTCCAGGCTTGCGCAGCGAGCCGACGACCATGATGGCCAGCGGGAAGAAGAACACGAACCCGACCATGCCGGCTGCCAAGGCCCTTCCTGCCGTGCTGCCACGGAGTCGGGCCGGTCGTCGTACATGTGCCCGCTGATGCACTGTCATTTCGGGGGGCCCGGTAGTTCCACAACCACGATGACCTGGCCGCACGACCCCTCGCTCATGCTGACGAACCCTTGGCCGTGGGGTGTTTGGATGAAGATCTCCGCGTCGATTCCGTCATTCTGCTTGCTGAGGACGGTGAAGCCGGCTTGGTCCGCCAGCTTGTGCATGTGTCCGAAGGCATCCCGGATCGATTCCCGGGTGGAGATCACCACATAGGTGAAGTCGTGCTGCTTGCGGACGACGGTGACCACGCCGAGCTCGCCAACCTTGAGCTCGGACGGTATGTCCGAGATGTTGGCTGCCGGGCTGGGACCCGGGCAGGTGGCAGCGACTTCTGCCGCGCCGGGCCCGGGTCCGGCGCTTGCCGTGGGATGGGTGCAGGCCGTCAGCAGGGCTACGCCGGCCCCTGCGGTGATCAGCCCTGACAGAAGTCTCCTCATCGGGTGCCGTCACTGGAGGTGAACAACGGCCGGGTGCGCTCGTCGATCCGCTTGATCACGTCATCCAGGGGTGCACCGTCGTGGAAGGCGCGGGCCAGTTCCTCGCCGGCTATGTCCTCGATCTCCGGCCAGGTTGCCAGGACCGGGAGGCTCTTGAGATGCGGAAGGCCGTCGAGGAACGCCTGGGAGTTGGCCGGCTTCTTGACAGGGGCGAGGAAGGCCGACGAGTTGGCGACCTCGCGCAGGGAGGGCACCACACGTCCGCTCAACGAGGTGATCCGCTGGCCGTCCTTCCCGGTGGCGTAGGCGATGAAGCGGGCGGCTTCGTCGTGGTGCTTCGACTTGCGGGCGATGCAGTAGGCGTCCGAGTGCAGGACGCCGGCCGGCTTGCGGAGCACCGGCAGGGCGGCAACGTCCCAGTCGAGACCCTGTACTTCGCGCAGGGCCGGGGTGTCCCTACGGGAACCGAGGTACATCGCGAGCTTGCCGGAGGCGAATCGGGCCTCCAGGTCCTGACCCGCGAGCTCGGTCCTGTCCGGTCCTGCTCCCTCGTCCCGCACGAGCTGCACCAGCGACTCCAGGGTCTGCCGAGCAGCGGGCGTGTCGAGCGTGAGTCGCGTCGGGTGCTGGGGGTCGTCGACGATGTCACCGCCGTTGCTCCAGATGAACGGAGCAAGGCGAACGATGGAGGGTTCCATTCCCAGGCCATGGACGCCGTCGCCGGTGAGGCGGATGGCCGCTTCCTTGAACTGCTCGAAGGTCCACCCCGGCTTCGGGGCCTGCACACCCGCCTTGGCGAACAGTGTGCGGTTGTAGTAGACGACCAGCGAGGAGAGGTTCTGGGGCATGCACTGCACCTGCCCGTCGTACGTGAACGCGCTGATCGGCTGCTCGTAGTAGTCCGCTGTGTCCACGCCGAGGCCGGCCAGGCGAGGGCCGATCGGTTCGATGGCACCGCGGGCCGCGAACTGGGCGTACTCCCGGTAGTTGATCAGGAAGACGTCCGGCGGGTTGCCGCCGGCGAACGCCGTCGACAGGCGGGTGAGGTGATCGGATTTCTCCGCGACGGGCACGAGTTGCACCTTCGTCCCGGGATGGCTCTGCTCGTAGGCCTTCGCTATCGCGCTGTATCCGGCAGTCTCACCCGGCTCGCCCGAGACCTGGACACGGATGGTCGTGCCGGCGCTGGTGGCGGGCGTGGCAGTGGTTCCGCAGCCGACCAGGAGGGCAGCGACGCCTGTCGCGAGGGCTATTCGACGCTTGATCATCTTTCTCACTTTTCTCTGTACGCAGCTGCACATCAGCTGAGCCCTGCCACCTCTCACCGTCTCCTTGCGAGTTCCGGTAAGCCCGCAGCATGGAGTCGACGCAGGTGGTAGCTGACATCGGCTTGCAATTCGCCGAGGTCTCGGGCTGTCCCGGCGGAGCTCCTCGCACGGCCAGTGCGAAGTGACAGCAGGCGAAGTCTCAGTGGATGAGCGAGAGCGCGCAGACTGACCACGTCGGAGGCTGGTTCCGTTTCGGACACAGGCGGGATCTTGTCGCAAGCCTGCCGCAACGTCAACGGGCAACCGCGCGCCACCTGCGCCAACGCGGGATCAAGGCGAGAAATGCTCAAGTCCTGTGGATCGGCCTCGGGCTGGAAGCGAAGGGCGTACCTTCCCGAGTGATCGATCGAGGTTTGGGCGGCCACGAACCGGCGCCACTTCGCTGTTCAGGGCGTAGAACCGCTCACCTGGGAGATCGTGCACCCGCACCGGGAGCCGGCGCGCCACTCGCTGTTGCTGCTCATGCTGGCGCTGTACGACGCGGTCGGCAATCCGCTGCGACGGCTGGGCGACCGCGACATACGCCGCGTGGACCTGTACGCATGGCTGCTCGCGGAGTTCGTCCGCCGCGAGGTCGGTACCGGTCCTGGGTGTCGCATTACTGCTGACGGGTGGCGGTAGGGCGCGGTTGGCGGCGGTAGGGCTCGGGTCGTGATGGGGGACCGGAGCGGGTCCAGGGCTGTTGGGGTTCGATTCGGAGGGGGGACCTGAACCATTCACCAACCAACCCTGGATGACCGGCGAAATCGGGCTCTCCTGGTCAACTGAGGACGTCCAGGTTGGTCGGCGCAGGCCGACCTGGACGTCATGGTCAGGCGAGATCGAACCGGTCGAGGTTCATCACCCTGTTCCACGCCGCGACGAAGTCGTTCACGAACTTCCCCTTCGCGTCGTCGCTCGCGTAGACCTCCGCGAGCGCGCGCAGCTCGGAGTTCGACCCGAAGACGAGGTCGGCACGGCTGCCGGTCCACTTGACCTCGCCGGTGGCGGCGTCGCGACCTTCGAACGTGTTCGCGTCCTCGGACGTCGTCGTTCACGTCGTGCCCAGGTCGAGCAGGTTGACGAAGAAGTCGTTGGTCAGAGACCCGGGGGTCGTGGTGAAGACGCCGAGCGGCGACTGCTGGTGGTTCGCGCCCAGGATCACGAAACGGACGCCCGCCGACTACGCCGAAACCCTGCGGCATGGCCGGAGATCGGCGATCAAGGTTGCGACCTGGGCGGATGATTTATCGGCACCCGCAGTGTGGTCATAGGTGTAGTCCCCGTCGGACAACAGCCGGTTACGCTCGTCGAAGATGGCGGTCTTCACGCCGTTCCTGACACGATTACCACTGTCGTCCCTGCGGTGACCGATCGACAACACGGCGCGAAGCTCCTGGTGGACACGGGTGACCTTGGTCGTGAACCCGTCCACCAGGAGCTTCGTCGTTCACTGAAGCCCCGCGTGTGTCGACCGGCCCGGCTCACCGCCAGGTGGGAAAGGGCTCAGCGTCCGTCGGTGACGACGTCGCCGGCCCAGACCCAGTAGTCGGTGAGTGCTCCGGCGCTGATGCGGCACATCGGTCTGCCGTTGACGAGGCACTGTCACGTTGACTGGCCGGGTGGGATGATCTTCTGGTTGGTCGCGCCGGGGAGGGATTCGTTCGTGTCGTCCGCGTCGCCGTCGTACAAG
>NZ_JBVHDS010000048.1:0-13289 GCF_055563255.1 Streptomyces sp. NPDC002958 | reverse complement strand
CCTCGAACACTGATCCGTAACTACACCTTCGGCATCTGCCGAACCTCCTTCAGTGAAGCTCACTCAACTCGTGCGACCTCGTGTCGCACCCCCGGCTCCGAGTACTACGACGGCTCCGCCCCATCCCGGCCCGGTCAGCGGTCGGTGCGCTCAGCCACCCGACCGGGCTGGCGGCCCGGCCAGGTGGCAAGACCTGGATGGTTCTCGTGTTCACTGTGATTCGCTCGACGGAGGAGAAGCCCGACTCTGCCCCTGCGGCATCACCACGACTACCCCGCAGCATTTCATCGTGGTCTCCCGGCCAGCCGTCCTATCCGACCCAGGAGTTACCCGCCGATATCCGGTGGGTGCGCGCCGCCCCCGGCCCATATCCACCAGATTTGAGCCAGTGCAAGATGAAGGGACGTAGACGCCGGTTCCTCTCGTACTCCTTTCCGTTAAGCTTGCCGGACCCGCACCATCTGGCAGTGCTGGGACGTCCCGGCTTTGTCAGGGCTGCTTCCCGCCTTCACCGGCACCACCCGGATCAGCTGCCCTCAGCTCCACCGTCCTGCTGCGACAGGATCAGCGACGAAGGCCTTTCACCTCCGTTCGAATCAACAGCGCCTCACGGCGCACGGGCCGTTCCTTGCGGACGATCAGCCGCATGCCCTTCGGCCAGGAGGAGAGGTCGGGAATGTCGGTGCTCTCTGCGACCCAGGCCCCGGGCCGCTCGATGCCGCCGGAGTCGTAGGCCGGCGTCCACGCTTTCTTCGGGATCTTCAGGACGGCCTGGTGGATGGCGTCGGTGATGGTCATGCCAACGGAGTACGACAGCCACCGGCCGGGCCTGGACAGCCAGTCGAGGAAGGCGTGGGTGCCGCCGGCGGAGTCGGTGCGGATCAGTGTCCGACGTCCCCGCCGCAGGTGTTTGGGTAGTTGGGCCAGAGCGAGCCGGGTGGCGATGATGTGATCACTCGCGGTGTTGGAACCCGCATTGCCGGGCCGCAGCACCGTGGCCACTGGTTCCCCGGCGCCGGCCTGGCCGTGCTCGACGAACGCCACAAGCGGATGATGGCCGAAGGTCTTCTTCCAGGTCGCGGTGGCGTCCTGTTTCTCGGAGTGCGCCAGCCCAAGCACACCGTCGATGTCCACGATCACCGATCCGTCGGCGGCCGGACTGTCCGAACCGGCCAACTCCCATACCCGCGACCGTACTTCGGCCCGTGCCGTCCGAACCGCGGCCAGTGCTTCGGGACCGGCTGCGGCAAGGGCGTCGATCAGACGGGAGACCGTCGAGTCGGACACCACCAAGCCGAACACCTCGGGCTCGGCCCGCAGCATGGCGACATCGGCAAGGCAGTCCCACCGAGGGCCGTCGCGCGCGCGACATCCAGCAGGACCTTCCCCGGGTCGTGCACCGCCCGCAGATTGTGCCACGGCTCAAGGCTTCCGATATTGCGGTGTCCAGACCGGACTTGCGGACCGTCTCGACCAGCAGCACCGCCCCGACCTGCGAGACCGCCCCGCTGCCACCACCCCGACGCGGACACACGGGTATGCCCCGCTACTCTTCTTCACCTGAGAAGCCATGTTTCAAGAGGCCGAAGAACAGATACTAGAGAGAAACCTCAAAGTCATAGCGGCACGATGACCACTTAAGGAATATTGAAATGGGGGGAAAATATTCCGATATCGGCTCTTATGTAGCGGGGAGCGTTTTCGCCAAGAGCAGCGGGGTCTTGGCCATCTCCATCGACGAGACGAACGCCCGCAATTTGGCCAATTCCATTTTCATAGGCTGGGATGGGTCAAAACTCAAGCCGCTTGGTCGCAAATTGATTTATACGAAATTCCTGGGGATCGATCAGGATCAAGGCGACATCGTCGCCGTCGGTGAATATGGAAACTGCATTGTAGTCTCCCCCTCCGGTACGCTCACGGAGGAGTTAATTTCTTCTTCTGGAAGCAACCTCGCCAACAGAGGCCCATTAAGAGGCGGGATATGTGTTGCAGGTTCGATTGTAGTAGTCGGTATGGACAGACAAGTTTATCTTCGTCGGCCCGGCGGAGCATGGTCGACTCTGGAAGTTGGTCTAGCCCCTGCAGAAACTGCGGGGCTCGGCTACGAAGCGGTGACCGCCTTCTCATTCAAGGAAATGTATGCCGCAGGATGGGACGGCGAGTTGGTCATGTTTGATGGCGACAAATGGCGCAGCATAGTGAGCCCAACCAATCAAATCCTGGTTTCATTGACAACGGGCACCGATGGATTGGTTTATGGGTGCGGGCGGAACGGCTTGATCATCCGAGGAAGAAATGAACAATGGGAAGTCATAGACAATGATATTGCCGATGATTTCTGGTCAGTTACCTGGTTTCAAGAAGCGCTTTATTTGTCCTCCATGAGAGGTATCTACAAGCTGCTGAGAAACTCTATATCACCCATTGCCGTTTCGGGCACTGCAGCTGAAACATTCTATGCGCTATCTTCGACACCAGACACCCTATGGTCCATCGGCCCCAAGGATGTAATCGCATTCGATGGGAGCACATGGACCAGAATCGATTAGGCTACGCGCTGAATCCCCACGCGAAATTGATGCCGCTTCCTGACTACTGAACTTGAATGTGTGATGTCGGCCTGATCGTGTCAGCTGGTCAGGGTCCGGTGCCCACGAGGCAGCCTGGGGAGGTCGGGGTGCAGTGGGCGTGACAGTTCCGCCTTCAGAAAGCCTGATGTGGGAGAGGCTGCCCAGAGGCGCGGTCGCACAGCTGAGCCTTGCTCTGGGCTCAGGTCTCTGCCACGTCGTCGCCGTCGGCGTTGTCGACGGTGCGGCGGTACTCGGGGTGGTTCTTGTCCATCTGGATGCCGAAATGCACCGGCGCGGGGTACTGGGTGCGGTGTTCCCAGTGAAGAGCGTGATCACAGAGGCGAGCGGCGGCGAGCCGTAGGTGAGCGGGGCCTGATGGGCCAGGTGATGGAGCACGGTGATCTCGGTTGCTGTGTGGCTGTACCAGGTTCAGCTTGCTCCTTGGGGTCGCTGCTGCCCCACCGGGTGTAGGACTCACCGGCGCGGGCGCGGCATCGACCGTGTGCTCGGGGTGGCGGTCCAGGGCAGCGTACGCGTGGGAGGTGATCTTCGCCCAGGTGCGGAAGTTGCCGTGTGCGCACGTCTCGTCCGTATGCAGCAGATCGATGTGGGTCGCGGTGTCCCACAAGGGGTGGAACAGGCGGAGCACGCCCGGGACTTGAGCGGTTTCGAGGCGTGGCACGTGTTGCCAGGTCAGTACCCGTGAGGCCAGAGCGGGAGCGCGTGCCAGGGTGCGCTCGGCGCCGGCACCGCAGAGCACGAGTGAGGTCTGGGTGGTGGGGGCGTCGGCGAGCAGACGCAGGTAGTCCAGCTCGGGGGCGGCGATGCGCTGGACATCGTCGATGACCAGCACGCTCGGAGCCTGGAATGCTTCGAACAGCGCGCGGTCCGCCGCGTCCGTGCGGTTCGTCAAGGCGGTGGCGGGCAAGCCGAACGCGGTGAGCAGCGCGGCCCGCAGCTGCGGCAGCGCCGGTTTCACCGCGACCAGCGCATGGTGCACCGGAACGCGGTGCGGCAGCAGGCGCAGTGCTTGATGGACCGCGACCGTCTTGCCGTGTCCGGTATCCCCGTACACGCACACGACCCCGTGCGCGGCCACGGTATGGGCGATCGCCTCGGTGACCGTGCCGAGTTGCCGGGTGGAGACCACATGCGCGCCCGGCACGTACAGACGGACGCCATCCCCCGGCGACGCGGGCCGGGTCACGGGGGCGGTAACCGTCGCGTCGGCCTGTTCCACGCCGGAGACGGGCGGGGCCTGACCGGTCTCATCGACCGTTCCCGGCAGAGCCAGCTCGGCCAGGGCCCGGTCATAGCGGTCGGGATCCACGTGCCGTTTCCCGGGGCGCGTGCTCTGAAAGACCCGGCCCGCCCGGCGTTCCTCGCGTACCGCCCGGTGCATGGTCGCCAGCGAAGGCAGCGGCCCGGGCAAGGCAGAGTCGTCACCGGCTTGGGACAGCTGCCGGTGCAACTCGGAGACGTTCCCGTCCAGTTCCTCGAGCCGGGCCCACAGCGTGTCGTCCAGCAGGAACCCTCCACGCCGGTAGGCCGGCTCGGTCTGGCCCTTGCGAGCCCTCGCGAGCCAACGCCAGGCCGTGCGTACGGACACTCCGGCCGTCTGGGCCGCGATCCTGACGTGGACCGATTCCAGCGTGCCGGCCTCGTCCAGCGCGAGAAGCCGACGTACCACCACCCGGCGTACCAGTCCTTTGTCCTGCGAAGGCGACGCGAGCGACATGGCCTGGGCGGCAGCACGCCCCGCACCCGAACGCTCCCTCGGGCGGGGGGCCGCAGACAACGACGGCTGAGCAGTCATGCCCACCAGCACACCCCGGTGCCCCCACACCGTGCACAGGAATGAGCATCTACACGTCAGCCACCGACCAGCTGTGCTACACGCAACACGCAGCACATGACAGCCATTTAGTCACTCCATGACAGCCAGGATCTATGGGTACCAGGCCAGAAAAGGACAGCTCAGCACACTGTTCCCCTGTATCAGCCCTGGTGACACCCAACCCGCTGACACCACCCCACCCACCCACACGTCCTTCACGCTGCGGACCGCTGCCACCTCGGCTCGCGTCGGGCTGCCGCTCGTGGGCGCGCACCAGGCACTCAACGCGGCTGCTGCCACGGCGGCAGCACTCGCGGCAGAGCTCCCCCTCGATGTGGCCGCGGCGGCGCGATGCTGGTCAACGACTCCTACGACTCCCCGTCTCCCGGGCCGGCGTGGTGGCGGCTGTCGACTGGCTGCGCGGCCACCTTGCCGCAGGCGAATGTGTGCTGGTCAAGGCTTCCTGCGGCACGCCGCGACGAAGTCCCCGCCGCGCTCGCGTAGTCGGCTGTGCGGTTCAGCGTCCGCGCCGCCTCATATAGAGGCCGAAGGCCCGGTAAACCATCGGCCGCAGCGGCAGGTCCCACTCGCCGACGTACCGCATCGCCTGGCCGCCGGTGCCGACTTTGAACTGGACAAGGCCGACGTGCGGGTCGTCGGCGTCGAGGGTGGGGGTGATGCCGCGCAGGTCGTAGACGTCGCATCCGGCCGCGAGCGAGTCGCGGATCATCGCCCACTGGCAGGCGTTGGAACCACGCACCTCGCGCTTCGCGGTGGAGGAGGCGCCATAGGCGTACACAGCGTGGGCGCCGACGCGGACCAGGACAGTGGCGGCGGCCAAGTCGCCCTGGTGGCGGGCCATATAGAGCTTGATCCGCTCGGGGTCCTCGGCACTCAGCGCCGCGAACATGGTCTCGAAGTAGCGCAGCGGCCGGGGTGTGAAGTGGTCGCGCTCGGCGGTGTGGACGTAGAGGTCGTGAAACGCCTTGAGGTCTTCCGCGCCCCTGTCGCTGACCGTGACCTCGACGCCCTCCTTGGCCGCCTTCTTGATGTTGCGGCGCCACTGCTGGTTCATGCCCTTGAGCAGCTCGTCCTCGGTCCTGCCTGCCATCGGGATCTCGTACTTGAACTGTGGATGCCCGACCCCGAACCCGTCCTCCGGGCTCTGCGACAGCCAGCCGGCCTCCCGGAGCCTGCTGCCCACGCGGGCACCGACCGGGTCGGACCAGTGGCCGGAGATGTCGGTGAGCCGCTTGCTGCCCGGGTCGGCGATGCCCTCCTTGACCTGGGCGGCGCTCCAGGTGTGTGTGCGCACCGGCGGGCCGAGCCGGATCGCGAACGCGCCCTGGGCCTTGAGATGGGCCGCCAGCGGATCGAGCCAAGCACCGATCTCGCCGCTCCAGTCGATGACCGGGCCCTCGGGCAGATACGCCAGCGTGAAGCGGTCGAGCCGCGGCACCGGGCGGTGCAGTACGAGCCCAGCACCAACCAGGCGCCGACCCAGGAACCAGCCGAGGGACTCGCTGCGCCACTCGGTCTTGACGCGGCCCCACGCCGGGGTCTGCAGAAAGCTGACCGACCGCTGGGCCCGCACGAACGCCACATGCTCGGCGTCGCTGATCGGCCTGACGACCGGATTCCCGGCTGCAGTTCGCATGAGTTCGCTGGAGGGGTTGAAGGACATGCCGCCAGTCAATGTAGTGGAGTGTTGCCCGGGCGTATGCGATTCTCGATATGCCGACGATATGTCACCACCCGGCGGCTAACCATCTGATTCTGGCCACCACCGGCCGGCGGCTCCACGCCGCGGACCAGGGTTTGGTCGATCCGCGCCGCCTCGCCGGCCAGCTGAAGCCGAACCCGTCCCCGGCCACGTCCAGGACCGAGCGCAGCCGCGAGGTGAGGCCGTCGACCCGGTCGTCCATGGTGCCGTTGAAGCCACCGAGCACCCGCACCCGCTCGCTGCGCTCGGCGGCGACGGCCTTGGCGAGCTTCGTCGCACCGGCGTCCCGCGAGTCCGTCCAGAAGTCGCCCCTGCGTATCCCCCTCACGGACCCAGATGCGCCACGTACACCGCTGGCAGCCCCTTCTCGGTGGCCACCGTGGTGCGCAGCGCACGAGGTGGGTCCACCGGGATGTCCTCGGCCCGACCATGGGTCTGGGCCTCCGGCGGGTGCTTGCAAATCAGTGCATGTCGGTCGTCGTGAGGGGGCGTGGTGCCGGCGCCGGAGTGGGCACTCCGCTGCCGAGTTGCATCTCCAGGTGTTCCGGGAGCGCCCGGCGGTACAGCGGCAGGGCCGTGGCGCTCGTGACAACGGCGACCACGACGAGAACGGAGAAGACCGGCTTGGTGATCAGGCCCTGCGCCAAGCCGATGTTGATGAAGATGAGGATCATCATGCCGCGGGCGTTCATCAGTCCTCCCACAGCGAAGGCCTCGCGCCAACTGAAGCGAAGTGTCTTCATGGCCAGGGCGCTGCCGAAGTACTTGCCCGCGAATCCCGCCAGGAGCGCGGCGACGCCGAACAGCAGGGTGTCGGCCGAGATGCCCTGCAGGTCGGTGGTGAGGCCGGACAGGGCGAAGAAGATGGGCAGCAGTAGCGTGGAGACGGTGTCCATCATCCGGCTGTGCAGCGCTGGGCGGAACTGCGGGTCACGGGGCATGGCCAGGCCGGCGATGAAGCCGCCGAAGACCGCGTAGATCCCGATCAGGTCGGTGAGGTATCCGCAGACGATCGGGACGATGACGACGACGTACATCACGCCGGGGCTCAGCGTGCCCTGCCGGCCGACGTGCCGCGCCAGCGGCCGCAGCAGCCGGGACACTCCGAGCAGCATCACGGCGGTGAACAGGATGCTGTAACCGATCATGGGCAGAGCGCCCGCGGCCCCGGAACCGGTGTGCACGGCCGTCAACATGGCCAGGAAGCACCAGGCCCCCGCGTCGTCGATCGACGCGGCGACCAGGGACAGCCGCCCCAGGCGGGAGTTCTGCAGACCCCGCTCGTACAGCATGCGGGCCAGCATGGGGAGGGGCCCTGGTCAAGGCCCCTTCGTCAGGCCTGATCGCCATCTGTTTGTGTGTGCGCTGACGCGGCGGGCAGTCGCACCGTGACGCGGAGCCCGCCAGCGGGGCGGGGGGTGAGGGTGAGGGTTCCGTCGTGTGCTCGGGTGATGCTTTTGACGATTGCCAGGCCGAGGCCGACACCTGCGTGGTCGGAGTGCAAGCGTTCGGTGCCGCGCTGGAATGGCTCGGTGAGCGTCGACGCCAGCTCTGAGGTGAGCTTCTCGCCGGTGTTCTCGACAACGAGCACAACAGAGTTGGGGTGGACGCTGGTATTCACCCATACGATGCCCTGTTCAGGCAGGTTGTGGCCGATCGCGTTGTGCAGCAGGTTCGTGGTCATCTGCAGCAGGAGCGCCTGAGAGCCGATGGTGATGCTCATTTCGCCGGTGGTTTCGATGGTGACGCCATGCTTTTCCGCCAAAGGGAGGAGCGTTTCCGTGGCTTCTTCCGCCATGAGGGACAGGTCGACGTGTTCCCTGGTGAATGACCGCTGGTTGGCGCGGCTGAGCAGGAGCAATGCTTCAGTGAGTTCGATGGCCCGGGTGTTGATCACGCGGAGGCGCTCGACAAGCTCGTCGGTGTCGCGGTTCGGATCGTTGCGGGCCACGTCGAGAAGCGCCTGAGTGACCGCCAGCGGAGTGCGCAGTTCATGAGAGGCATTGGCCGCGAATCGCTGCTGTTCGGCGACGTGGGCTTCGAGCTGCGCGAGCATGACGTCGAAGGAGTCGGCGAGTTCGCGGAACTCATCTCGGCGACCCGGTAGGCGGATCCGGTGGGAGAGCGGTCCATTGTTCGCCACCCTGCGTGTGGCGTCGGTGATGCGAATCAGCGGGGTGAGCATCCGGCCGGCCAGAATCCACCCGCCCACGAGACCGAACATCAGCAGGAACGCCAGCAGTAGGATTCCCGCCGGGATGAAGACGACCGGTCCAAAATTGCTTGGGTCGAAGACGCGTAGGAAGTCGGTCCGATCAGGGACGCTCAGGCTGTCCGACCTTCCTCGCAGAAGAAACATCCACACGGCGGCGAGCAGCAGGGCGCCCGCGATCTCGAGGAATGCGGCGTAGCTGAGGGTGAGCTTGAGGCGGACACTCAACCCTTGACGCCTATCCACGCTCCGCTTCCTGGTCATCGGCGTTCGGTCCTGTGTCGATGCGGTAGCCGACCCCGGCCACGGTGGTGATCAGCCAGGGCTCGCCGAGGCGTTTACGCAAGGCCGAGACCGTGATGCGCACCGCGTTGGTGAACGGATCTGCGTTCCCATCCCACGCTCGCTCCAGCAACTCTTCTGCGCTGATGACACCGCCTTCGGCAGCGACGAGGACTTCGAGCGTAGCGAACTGCTTCCTGGTGAGCGCGATGTAGCGGCCTTCGCGGTAGACCTCGCGGCGGAACGGATCCACACGCAAGCCTGCGATCTCTCGCACAGGTGGTCTGTTGTGGGCGCTCCTGCGGTCGAGTGCTCTGAGCCTGAGCACGAGTTCTCGGAGTTCGAAGGGCTTGGTGAGGTAGTCGTCAGCGCCGAGCTCGAACCCGCTGGCCTTGTCGTCGAGCCGGTCGGCAGCGGTCAGCATGAGGATCGGCATGCCGCCGCCGGAGGCAACGATGCGTTGGGCGATCTCGTCACCGGTAGGTCCGGGGATGTCCCGGTCGAGGACGGCGATGGCGTAAGTGTTGATGCTCAGCAGTTCCAGAGCGGTATCACCGTCCCCGGCGATGTCGGCCGCGATCGCCTCCAGGCGCAGCCCATCGCGGATGGCCTCTGCCATGTATGGCTCGTCCTCAACGACTAAAACACGCATGGCCTCATGCTACGAGCCGGTGCATATCGTCGGCATATCGAAAACTGGATACGGGCTGACAACGTCATGCCCCCTCGACTGGAGGTATGAACGAACCACACATTATCCCGCCTCGGCCCCGTGACCGGCTGTTCGCCGTACTTGCGGTGGTGCTCGCCGTGCTCCTGCTCCCGGTTGCGTTCGTCCGCAATCCCGGCCGCGCCCGTGAACTGGCCTGCGACTGGGCGTTGGGGATCCGTTTTCCTGCCGAGGATCTCACCGGGCTCACCGACGGTGCCAGGGCGGCGTTCACCGCCGCACGCGCCGGGGCTCTCTGGCGCCACGGGCAACTCATCGGCCTCACCTCGGGATACCGCGATCCCCTCGTCCAGCAACGGTTGTTCGACCAGGAGGTGCGCCGCGTCGGCTCACTGGCCGCGGCCCGGATGCTCGTGCTGCCACCGGCGGAATCCAGGCACGTCAAGGGCACCGCGCTGGATGTGCGCCCGTACGAAGGCGCGCGCTGGCTCGAGGAACACGGTGCCCGCTACGACCTCTACCGCATCTACGACAACGAGTGGTGGCATTTCGAGTACCACCCGGACGCTGACTTGCCTCCAACGACCCAGGAGATCCGCAATGCTCCGCAAGCTCGTTGACAGGGGCAGGGGCTTTCCCCCTTGATCGTGGACACCGGTTGTCATGCGGCGGTGGCCAGCGTAGTTGATCGTTGTTCGTAGGCGATCGGGCTGATCTGGTCGAGGCGGGAGTGCCGTCGGCGGGTGTTGTAGCGGGTTGCCCATCGGAAGACCGCGAGGCGGGCCTCACGGGCCCCGTCCCACCATTTCCGTCCCTGGAGCGTCTCGCGTTTCATGGTCGCGTTCAGACTCTCCGCGGTGGCGTTGTCCGCGCTCGTGCCCGCCGCGCCGCGTGATCTGGTCACGCCGAGTTCCGAGCAGACCTGGGCGAACTCCCTCGACGCGTACTGGGCTCCGTTGTCGCTGTGGAAAATCGCCCCGTGCAGGCCGTCGGCGCCGCGGGCCGCTGCTGCGGCCCTGAGTGCGTCGGTGACCAGCTCCGTGCGCATGTGGTCGGCGATCGACCAGCCCGCCAGCCGCTTCGAGTGCAGGTCCAACACCGTTGCCAGATAGAGGAATCGGCCGCCTCCGATCGGGAGATAGGTTATGTCGCCCACGTACTTGGTGTTCGGCGCCTGGGCGGTGAAGTCGCGCCGCAGCAGGTCTGGCACCGGCGTCGCCGATGGCTCGGGAATGGTGGTGCGGACCTTCTTGCACAGGTGCAGCCCGACGATGCGGAACGTGCGCATGACGCGCTCGACGCGCTTGTGATTGACCCGCCTCCCGGTGTCCTTCAGCTCGGCGGTGACGCGCGGGACCCCGTAGGTGCCGTCCGATTCCCGGTGGATCTCAGCGATACGTTCGGCGAGCTCTGCATCTGCCTGGGCCCGGGCAGCCCGCGCGTCCGCGCCGGCCAGCCACCGACCGGTAGAAGCCGGAACGCGAGACATGCAGCATCCGGCACAGCCGCTTGACGCCGAAGGCGCCACGGTGATCGTCGACGAACTGGAAACGGCTGCTCACCAGCTGGTCTCCGCCGCAAAATACTTCGCGGCCCTCCGCAGGATCTCCCGCTCAAGCTCGAGTTCCTTCACCCGTGCCCGCAGCTGCCGGTTCTCCTTCTCCATCGCGGTGGCCTCCACGGCCCCGGGCCGGGCGGCCTGCTCGGCGTCCCGCACCCACGTGCGCAGCGTCTCGTGGTTGACGCCCACGTCCTTGGCCACCGACGCATACGTCCCACCCGGACTGGCGTGGTACAGCGCGACGGCATCGGCCCTGAACTCAGGCGAGTACTTCGATGTCCCCAACGCGAACTCCTGTCCTATGGATCTTCACGATCCAATGATCAGGGTGTCCACGATCAAGGGGAAACGCCCATTCATGTCCGCCGCATTGGGTGGACACCCACAGTCCGCAGGGGCTGCCTGTCGGCATCGCGATAGCCAGTGACTGACTAGTAGTGCTTGGTCATGTTGGTGCGGGGTCTGGCATGTCGCGGTGACAGGTGGGGCAGGCGCCGGTCCAGATCACGAGGAGTAGCTGCAGTTCGCGAACGACTCGGTAGAGGCTCAGGCCGACGCCGTCTCTTTTGGGGATCGGCTCAGTCGCTGCAGGGTGCAGAAGGCGTGGGCGACCGAGACGAGGGTGACGTGGTGGTGCCAGCCTTGCCAGGTCCGGCCTTCGAAGTGGGCCAGGCCCAGTGTCTGTTTCATCTCGCGGTAGTCGTTCTCGATGCGCCAGCGGAGCTTCGCGGTGCGCACGAGGACGGGCAGCGGGGTGGTCTCGGGCAGGTTGGAGAGCCAGAACTGCACGGGCTCGTCCTGGTCGGCGGGCCATTCGGCCAGCAGCCAGCGCGCGGGAAACGCTGTGCCGGCCGTGGCTTTGCGGATCTCGCGTCCGGCGGGCCGGATCCGCAGGGCCACGAAGCGCGAGTACATGCGCTTGTGCCCGCTTCGGCCGCTGCCCGGCCGTGATCCCTGCCTCCACTGCACCGGCCGCGCGGAGGATTTACCGGCCGCGATGACCAGGTTCTTCACCTTCTGGGCCGGTTCGGGGTAGGCGGGAACCGGCCGTCTGCCCCGGCCGGGGCAGGCCGGGGTGCACGGCTGTGCGTCCTCGGGTTGCGCGGTGGTCGTGGTCGAGATGCCCACCACGTACTCGAGACCGCGTTCTTCCAGGCCGAGCCGGAAGGCGGCGGTGTCCCCGTAGCCGCCGTCGGCGATGACCTGGGGCACCTCGATGCCCCAGGACCGCGTCTCATCGATCATGTCGAGGGCCAGCTGCCACTTCTCGACATGGCCCACCTGGGCAGGGATGGCGCACTTGTCACGGCGGGCCACTTTGACCGGGTCGGCCTTCGGCGAGGCGGGATCCCAGCTCTCGGGCAGGAACAGACGCCAGTTCACCGCCGCCGAGGCGCCGTTGGACGAAGACCGCCGACAATCCCCTGCAGATGCCGCATTGTGGGGTTGTCCCGCTGGCCTTTACGCAGCAGCCAGACATAGCTGCCGGAGATCGACGCCCCGCTTGCCGTGATGGCCTGGGCTACTTCCTCTGTGCCGTACGGCCCACGTCCGGGTGGAATGACCGTCTCGAACAAGTGCTCCAGCTTGCTGGCCAGCGTGCGCCCCCCTTTCGGGCCGCGCTCGCTGTCCATAGCCATCTCCGTTCTGGCGTTTGAGCTGCACTCCGGTATATCGGACAACCATGGAAGCTCTTCCATCAGTTGACTGCACGCATATGCCAACAGTGGCATCTCACACCGCCGGTCCTCACCTAAGCTTGACTCTGTCGGGGATCTTGGGTGGTCGGGCTCAGCTGCCGAGGGTTCGCCAGGACTTCGGTCGAGGGATCTGGTTCTGGTCCAGGAAGGTCTGGAAGGCGGTCGGCGGTCTCGGTGGAGAGGCTTCCGCGGTCACTGATCGGCCACTGAGGCGTTCGATGTTCACAGCGATGGCCGTGAGTACGTGCTGCAGGTGGGTTTTCGACCGTCCTCGGTAGCGGCAGTGGCGCATGCCGTGTCCGTGGGCGAACTCGTTGATGGTCCCCTCCACTCCGGAGCGGACCGCGTAGCGGGCCTTCCACTCGGGTGTCTGCTGTTCGCTGCGGACGCGGACTTGCAGGTCGCGGAGTTCTCGCGGGGGAAAGCCCACGTTCCGGGCGCTCTCGCGGGAACTGGTGCACCGAGGGCGGTCAGGGCATGGCTGACACTGGCTCTTGGTGAACCGCGCCACGATCAGGGGTGCCGCGGTGGGCGAGGAGGTCGGGTAGGGGCCGTGCCAGCCCTGGCTGACCTGGCCTCGGGGGCAGGTGACCTGTCGGCGGTCGAAGTCGATGTGGAAGTCGTCCCGGTCAAAGCCTGAACCGCCCCGGGTTCGGTAGAGATCTCAGATTGTGGTTGTGACCTGGGGTTTCGTTGATTCCATGTAGTAGTTGGCTTCGTACTCGACGGGC
>NZ_JBVHDS010000047.1:0-13670 GCF_055563255.1 Streptomyces sp. NPDC002958 | reverse complement strand
CCCTCAGAAGGCCCAGAACTACACCGTCCACACCACCGTCGCATTCTTCACCCACGGCCTCAATAGCCGCCCACGGCGCTAACGCAACGGTGTTGTGGTTGTTGCTGACGGACCGCGGACACCGTCGTGTCGTACACCCCGGTCGCGTAGCGCAGACTCCGTCCCGGGTGCCCGGCGTCACCGGTGCCCGCACCTCGGGCTGATTCAGGTTTCCGAAGCGGTTCTTTCCTGTGTTCCATAGCTCTGAAGGGTGTTCGTGATGAGCCGAGGCTTGATCGTCGTGGATGTGCAGAACGACTTCTGCGAAGGAGGCAGCGTTCCCGTCGCGGGAGGCGCGCGGATCGCCTCGGCGATCGCGGAACTGGTTGAGCAGAGCGCGGCGGGTGACTACCAGTATGTTGTGGCCACCCGGGATCATCACATCGATCCGGGCAGCCATTTCTCCGAGACCCCGGACTTCCAGGACAGCTTCCCCGTCCACTGCGTGGCAGGAAACGAAGGCGCTGAATTCCATCCCCACTTCGCACCTGTCGTCACGGATGGCAAGGTGCACGCCGTTTTCTTCAAGGGCGCCCACAGTGCCTCCAAGAGCGGCTTCGAAGGCGCGGACGCGGAGGGAACATCCCTGGCGGACTGGCTGCTGGGGTCGAGGATGTCGATGTGGTGGGCATTGCGACGGACCACTGCGTGCGCGCGACCGCCCTGGATGCCGTCGCGTCAGGATTCCGCGCACGCGTACGCCTCGACTACGCGGTCGGGGTTGCCCCGCACACAACAGCTGCCGCCCTGAACGAATTCCGCCAGGCAGGCGTTGCGGTATCCGGCGAGGCACCCGTACCGGAGTAGTCCTGGCACCGGTTCGAGGCGCGTCATGAATCGTCGTTCCGCCAGCCCAGGGGAGATCGTGTCCACCTGGTCACCGGGCTCGACGTGGAGAACGGAGCCGCGCGGGGCCGTTCACCGGATCTGGAATTCGCCCGCCGGGCCGGCCTCCGCGCGGATCTACCGGATCTCGCTGACGACGTGGGGTGGATGTTCGTCGGCGAACCCGCGCCGACCGGCCTCGCCCGCCGGGGCGAAGCCGCCTGCCTTCCCCGTCGCCGCGATCGACGACCTCGCTCTGCCGGAGGTCCTGGCCGATCTGGCGGCGGCTCGGGGTGACGTGACCGCGGCCAGGAGCCGGGCGAGCTCCGCGGCCTGCTCCGCCGACGGACCTGACCCGGGCAAGCCGAAGGTGACCATGGGTGAGCAAGCCCGCATTTTCGGTGGCGGCTGGATGTTGCGCGGCCGCGTATACGGCCACGCCCCGGGCGTCGACCTGACCGGCGGGGAGCTGGACGGACTGCTGCTCGACATCACCGGCTGGGCGAAGGACGGGATTGACACTGGCGTCGCCCTGATGACGGAGCTCGGACGGTTCGGCCCCGGCGGGAGGGCGATGTACGACCCGCGCCCCAGCGACCAAAACCGCTGGTACTGGTCCGGCGAAACTCCCTGAATCCTGAATCACACGCAGCGCCGGAACCGGGCTGGGTGGCCGGGGGACGGGCAGTAGAGCAGGCTGGAGGTACGGATGGCCCGGGCGGCCGGGCCGGGAAGAGAGGCTCCCGATGAGCAGGCTCGAAGAACAGGTCAACGTCGATGTCCCGGCGCAGGAGGTCTGGGCGCAGCTGCACCGTATCGATGAGTACCCGATGTTCATGGAGGGCGTGAAGAGCGCCGCTGCGCACGGCAGCAGCCGAGCCCATCTCGACGTCCGGATCGGGGACGACGAGCAGGCTTTCGAGACTCGCATTGCCGATCGTGGCAAGGGCCAGGTGATGGACTGGACGGTGGACAGCCCGGAATTGAAAGCCGCCTTCTCCGTGAACCCGCTGGACGACAAGCACACCCAGCTGCAAGTCCGGCTGGAGTACGACCCGGACACCGTGCGGGCGACCTTCGGCGGCCCGAAGGGATTCGCCCAGGTCCATGCGATCGAGGACAGAGTCCGGACCGACCTGGAGAAGCTCAAGGATCTGCTGGAGAGCCGGCATTAATCCAGTATTGATCCCGGCGTATTGGCCGACGCCGCGGTGCTGGTGCTCGGCCCGGACGACATCCGTATCTGTATTCCGGAGACGGGGCTGCTGCGGGAGACCCGGGCCTGGTTGCGCAGGTCCGACGCGGAGACCGGTTTGCGAGGAGACGCAGCAGGGTGGACTTGCCGCGGCCGTTGGGGCCGAGGACGCCGAGCACCCGGCCGCGGTGGGCGGTGACGTCGACGCCCGGAAAGATCCACCTGTGTCCTTCGTGTAGAGCTGTCCCAGTGCGTGGGCCTCGAGACGGGACCGGCCACATGGACCGGGCCGGGCCGGTCTGCGGGAGCGGCCTCCGGTTGCGCGACCTGGCGAGCAGGCCTATGAGGAACGCCGCGGGCAGCACGGTCGGCCGGCGCCCATCACCAAGAGCATGGCCGCTGACCCGAAGCAGAGCACGTCACCACCTCCTCGAACCGTTCGTGCCGCCACGCTCCACCTCTCTTTTTCGTCGACGTGTCACCCGGCACCGACTGGGCGGCAGAGGCCACCACCCACCAGTCGTCAGGACATGTCCTGTCCCAGATAACCGTCGGCCGGGTGAGGCTCCGACCTGCGGTGCCTACGGTTGTGCGAAACAGGCTGGCGGCTGGTGGCCCGCTCAACTGCAGGCAGCGCGGTCGTTCACCTGCGGGGCCAAGCCAGCAGGCGCCGCGGAGTCGGTCGCGATGTGCTGGCTACCATGGCTCGGAGAGCCGGCTCGGCTCTCCTGGCTTGTCGGGTGAGTCGGTACTTGTCGGCTTCACGGAAGATTTCCTGGGAGCGACTTGGTGCAACTCGAAGTGCATGCCGCTTGCTCCTACTGCTGGAGCTCCATGACGTCGGCGACCACGCAGCTGACGTTGTCGGGGCCGCCGGAGCCGTTGGCGAGGGCGATTAGTTCGCGGACTGCCTGCTCGGGCTCCCTGCCTTCGGAGAGCACCCGTCGGATTTCTTCGGTCGGCACCACGGTCGACAGACCGTCGGAGCAGAGCAGGTATCGGTCTTCCCGCTGGGCGTCGTGAAGACGCATGTCGGGGATGGCATCGGCTCCTTGACCCAGGGCTCGTATCAACAGCGACCGCTGGGGATGGGAGGCGGCTTCCCCCGGGGTGAGGCGTCCTTCGTCGACCATCGACTGCACCATGGTGTGGTCGTGCGTGATCTGGAACAGCTCTCCGTCACGCAGGAGATAGACGCGGGAGTCGCCGATGTGGACGAGGGCCAGCTGCGATCCGGTCCAGAGCATCGCGGTGAGTGTCGTGCCGGCTTCTTCGGGTGAAGAGCCGGTCCTGGCGACGCCGTCCACGGCCTGCTTGGCCTGTTCGATGGCGTCTTCGAGGACGTTGAGGAGATTGCCCGGCCGGATGCTGTCCGTTTCAAGGTGCTTGAGCGCGTCGACGGCGGCCGCGCTCGCGGGGGCTCCTCCGCTGCCGTAGCCGTCGGCGACGGCGAGCAGGCGGGACCCGGCGTAGGCGGTGTCCTGGTTGCTCTCGCGGACCAGGCCCGTGTCGGAAAGGGCGGCGTAACGAATTCCCAGGGGCTCTGCGGTCGGGGACATGGCTGGGTCCTTCCAGGACAGGTGGTCGATGAGGAAGGTGGCCAGGTTCCGTCGTGCGGCGGTGTCGGCTTCGACCTGGGCCCAGAACGCGCGGATCTCCTGGGCCGCCGGGCCTGCCTCCAGCGTGCAGACGTGCTGGATGCGGGCCAGGGGCATCCCCAGGCGCCGGAGCCAGGCGACCAACCGGGCCTGATCCACTTGTTCCGGTGCGTAGAGGCGGTAACCGGTCACCGGGTCGACGCGAGCGGGGGTCAGCAGCCCGAGCTCGTCATAGAGACGCAGCGCCTTCGGCGACAGGCGGGACGCCTTCGCGAACGTCCCGATGGTCAGCAATCCCATGCTTGCCCCTCCTCATGCCGAGCACATCGCCCGGCCCCACTGATGCTGTGGCTTCCCCCAAGGTGAAGGTCAACTATCGGGGCACTGAGCGCTCTTCCGTGTAGCGGTCGACGCGGCGCAATACCGTGGCGCACCCCTTACCGGGTCCGACGAGGGCAGGACCGGCCAGGGGAGCGGTGCCGACGGGCAGCCGGCGTTGGTACTCCGCGAGGACTCGACCGCTGTCGTCGGGGTGACCACCGCCGGCCACGACCGAGCGCCAAGTGCACGGCACGCTGCATCCGGTGACGTACGTGTACATCATGCGCTTCGTCGGGCTGGTGGAGGTCACGCTCCTGCTGGGGGTGACCCCGGGGGTGCGCGGACCGCGGGCGCGTTTCGTCGCCGGGAGCGTCGCGGGCCTGATCGCCCTGGCACTCGCGCTGCTGTGTGCGGCTGTGGCGCTGATGCGCCGAGGATTCGCGTTCTACGACAGCTTCGTGATCGCGTTCCTGGTCGGTATGGGCGTCCTCCGTATGGTGTCGATGTTTCTCGTGGCTGCGGTGGTGGATGCGCGGACTCGCCGAGGTCTTGGCCTGAACGTGCCTCCCGCACCGGAGCTCTTCCGGTCCGGGCGCACCGCCAGGTAGGCAAAAAATGGCAAAGATGATAAATGGCCTGCAAAGCGGGCATGTGTGAAACGGATGCCTACCTGAAAGGTTGCCCACGATGGCTCAGGAACCTCTCACAGCGCTGGCCCTGGAGGGTTCTGCGGGCGTGTTGTGCGCGGCTGCTGCGGCGCGCGTGGTCAGACGGTACGAGCGGGTTTATGGCGAGTCGGACTTCTGCGATCGAAGGCGGTTGAGAATGGCGGTAGTGCAGAGGTCCGACATTCTGACGACAGTGGCAGACAGCGATGCCTGTACGTGGGCTGTGGACTGCGCGTAATGTCAGCGCCACTGGCTACTGCTGCCAACGCTGTGGAACCTCTCGTTTCGCCGGTCAATTCACACAACGAGTGGGACCCGCTGGAGGAGATCATCGTTGGGCGTCTCGACGATGCGACGATCCCCTCCAGTCATCCGGTCGTGACCTGCAACGTCCCCCCATGGGCGGCGCGGTTGCTTGGGATTGCCGCCGGCTTCGAGTATCCGCGTATGCTGATCGAGCCGGCGCAGTATGAGCTCGATCAGTTCATTGCTCTGTTGCGGTCGCTCGGTATCACGGTCAAACGCCCGGAAGCGGTCGACCACAGGCGACGCTTCGGCACCCCTGACTGGTCGTCGCGCGGTTTCTCCAACACCTGTCCGCGTGACAGCCTGCTCGTGATCGGCGATGAGATCATCGAGACCCCGATGGCATGGCCGTGCCGATATTTCGAGACCCATTCCTATCGTGCGATCCTCAAGGACTACTTCCGGCGTGGCGCACGCTGGACTGCGGCACCGAAGCCGCAGCTCACTGACGCACTGTTCGAAGCGGATTTCTGTATCCCCGAGGTTGGCGAGCCTATGCGCTACATCCTCACCGAGTTCGAGCCGGTGTTCGATGCGTCGGACTTCGTGCGCGCGGGACGCGACCTGTTCGTTATGCGGAGTAACGTCACCAACCGAATGGGCATCGACTGGTTGCGCCGTCATCTCGGACCTGGCTATCGCATTCACGAGATCGAGAGCCGCTGCCGTACGCCCATGCACATCGACACGACATTCCTTCCGCTCTCGCCCGGCAAGGCACTGGTCAATCCCGACTACGTCGACGTCGACCGCCTGCCCGACATCCTGAGCTCGTGGGACATCCTGATCGCCCCTGAGCCCAACCCGATCGACGAGCGATTGCTCAAGATCACCTCGATGTGCGGGAAGTGGCTCAGCATGAACATTCTCGTGATCGACGACAAGCGGGTGATCGCGGAGCGGCACCACACCAACATGCTGCGCGCGCTTGAAAAATGGGGGTTCGAGCCGATCCCGTGCGACCTGCTGCACTACGCGCCGTTCGGTGGCTCGTTCCACTGCGCGACGCTCGATATCCGGCGTCGCGGCACCCTCGAGACCTACTTCCCTTGATCGGCCCACCGATTGTCAGTACCCAAGGTCGTCGCGGGAAAATTCGGACCCTACGAAAGCGGTCAGGGACGTAAGCGCGCTTTAGGGGTGCTGAGGAACAACGTTCTACGAATTTCTTTACGCTCGCGGGGATGCGCTCTTCGAGCTCACGGATGCGGGTGTTGTGTGCGGACGGGCCGGTGAAGACACTGGTCGAGCCTTCGACCAAGGTCGGATACCCGGGGCAGTTTTACGTCGAGCCCGGCGTTAACCCCCAGTGCGGGCGTCCAGAAGGACACCATCCTGGTCGTGACCACGAACTGGGAGAAGGGCGGAATTTAAAGCCCTTCTACCTGCTCGTTCCGTAGCAGAGCCCGTGCCGGGGCAGAATCTGCACGCCAGTTGCCGGAGGGTACGAGCCGGCGGCGAATCTGGCTCGCCTCGGCGCCGCACCCCGGCCAACCACACCACCCCCGGCTACGCCGAACCCGACGCCGCCTGGGCCAAGGAGTTCGACACCCAGCTCGAAGTGGCCGCCGCCGAAAAGCTCGCCGTACCTGGGGCGAGAAGGGCCGCACTCCCATCGTGCGGCGGAGTGGCAACTGGTTCTCCGTGAACGCGATGTCCGCGATCAGCACGAAGGAACGGATGCACTTCATGGTGTTCACCGAGACCTTCGACGCGGAGGTCATGTGCCGCTCCCTCGACAGGCTCCTCGGCCATTTCAACCGCAAGATCCACCTCGTGGTGGATGACCACTCCGCACACCGATCCCGCAAGGTCCGCGCGTAGCCGGCCAACCAAGCCGACCGGATCGCGATGCACTTCCTACCCTCGTACGCGCCCGAGCTGAGCCCCGACGAGCTCGTCAACGCCGACCTCAAACGCAGCCTGCCCATGAGCAGCCGGGCCCGCGACCAGACCCAACTCGCAGCCGAGACTGGCAGGTTCTTCCACCGCCGCCAACGCCAACCCCACATTGTCCGCGGCCGCTTCGGCGGCCCCGTCCGCTACACCCTCGAAGAGAACCATCTGAGTTTCTGGTCAATGATTTCACGGCTTTGGGCTTCATGCGGACGTCGGCGGCTTTTTTCCTGTCCGGGAATACTTCGGGGTTTGTATCACCGGGGAGTTCGCCGTGCATCGTGAAGCGGTACTCCGTCGCGCCCGACCAGCATCGCCAAGGCGGCGCGGTGTTTCCCCGCCGGTTGGTTGGCCGACTGTTGTGGCGGGTTTGCGGCATGGAAGAAATACGCCACTGTCCATCCGTTGCCTCAGTCCCTGCCAAGCCTGAGTATCTGTCTGATCCGGCAAGGACTGCCTTGTCGCGACGAGTAGGAGGCGCTCGTGCATTCCCCACGCCATCATCACGGCGAAACCGAAAGAACGGCATCTCAGGAGGCCTGGCGATGAGGCATTTGGGACAGCGATTGGTCACCGCGGTCGCCGGCGTCACCATGCTCGGGGTGGTCATGTCGACGACCTCGGCGAGTGCCACCGGCCCAACCCCCGCCCCCTCCACCCCTGCAGCCCTCAACCAGATCCAGTCCGCTTCGGTCGACAGTAACCTTCTCCGCGCTGCCGCTGGAACTCAGACAAAGCTGTCACTGACGCTGGTGACCGGCGACAAGGTGCAGATCGGTCTTACCGCAGACGGGAAGCCGGTTGTCCACGAGATCGAGCCGGCGACGCGGCCCGGGAACGAGTCGGTTCTCTTTCACACCGTCACCAGAAACGACCAGGTCTACGTCGTTCCGGAAGACGCGTTGTCGCTGCTCCGTGCCGACGTGCTGGACTGGGAGCTCTTCAACCTCGCCAAGCTGGCCGACTGGGCGGCCGAGGGCAAGACCAGCGAGGTCCCGGTGATTACCACGTACACCGGGAAGACCAAGGCCCGGACGGCGACGACCGCCACCGGTACGACCGCCAAGACCGTCCTGCCGAGCATCAACGGCCGCTCGATGACCATCAAGGGTAACGGCCAGTGGTGGCGAGAGGTGCGGAAGAAGAACACCGGCAAGTCCGCCGCCTCCCTGGCGACCGGCCCGCTGGCCGGGGTGGGGAAGGTGTGGCTGGACGAGCTGACGAAGCTGCAGCTTGAGCAGTCCGTACCGCAGATCGGCGCGCCCGCCGCCTGGGAACGTGGCTACGACGGTTCGAACGTGAAGGTCACGGTGCTGGACAGTGGCGTCGATGCCACCCACCCCGATCTCGCCGACCGGATCACCGAGGCGGTTGACTTCACCAACAGCCCGAAGGGTCCGGTGGACGAACACGGACACGGTACCCATGTGGCGTCCACGATCGCCGGCACCGGACAGGCCTCCGACGGGCTGCGCCGCGGTGTGGCGCCCGGTGCGAAGCTCTCCATCGGCAGAGTCTGCGGTCCGGACGGCTCGTGCGCCGGCTCCGCGGTCATCGCCGGCATGGAGTGGGCCGCCAAGTCCGGTGCCGACGTGGTGAACATGAGCCTCGGCGGCGCGCCCTCCGACGGAAAGGACCTGCTGAGCACAACGGTCAACACGCTCAGCCGCACCTACGGCACCCTGTTCGTCATCTCCGCGGGCAACGCCGGCCCGGATGCCGAGACGGTCGGGTCGCCGGGTGCCGCCGACGAGGCGCTGACGGTCGCGGCCGTGGACAAGAGTGACCAGATGGCCCGCTTCTCCAGCCGCGGACCCCGCGTCGGGGACGGCGCGCTCAAGCCGGACATCTCGGCGCCGGGCGTCGCCATCGTCGCGGCCCGGGCCAAGGGCACCGGCATGGGCAAGCCCGTGGACGAGCTCTACACGTCCGCCAGCGGCACCTCCATGGCCTCGCCCCATATGGCCGGTGCCGCGGCGATCGTCGCCCAGCAGCACCCGGACTTCACCGGGCGGCAGATCAAGTCGCTGCTGATGGCCACCTCCAAGGACCTCGGGCACGACCTGTTCGCGCAGGGCGCCGGCCGGGTGGACGTGGCCCGCGCGGTCGATCCGAGGATCACCGCCGAAGCGAACCTGAACTTCGGCCGAGCCGAATACCCGCACTCGCCGGTGTCCAGGACGGTCACCTACACCAACTGGACCGACGAGCCGATCACTCTTACGCTCTCCGCCTCGGCTTCCAAGGCGGGCAAGCCCGCACCGGAGGGGCTGTTCACGCTCGGCGCTGACCAGGTCACCGTGCCCGCCAAGGGCACGGCCGATGTGGCGGTCACCATGGACGGCAGGGTGGTGGACAGTTCCGGGCAGTACGGCGCATACGCCGGCGTCCTGACCGCCGAGGACGGCGCGGGGACACTGCTCGGATCATCGCGGATCTCGACCTATGTGGAGCCGATCCGCCACGACCTGAACATCAAGGTCATTCCTCCGGCCGGCGCCACCGATGTCTCGTACGGCAGCGCGATAATCGTCCCGGTCGACGAGGACGAGCTGGGCCTGTACGAGGACCCGCTGACGGTACCGGGCGGCGAGACGATCAAGGCACGGGTTTTCACCGGCACTGTCACGGCGGCCCTCGCGGTGACGTGGCGGGACGCGGCCGGTGAGCTGCAGAAGTCCGCACCGATGGTGCCGGAGGTGGAGGTCACCGGGGCGACCACGGTGGAGCTGGACCTTCGGAAGCTCAAGCCCGTCCGTGTGAACACCCCGGAGCGAACCGAGACATACTCGGCACTCTTCAAGACCGATCGGACCTCCGTGGACGGAGACTGGGGGATCACGGCGTCGTTGGCCACCGAATACGGTCCCGGTGAGCCGGGCTGGTGGGCACTGCCGACCACCGGTGAGGTCAGCCTCGGCACGCTCGACTTCTTCAGCCGGCATGTCCTGGTACCGCCGTCAGTGACGATGAAGGTCGCGGGGAACGGCGACGCGTTCGACCTGGACGCCCGCTACGCGACACCGGACACCACCATCAACGGCGGAGGCCAGAGGTGGATGAAGGACGGGAAGCCCGAAGGCTACCTTGTGCGGTCGGCGATTCCCCGACTGCCCGTCAACGGGCAGAAGTCCGTCGTCTACGCGGGCACCGGCTCGGCTGAGGAACTCGCCAAGGTCGATGCCAAGGGTGCGCTGGTGCTGCTGAAGCCGACCGACATCTGCGAGACGACCTGCGACTTCACCGCACTGCGCGAGCGAGTGGCGGCGGCTGCCGCCGAGGGCGCGGTCGGGGTGCTGGTGACCGGCGAAACCGATCGGGTCGCCCTGCTGAAGTACGAGTCGTGGCGGCAGTACAGGTGCGAAAACGGTCCCGACAGCTGCCCGCCGGTCGACCCGTACGCAGCGCTGCCGATCGTGACCGTGCCCCCGGCCCAGGCCGCCACGCTGATCAAGCGGATCGAGGGCGGAGCGAAGTCCGGCGTCCAGATCGAACTCGGCGGCAACCGCGAAGTGTCCAAGGCTTACGCTCTGGCCTTCGACTCCCCCGGTCGGGTTCCCGGCAACCTGCCGTACCAGGTCGAGTCCGAGGATCTCGACCGCGTCGATCACCGCTTCCACGCCGACAAGCCTGGCGCGATTCCCCACTTCAGCTGGAACCGGATGACGAAGTCCGGCCCGGTGACAGAGGAAAGCCTGCTGCCCAAGCCGGACAGTCAGCGGCAGTTCACCACGTTGGTCGGGCCGCGGAACGACGACGCGATCGACCGCTTCGAGATGTCCGTCAGGGACTACGTCGCGCCGCCCGTGGCACGTCAGGGGGGCCTGGGCGAAACTCAGGACCTGGCGCTCGGCAAGAAGAACACGATCGACTGGAACGAGGGTCCGTCCCTTCCCGGCGCGGTGCCCCAGGTCCGCACCAAGTCGGGCTTCACCGCCGACACCGGCCTGCCGTGCGCCGGCTGCCGGGAGGGCGACCGCTTCTGGCCCACCCTGTACCAGACCGGCAGCGGTGGCGCTCGCCAGGCCATGATGGGCATGCTCAACGACGAGGGTATCGCCGAGTGGATCTACGGGACCCCGGGCTGTGAGCCCCCCGCCTGCAAGGTAGGCCTCTTCGACGACGCCGGCCAGGAACTCGAGCAAAAGCTCAACCCGGTCGAGTACGTCTTCCAGCTCGGCGAGCCCGGCAACGCGTCGGACCTGATGTCGAGGAGCGGGCGGTGATGACCGAAATGAGAAAGGAGACTGCTCCGATGAACGCGGCCGAGCCATCGAGGCGGCGCCGGAAGGTGAAACTGGCGGCGTCGGCAGCCGTAGCGATGCTCGCGCTGGTGGGGTGCAAGGCCGACGTCATCTCGTACGACCTGCCTGCGGAATCGGCCCGCTACACGTTCCAGGCGGAGACCAACGGGGTCAAGACCGCGTGGGAGTACACCTCCGACCGGCCGACCAAGTCCGACACGCCGACGTCACAGCCGTGCATCGCGGACGTCGTTGTCAAGGATCCCGGTGCGTGCCGTCCGGAGCCGCTCATCTTCCTGCGGTACGACCTGGGCCTGGACCTGGACAACACCGTAAAGGCCAACAAGCCTCACTCCATCACCGTCACCGGCTACTACCAGGATCGGCTCAGCACGCCGCCGACCGTGAGCAAGTTGCGGGCGGAGGCCAGCTTCGACAGCGGCAAGACCTGGCAGCCGGTGAGCACCAAGGCCGACGGGAAGAACACCTTCACCGCGCGCATCAAGCACCCCAAGCGTGACAAGGCTCCCGAAGGAGTCGCACTGCGGATCACCGCGACCGACAGTGCGGGCAACACCGTCAAGCAGACCATTCCCAAGGCGTACCAGCTGCGCTGAGGAGAACCGATGAAACGGTGAACCAACCCGGAACGGCCACGGCCGGGGCGAAACGTGAGTTTCGCCCCGGCCGTCTCTCGCGTTTTCGGCCAAGAGCCTGTCGGGTGGCTGATCACGGGTGAAGCGTGACGGTCGTGATCTGCCCTCCGGGCATGGCGACGGCCCCGGAATGATCACGTGGTGTGTGCCAGTGCGACAACTCCGAGGCCGTCAGCGGCCCGTGCTATCTGTCCAGCCTGACCGATGAGATGTGGGAGATCATCCAGCCCCTCCTTCCGTACGTGACCTGCGAGAAGGCGGCGGGGTGCGCGAGTACGCAGACCGGCTGGTGCTCGACTCGCTCTTCTACGTGCTGCGCTCGGGCTGCCAGTGGCGGATGCTCCCGCGCGACCTGATGCCCTGGGACGCGGCCCACCGCTGGTTCACCAAGTGGCGCCGGGACGGCACCTGGGACCGCGTCCACGACGAGCTCCGCCGCCAGGTCCGGACCTTGCGCTGCACGACGGAGAAGTAGATCTCGTCGGGTAGGGCCGCTGCATTGCTGCAGCGACCCCCCGCAGAACCGGCCGTGCCCGATTTTCGGGCAACCGGCTCAAGTAAGCCCCGTGGGCTCGCGGGCGGGCAGAAGTGCTGACCTCTGGCCGGTGTCGGTGGACAGCCGACGGTGGCAGTGGGTGTGGATCAGGCGTGAGGTGGCGGGTTTGTGTGGATTGCTGCCTGAGAGCCGGTCCGCACACACCCTCAGCAGCACCGTCCCCGCGTGCCCGATCAGCCCTTCCCAGCCGGCAGCCACAGAAAGCCGCCAGTTTGCTATCCGGTTATCAGGGAATCAAACCCAGCTGAATGGCCAGGGCCGGAAAACAGGCGGAGGAGCACCATGCTGTCAGACGTGCTGGGACTAACCCCCGCAGAGTCGGAGACCTACCGCACGCTCATCTCGGTGGCCTCCGCCACGCCCGCCGAACTCGCCGAGTCCGTCGGCTGCGACGCCCGCCAGGTCGTACGCATCCTCGGCATGCTCGAAGGCCGGGGACTCGCCACGCGCAGCCTCGGGGATACCACCCGGTTCGTGGCCTCCCCACCGGCGGCGGCGCTGCGGGCACTCCTGGTCCAGCGACAGAACGAGCTCAAGCTGGCGGAACTCGAGCTCGACTCCCTCGACGAAATCTACCGCGCGGCGGCCCTCGGGCGCGGCGTCGGCGACGTCATCGATGTGATCCACGGCACCGAGGCCATCCGCGAGCGCGTCGGACAAATACAACTCGGCGCACGGAAAGAGGTCATGAACTTCGTCAAGGCGCCGGTCTTTTCGGTCGGCAACGTGACCGACGGCGCTGTTATCGCGCGCGGCGTCCGTTACCGCGTGATGCTCGAACGCGAGATGCTCGAACGCGCGATGCTCGACGAGGGAGCCCCGTCGTTCGACGAGATCGTCCAGGCGGGGGCCGCAGGAGAGGAGGTCCGAATCGCTGAGACGTTGCCACTGAAACTTTTCATCGTGGACCGCGAGTTCGCCATTGTTCCACTCCTCGGTCCGGCCAATGCCGCACCGGCGGGAGCCCTGCTCGTGCACGCAAGCAGCCTGCTCGACGCGCTAATAGCACTGTTCGAGTCCGAATGGGAGAGAGCGACGCAGTTTGTCACCTCCGCAGGTGCCTTGCAGAACGCGTCCGCCATCGATGATCTGGATGCACAAATCCTCAGCCTGTCGCTGACCGGTCTCACCGACCAAGCGATCGCCGCCCAACTGTGCAGCTCCCTTCGGACGGTGCAGCGCCGGGTCCGGCACCTGATGGACGTCGCGAAGGTGCAGAATCGCGTGCAGCTGGGCTTCCAGGCGGCACGGCTGGGCTGGCTCGAAGCCGAGTGAACCGCCCCGGGTCAGGTGGAGGCTCGATTTCATGAAAGGATCGAGTCATGGCACGACCTTCCCGTTACCCGCTTGAGCTGCGCCGACGTGC
>NZ_JBVHDS010000046.1:0-13695 GCF_055563255.1 Streptomyces sp. NPDC002958 | reverse complement strand
AACCACCGTCCACGTCACCTACACCGAAGTGGACGAGGACCAGCTGAACAGCGGCGCCAGCCGCATCGGCAGGGCACTCCCGGATCTACGTCTCCATGTCCTTGACCCGTACCGGAACCCCACCCCGATCGGGGTGGTCGGGGAACTCCACATCGGCGGAGCGGGCCTGGCACGTGGCTACACCGGTCAACCCGCTCTCACCGCACAACGATTCGTACCGGATCACCTGACGTCGGCTCCCGGTGCCCGGCTCTATCGCAGCGGCGACCTCGCCCGCTGGACGCCCTCCGGCGACCTGGAATACCTCGGCCGGGCCGACGCGCAGGTCAAGATCCGCGGCTACCGAATCGAACTCGGCGAGATCGAGGCCCAGTTGGGCCGACTGGAATCCGTCCGGCAGTCGGTTGTCGTCGTCCGGGACGATCTCGAGGACCGTACGGATCTGGTCGCCTATCTCGTACCGGAGCCGAACGCCGAACCACCCACCACCAGCGATCTCCGCGACGCTCTCGCCGGGCACCTCCCCGACTACATGATCCCGCGGAACTTCGTCTTCCTCGACGCCCTCCCCCTCACTCCGCAGGGCAAGCTCAACCACCGGGCACTGCCCGCTCCGACGACCGACCGCCCGGAACTGGCAGCCGAGTTCATCGCCCCGCTGCCCGGAACCGAAGAAGCCCTCGCCACCATCTGGTCCGACATCCTCGGCGTCGACCGCATCGGCCGCCACGACAACTTCTTCGACCTCGGCGGAGACTCCATCCGCAGCATCCAAATACTCGGCCGAGCCCGCGACAACGGACTCACCTTCCACCTCCAGGACCTCTTCCACCACCCCACACTCGCCGACCTCGCCACCACCACCACAACCCAGCCCACCAGCGCACCACCCACCACCCAGCCCTTCTCCCTCCTCACACCCCACGACCGCAACCACCTCCCCGACCACCTCGACGACGCCTACCCCATGGCCGAACTCCAAGTCGGCATGGTCTACGAAATGCAACGCGACCCCGACCGCAACCCCTACCTGAACGTCGAGAACCTTCCGGTCGCCGGCCCGTTCGACGCTCCGGTCTTCCGGCGGGCCCTCGCGCTGGTGGTGAAGCGGCATCCCGTTCTGCGTACCTCATTGGCGCTGACCGGGTACAGCAAGCCGCTCCAACTGGTGCACTCGGACGCCGAGGTGCAGCTGACGGTGCTGGATCTGCGGGGCCTCGGGGACGACGCTCAGCGCACGGCCCTGCGGGAGTGCGTCCGTACCGAGCGGGCGAAGGTGTTCGACATCGGCGCCGCGCCGTTGTGCCGGATGACGGTCCATGTGCTGTCCGACGACGCGTTCCAATGGACCGTCACCGACCACCACGCCATCCTCGACGGCTGGAGCCTCGCCTCCACCCTCGCCGAAATCATCGACACCTACCACACCCTGCTGGACGGCCGAACCCCCACACTCCCACCCCTCCGCTCCACCTACCGCGACTACATCGCAGCCGAACAGACCGCACTCACCACCCCCGCACACACCACCTACTGGCACCACCTCCTCACCGACCGACCCGACACCCGACTCCCCCGCGACTCTGCGGAGTTGTCCGACGAGCCCGGCTGTCGCAGCGTCACCACGCATCTGCCCCCGCAGCTCCTCACGGCGCTGGAGCACGGCGCCGCACAGGCCGGGGTTCCGCTCAAGGCGGTGCTGCTGGCCGCCCATCTGCGTGCGTTGAGCCTGGCGACGGGGAGCCCGGATGTCATCACCGGGCTGACGGCCAACGGGCGGCTGGAGGAAACCGACGGGGCCGACGTGCGGGGGCTCTTCCTCAACACGGTGCCGTTCAGGCTTCGTCTGCCGGAGGGCAGTTGGGCCGATCTGGCGCGGGCCGTGTTCGACGCCGAGCGCGAGATGCTGCCGCACCGCAGGTACCCGATGGCCGCCCTCCGGCGCGAGCTCGGTGGTGCACCGCTCTTCGAGGTCAACTTCACCTACAACAGCTTTCCGCAGTTCGGTGCGCTCGCCGAGGCGGGTGCGCTGGCCAAGGAGGGACCGGGCAGCGATGTCCCGGGCATGGCCCCCACGAGCTTCCCGTTCAGCGTCACACTCAGCCGGGAATCGGTGCTCGGCGGGATGTGGATGGAGCTGGAGTACGACACCGCGGAGCTGTCGGCCGGCCAGGTCACCCGGCTGCGCGACTACCACCTGCGGGCGCTGGAGGCGGTGGCGGCGGACATCGGCGCCGACGTGCACAAGGCGCGGTTGCTGAGCGGGCCCGAGCGGGCACTGCTCGACGCGCTGAACGACACAGCGGACGCGCGGGCAGCGGGCGGTGTCCCGGTGCACGAGCTGCTGCGGCAGCAGGCGGCGCGTACCCCGGACGCGCTCGCGATCGAGGACGGCGAGGCGCGGATCAGCTTGGCCCGGCTGGACGCGGACAGCGATCGCCTCGCCCGGCGGCTGCGCCGGGACGGAGTACGTCACGGTGATCTCGTCGGTATCTTCCTGCGGCCCGGATCGGCCGCGCTGACCACCTTCTGGGCGGTGTGGAAGGCGGGGGCCGCGTTCGTCCCGCTCGATCCCGGGCTGCCGGGGCACCGCCTGCGCTCGATGCTGGAACAGGCCCGGCCCGTTCTGCTGATCACCGACGATCCACAGGCCGCCCCGAGCGGTCACCGGCTGCTCGATCTGTCGGCGGTCACACACGAGCCGGACTCGGCCGCCACGCTCGAGCCGGGGGCAGAGGATGCCGGGACGCGGTCCGGGGCCGGTCGGGACGATTCCGCGCTGCCGTCCGTGAGCGCCCGGGACCTGGCCTATGTGATGTTCACGTCCGGCACCACCGGTGGCCCCAAGGGCGTCATGATCGAACACGGCAGCCTCGCCGCCTATGCGGTGGGTACGCCGCTGGGGCGCATCCGTTCGCTGGGCGCCGAGGGGCCGCTGCGGGTGGTGACCGGCACTTCGGCGTACATTTCCGACTTCCTGCTGGCGCAGGTTCTCTTGGTGCTCGACGGTCACACGCTGTGTGTGCTGAGCGAGGAGCAGCGGCGTGACCCCGGGCATCTCGTCGCCCGTGCCCAGGATCCCGAGCGGGCCGTGGACGTCATCGACACGACCACCGTCCAACTTCAGCTCCTGGTCGAACACGGGCTGTTGGACGCGCCCCGGCCGCCACGGCTGCTCGTCTTCGGCGGCGAGGCGTGCCCGCCCGACCTGTGGGCGGCACTGGGCGCGCGGTCCGGTGTGCGGGCGTTCAACAGTTACGGGCCGGCGGAGGCCACGGTCGAGGCGACCGTGGCACGGGTGACCGGTGACGGCGGGCCCGTCATCGGCCGACCCTGCGCCAACACCCGTATCCATCTTCTGGACACCGCGGGGCACGAGGTGCCGCCCGGCACCGCGGGTGAGATCTGCGTCGGCGGCGCCGGGGTGGGCCGGGGCTACCTCGGCCGGCCGGGGGCCACGGCCGAGCGCTTCGTGCCGGACCCCTGGGGGCCTGCGGGCAGCCGCCTCTACCGTACGGGTGACGTCGGCCGCCTCACGGACTGCGGCGATCTGGAGTTCCTGGGGCGGGTGGATCACCAGCTGAAGGTGCGCGGCGAGCGCGTTGAGCCGGAAGAGGTCGAGGCAGTGCTGCGCGCCCATCCGGGTGTGACCGCCGCGATCGTCGGCCGCCATCCGGACCACGAGGGGCTGCTGGCAAACGTCGTACCGGCTCAGGGCGGTGCCCCGGACCAGCGGGAACTGCGGCAACATGCCGCCTCCAGGCTGTCGTCGGCGGCGGTTCCGACGCGCTTCGTCGTGGTCGACGCGTTGCCGCTCACCCCGGCCGGAAAGCTGGACCGTGGCGCCCTGCGGTCCACCGGCTCGGGTCCCTGCGGAACCGAAGATCCCGAGGGGATCGAGGGGCCGGGCGGACCGGGCCGTGGCTCGGCGGAGCCGGCGTTCTCGCGGACGGAGCGGCGTGTCGCCGAGGTGTGGCACAAGCTCCTCGGCCTTCACGCCGGTCGGCAGGACGACTTCTTCGCGATCGGCGGACACAGTCTGCTGGCCGTACGGCTCGCGGGTGAGCTGGGCGCCGCGTTCGGCACCACGGTTCCGCTGCCCCAGCTGTACAGCACGCCCACGCTGGCGGGTCAGGCCGCGTACCTCGACGACGCCCGGCACGAGCGGGACAGCAGGGGCCGGAGCAGCGGCCCGCGCAGCGTCATCGGCCTCGGTGGCTCTCCCGGGCTCCGGCCGCTGGTGCTGGTGCATCCGCTCGGCGGCACGCTCTTCTGCTACCGGGATCTGACGGCGCGGGTCGCGGGCTCCTTCGAGGTCCTGGGCGTCCAGGGGGACCTGATGGGCGGCGGGGACACGGCGGACTTCGCCTCGCTGGCGTCGGGTTACGCCCGAGAACTGGCGCCCCTGCTCCGGGGGCGGCGGCCCGTGATCGCCGGCTGGTCGGCGGGTGGTGTGCTGGCGCACGAGGTCGCCTCACGGTTGGCGGACCGGGGCATCATGGCCGAGCGTGTCGTCATCATCGACGCCGCTCCCCGGCAGGGGCCGGACACGGCGGCGGACGCGCAGGCGCTGGAGCGGCTGCGTACCGATGTGGCACGCCTGGGACCACGTCGGCTCCTCGCGGAGCACGCCATGGACGACGTGCTGCGGCTGCTCGGCGTGGACGCCGAGGCGCTGGCCGAGCTGAACGGTCCCGTCACCGCGTCGCTCATGGAGTTCTGGCAGGGGATGCTGTCCGGCCTGGCCGGACACCGGCCCTCCCCCTACCCGGGCCCCGTGCACCTCGTGGTGTCCCGCCGGGGTGAGGAGGCGGCCGTCCGGGCCGCGATCACCGGATGGGAGCGGTTCGCCGGGACGCTGCGCGTCTCGTACGCCGAAGGCGACCACTACCAGCTCATGCGGGAGCCCTGGATCGGGGACGTGGCCGAGGTGTTCGCCGGCCCGGACGATCCGACAGATCAGACCGACGGGGGCGTGTCCGGCCGGTCCTGATCCGCCGTACACATCCGAATCCGGCTGGACCCTTTCGAAAGGAACTCGACGTGCTGGTGCTCGGTGTCAGCGGACTCGACCGATCGTTGTCCGTCAAGAAGAACATGCTGCCCGGTCTGGACTGGCGGGAAGAGCGTGTGGTGCAGGGCCTCGACTCGGCCGCGGCCCTGGTCGGGGAGCAGGGCGTGATCGCCGCCTCGGCGCAGGAGCGGCACGACGGGGTGAAAGGCACGGGTGCGTTCCCCGTCGACGCGGTCGAGGCGTGCCTGCGGATGGCGGGAGTGACCCTGGACGACGTCGACTTCGTCGCGCACGGTTTCCGGTACGAGCCGTCCGTCGCGTTCGAGCGCGACGATTTCGCCCGGCGCTGGTACCGGGAGGTGTACAGCGAGGACGTGCAGTACGAGGTGTTGCGCGCGCACTATCCGGACCAGGACTGGGAGCGCAAGTTCGTCCGGGTGGGCCACCATGTCGCCCATGCGGCCAGCAGCTACTACCTGAGCGGGTTCCCCGACGCGACGGTTCTGGTGGCCGACGGCATGGGCGAGGCCGAGTCCACGTCGGTCCTGCGGGGCAGCGGTGACGCGTTGCACGGTGTGCGCAGCTACTCCATATCCGCGTCGTTGGGCATCCTCTACAGCGTCGTCACCCAGTACCTGGGGTTCCTGCCGGGGATGGACGAGTACAAGGTGATGGGCCTGGCGCCCTACGGGGACGCGAGCCGGTACGCGGACGTGGCGGACGAGGTGGTGCGCAGGGCTGCGGGCGGACGGCTGCTGGTCCCCGTCCTGGCGCACGACAAGTCCCCGACGGAGCGGGAGACGCACCGGGGGGCCATCCGGCGGCTGGAGGAGTTGTTCGGTCCGGCCCGGCATCCGGAGGCGCCGCTCGACCAGCGGCACATGGATGTCGCGGCGACCGTCCAGCGCAAGCTGGAGGAGAGTCTCCTGTATGTCCTGCGCGAGGCGGCCGATGGCGCGGGAGGCTCCCGCAATCTGTGCATGGCGGGCGGTGTCGCGCTGAACTGCACGGCCAACGGTGTGATCGCTCGCAGCGGTCTGTTCGACCGGGTGTTCGTGCAGCCGGCGTCGGGGGACGACGGTACGGCCCTCGGCGCGGCGCTGTGGCAGCTCCAGCAGCACGTACCTGCGCCGCCGGCCCCGATGACGATGCCGTACTGGGGCGAGGAGTTCGACGACGCGGACATCGAGGCGGAGCTGCGTGGACTGGGTGCCGGATTCACCGTACGGAAGCTGGCCGAGGACGAGCTGCTGGGCGAGGTGTCGTCGCTGATCGGCGCGGGGAAGGTCGTCTCCTGGTTCCAGGGGCGGATGGAGTTCGGCCCGCGTGCGCTGGGCAACCGGTCCATTCTCGCGGACCCGGCTTCGCCCGGCATGCGTGCCCATCTGAACACCGTGGTGAAGCAGCGTGAGGAGTTCCGGCCGTTCGCGCCGGCCGTCCTGGCGGAGGAGGCGACCACCTACTTCGAGATCGAGCCCGGTCAGGAGTCGATGTACCGTCACATGCTCTTCGTGGCGCAGGTGCGGCCCGAGTACCGGGAGAAGCTGCCGTCGATCACGCATGTCGACGGCTCGGCCCGGGTGCAGACCGTCGACCGGGAGAGCGCGCCGAGGTTCTGGCGCCTGATCCGCCGGGTCGGTGACGACCGGGGCATCCCGATGGTGGTCAACACCTCGTTCAATCTGCGCGGCCAGCCGATCGTCCGGACGCCGGACGTCGCGGTGGCCACATACGCCCGCTCGACGCTGGACGCGCTGGCGATCGGCGACTGGCTGGTGACCCGCGACCGGCCGTCGGCCGCCGGGACCGCGGGAGCGACCGATGAGTGAGCGGCCCGTGCCCGCCGGGGCACGCCCCGTGGCGGAGCTCCGTGAGGCCGTCGCCGAGATCTGGCGGAACGCCCTCGGCCTGGACGACATCCGCGACGACTGCAACTTCTTCGACGAGGGCGGCGACTCCGTCCTCTCCGTGGAGGTGGCGATCTCGCTGCGCGAACTCACCGGCCAGGAAATCGAACTGGACATCCTCTACGAGTACCCGGAGTTCGGCGCACTGTCGGCGGCGTTGAGCGGAGGCCCCGATGAGGGAGGGCCTCGGACGAGGGAGCTGACCGCCGCCGAGGAACGGCTGTGGACCGCCGAACAGCTCCACCCGGGGAGCGCCGTCTACCACCTCGCCGTCCGCTACCGCTTCCCCGGCTCTCTCGACGTCAGCAGGCTGCGTGCCGCGCTCGACACGCTGGCTGCCCGGCACGAGGCGCTGCGGCGCGGCTTCGTGAAGCCCGCGCTCTCACTGACCGTGCGGAAGGTCTCCGTGGCCTGCCGGTGGGTGGACGCCCGGGGTGTGTCCAACGACAGTGTGCGCGAACTCGTCGACACCGAGGTACGTACGCCGTTCGACCTCGGCCAGCCTCCGCTGTTGCGGGCCCTTGTCGTGGACCGGGGCGACGCGGGCAGTGAACTGGTCCTGACCGTGCACCACTTGGTGTGTGACGGGGTCTCGCTGGATCTCGTCGAGGCGCAGCTCCAGCAGCTCTACGAGGACGGCTCCGCCTCGCAGGGCACCGAGTGGGAGCGGGAGTCCGCCGGCCGGCAGGCCGTGTCCGTACGGCCCCGGGATGCCGGGACGGCACTGGACCACTGGCGGACGATGCTCGCCGGCTGCCCCGGGGCGCTGTCTCTGCCGCACGATCTGGCTCGTCCGGCGCGGCCCGGTGTCGCGGGCGCCGTACATCGGATCGTGCTCACGGACGCGCAGGTGTCGACGGTCCTTTCGTCGGCCGAGGAGGAGCGGCTCAGTCCGTTCATGGCGTGGGTGGCCGCCTATGTGACCGGTCTCGTCGCGGTGACGGGCGACCGCGATCTGGTGCTCGCCGTGCCGGCCTCGTCGCGGGGTCCCGCCCAGGCGGGCGAGGTCGGCATGTTCGTCGACACGTTGCCGCTGCGGTTCACCGTCCGGCCGGGGGCCACGGCCCGTGACGTGGTGCGTTTGGTGCGTCGCGTGGTGACCGGTGCCCTGGCCCATCAGCAGGTGCCGTTCCAGACGCTGGTCGAGGAGGTGTGGTCCGGCACCGACCGTTCGCGGGCGCCGCTGGCGCAGACCGCGCTCACATACATGGACACCACACGGTGCGGTCTGCGGTGGGACGGTCACGGCGCCGAGCGTGAGCAGATCGGCACGGGCACCGCGAAGTACGAGGCGCTGTGGCTGGTCACGCGGACCGGTCGCGGGACGGTCTGCGAACTGGAGTACTCCACGGACCTGTTCACCGACGAGGCGGCGGCCGCCCTGCACCGGCGCATGGTGGCGGCGGTCACCGACGCCTTCGCCCGGCCGGACGCCCCCCTGCCGGAGTGCGGGACGGACGCGCTCGGCGTATTCGTCGGAATCCACGAAAGGGTGCACCGCCGGGCCATGGAGCACCCTGGCGCGGTGGCCATGCGGCACGGGCTGACAACGCTGACCTACGGGGAGCTGGACCGGCGGGCGAGCGTGGTGGCCGCCGGGCTGCGGACCGCCGGGGTCGGCCGCGGCGCGGTGGTGGCCGTGCCCATGGAGCGCGGCATCGCGTCGGTCACCACGTGCCTCGGCATCCTGTACGCGGGCGCCGCCTACCTGCCGGTGGACATCGCTCAGCCGACCGAGCGTACCCGGCACATCGTGCGGAACGCGGCGACGGCGGCCGTCGTCACGGACGACGCGGCGGCCGAACTGCTCGCGGACGTGGTGCCCGCCCACCTCCTGGAGAAGCTGCTCGCCACCGGCGAGGCCCCGGTGGTCCCGGCGACGGTGACCGGCGCCGATGTGGCCTATGTGATCTGCACCTCTGGCTCGACGGGCCGTCCCAAGGCGGTGGTGGTGCCGCACCGTGCCGTTGTACGGCTGGTGCCGGACGCGGACTTCGTGCCCTTCGGCCCCGCCGACCGGGTCGCGCATGTCTCCAATCCCGCCTTCGACGCGGCGACGCTGGAGATCTGGGGAGCGCTGGCCGGCGGCGGAACCCTCGTCGTCGCGGACCGGGACGTCCTGCTGTCACCGCGGCGGATGCGTTCCTTCCTCGCCGACGAGAGCATCTCCGTCATGTTCCTCACCGTGACGCTCCTCAACCAGATGGTGGACTTCGCACCGGACGCCTTCCGGGATCTGCGGGTGCTGCTCTTCGGCGGTGAGAAGCACGATGCGCGCAGGCTGGGCAAGTTGTTCGCGGCCGGCCCACCCGCCACAGTGGTGAACGGCTACGGGCCCACCGAGAACACCACGTTCAGCACCACCCACGAGGTGACCGCCGAGGATCTCGCCGATGGCGTGGTGCCCCTCGGCCGCCCCCTGCCGCGCAGCACGGCGTACGTCCTCGACGCGTCCGGGCAGCAGGTCGGGGTCGGCGAAACCGGGGAGCTGTACGTGGGCGGTGAGGGGCTCGCCCACGGTTACCTCGACGCCCCGGCGCAGACCGCCGCGGCCTTCGTCCCCGACCCGTTCACCGGGCGTCCCGGTCAGCGGCTCTACCGTACGGGCGACCAGGTGCGGGTCCTGTCCGGTGAGCGGTACGAGTACGTGGGGCGGCTCGACGACCAGGTGAAGGTGCGCGGGCACCGCGTCGAACTCGCCGAGATCGAGGCGGCGGTACGTCGGCAGGACGGGGTGACCGACGCCGTCGTGCTCGGACGTCCCACGGACGACGGCATCGAGATCATCGCCTTCGTGACACCGGACACCGCCACGGACGAACCGGTGACGGCCCTGGACGTCACCGCGCTCGGGGACGGACTGCGCGGGGAGCTGCCGCAGTACATGCTGCCGACGGTGATCGCCGTCGACCGCATCCCCGTCACCCCCAACGGAAAGGCGGACCGCGAGGCACTCCTGTCGGCGTCGGCCGGTGGCCGCGGACCGGCGGAGTCCGCCGATCCGGCGCAGGGCGGCGACCCAGTGGACGGCGCGGTCACCGCGCTCTGGCAGGAGGTGCTGGGCACCGCGAGCGCCCGGCCGGAGGACAACTTCCTGAACGCGGGCGGACATTCCATCAAGGCCATGCGGCTGCTGGCCCTGCTCGGCGAGGAGTTGGACGTCACGATCGATCTGGTCGACTTCTTCGAGAACCCCACCCTGCGCGGGCTCGCCACCCTCGTACGGCAGGAACTGGCGGGAGGCGAGCTGTGAGCGCCGCTCCTTCCCTGGGCCGCTTCCTGCACTGGGCACAGGTCCAGCCGGACACCGCGGCGATCGTCGACGAAAGCGGCGAACTGAGCTACGCGGCACTGGAGTCGGCCGCCCGCACCCGCGCGGCGGGGCTGTCGGCGGTCGGGGTGCGCCCCGGTACGCGGGTCGCCGTCGAGTGCGGCTACGGCACCGACTACGTGGTCGCCCTGCTGGCTACCTGGCTGCTGGACGCGGTGGCGGTACCGCTCGATCCGGCGGCGCCGGCCGAGCGCCGCCGCCACCAGGTCCGGCAGGCGCGCTGCGCGGCGGCCGTCGCGTTTCCGTACGCGGACGGCGTCGTCAGCGCCGCCGTCGCCGACGTGGTCTCCGAGCGGGCGGGCGAGGCCGCCGGTCCGCCGGACGCGGGCGAGCCCGCCGCATACATCCTGTTCACCTCGGGCACGACGGGGCTGCCCAAGGGGGTGGAGATCGAGCACACCGGGCTGCTCACCATGCTGGACCACTTCTCCGGCGCCATGGGGCTGGGGCCGGGCGACCGGATGCTCGCGCACAGCAGCATCGTCTTCGACATGTCCGTGCCGGAGATGCTGGTGCCGCTGACGAGCGGCGGCACGATCGCCGTCGCTCCGTCGCGGTGTGCGCGCAACCCGGAGTTCTTCGCGAAATGGCTGCTCACCCAGCCGCCCGGTGCCGCGTACTTCACACCCAGTCAGCTGCGGCTGCTGCTTCCCTTCCTGGCCGGTGAGCGGACGTTCACCCAGTTGGTCAGCGCCGGGGAGGCGCTGCCCGCCGCGCTCGCCGAGGAGTTGGACGGGGTCGTCGGTACCTTGTGGAACGGGTACGGCCCCACCGAGACGACCGTCTGCGGCCTGTGCACCGAGGTCCGTCCGCCCTACCGGGACCCGCTGCCGATCGGCGTACCGATCACCGGTCTGCACGCCCAGGTGCTGGACGGGTCACGGCGGCCCGTTCCCGAGGGAGAGGTCGGTGAACTCTGCCTCTACGGGGCCGGCGTGGCGCGTGGCTATGTCGGTGAGCCGGGCCTCACCGCCCGGTCCTTCACCACCGGCCCCGACGGCTCCCGTGCCTATTTGACCGGCGACATGGTGCGGATCGGTACCGACGGGCAGTTCTTCTTCCACGGCCGGGCCGACGACCAGGTGAAGATCCGGGGGCACCGGGTCGAGCTGGGCGAGATCGAGTCGGTCGCCGAGCGCACTCCGGGCATCTCGCAGGCAGTCGCCCTGCTCACCGAAGCACTGCGCGGGCGGGCCGAGTTGCATCTCGCCGTGGTGTGCGGGGCCGGGGACGGCGAACCTGTCGCGCCCGGAGCCGCCGAGGCCTCGCTGCGCGAACGCCTGCGGCGGGACCTTCCGGTCCATATGCGCCCGGGACGCCTGTTGTTCTTCGACGAACTACCGCGCAATGCCTCGGGGAAGACCGATCGCAACGGGGTGCGGCGGATCGTCGAGGAGCGCCTGAGACATCCCTGAGCAAGGAACACGCACACCGCCACCGGTCGTGCGCCCGAATCAATCCCTCCACTCGATTCAGTCGATCCAACCGTCAGTCAGGAAAGGCAGCGGACTCATGAGCGAGCAGACCGGCACCCGGTACAGCGTGGTCCACAACGACGAGGAGCAGTACAGCCTCTGGGCCGAAGGGCGGCCGCTCCCGGCCGGCTGGCACCGTACGGACTTCAGCGGCGGGCGCGAGGAGTGCCTGGCCCACATCGACACGGTCTGGACGGACATGCGTCCCAAGAGCCTGCGGGTGGCCATGGGCGAGAACTGAGAGCTCACCGACCGAGGGCCGGGGAGGAACCCGTCGTCGTACGGGTTCTGTCCCCGGCCGCTTCCCAGCCAGCAGTGGAGGTCAGCCGTGTGGGCGCTTCTTCGCCGCAATGCGCAGTTCCGTCGGATGTTCGCCGGCGAGGCGGTCTCCAGCTTCGGGGACAGCGCCATGTTTCTGTCACTCGCCATCTGGGCGAAGGACCTCACCGGCTCGAACGCCGCCGCCGGTCTGGTCATGCTGGCGCTCACCGTGCCGGGCCTGTCCGCGCCCCTGCTGGGGCACCTCGTGGACCGGGTGCATCGCAAACCGCTGCTGGTCAGGATGTACGGCGGCATGGCGGTCCTCGTGCTGTCGTTGCTGGCCGTCCGGGGCCCCGGCCAGTTGTGGATCATCTATGTGGTCGCTCTCGCCTACGGGGTGCTGGTCTCCACCCCCGCCCGGCAGGCGTTGCTGAAGGACCTGCTGCCGTCGTCCGACGCAGTCCAGGCCAGGTCGCTCCTCATCGCCACCAGGGAGGGCGTGCGTATCGCCTCCCCGGTGGCGGGCGCCGGTGTGTACGTGGCCTTCGGCGGCGTCGCGCTGGCCGCGCTGGGGGCGCTCACACTGAGCCTGGCCGCGCTGCTGATCGGCTCGGTCAAGGTGGTCGAGTCGGAACCGGACCCCGTCGAGGAGTCCTTCGGCACCTCCCTCGCCGCCGGCCTGCGGTACCTGCGCGAAACACCGTTGCTGTTCCGGTTGACGCTGGCGATGGTCGTCTTCCTCGGCGGCATCGGCATGCTGGAGACCGCGGCCTTCGCCGCCGTCGATCACGGCCTGGGCCGCCCGGCGGCGTTCGTCGGGGTCATGGCGTCGATCCAGGGCGCCGGTTCCGCGCTCGGCGGTCTGGTCTCCGGGACGGTGATACGGCGGCTGGGCGACATCGGTACCAGTTGCGTGGGCTACGGACTCGTCGCGGTGGGGCTGTTGCTGTGCGTCTCACGCGATGTGGCGCTCTTCCTCGTCGGAACGACACTCATCGGTGCGGGCCTGCCGTTCGTGGCCGTGGTGCTGGGGGCGGCGGTGCACCTGTACGCACCGGCTCGCATGCAGGGACGCGTCAACGCCGCGGTCAACACCGCGAAGGACGGGGCGCAGACCCTGTCGCTCACGGCGGGCGCGGCGCTGATCGGGGTGCTGGACTACCGGGTCATGTACCTGGTAATGACGGTGACGACGGTGGCGTGCGCGGTCAGTCTGCTGGTCCGCTCGATTCCCGCCGCGGAGGTGGTGCCGTCGATTGCGGACGCCCCGGCCGACGACGGGCCCGCACCGGGCGCGGCCTCCGCGCGAGAGCGGAGCGGCGAAGCACCGGCGGGCGAACCGCGGGTGGGATGAGCCTCTGGCCCACAGGGCCTCCGACGCGGCCCGGGTCCGGGAACGCCGCGGAGCAGTCGGCCGGTTGAGCCGTGGCTGCCGGAAGCAACGGGTCGCAGACCGTCTTCCCGATGCCGCCGACCGCATGCCCGACCACGGGCCACCCGGCATCCGACAAGTGTGTGGATGCCAGGGACCACGCCGCGCCGGAGCGAACTCGTGGCATGTGCCGGCGGCCGGGGGCTGAGCGGGGGCGAGATCAGCTTCGCAAAGTTGTGGCTCAGTAGGCGGAGTTGACGTTGTCGATCGATCCGTAGCGGTGGGCGGCGTAGTTGGCGGCCGCGGTGATGTTGGCGACGGGGTCGGTGGCGTCG
>NZ_JBVHDS010000045.1:0-14149 GCF_055563255.1 Streptomyces sp. NPDC002958 | reverse complement strand
GAACACGACGGCCTCAGCCTGCCTGGAACACGAAGCAACCACGACTGACCAGCAGAAACTCGCACATCAGATTCGGAAAAGAGACACCTTCTGAAACCGCCATCCCTCAGATCCCAGACGACCGCCAGCGTGGCCTGGCGTCGTCCAGGACGAAGCCAACCACGGTGATGTCCCGTGCCGGCGGCGCCACTCGCGCAGAGCCCGGAAGAACACTTTGAAGAGCGACGTCGGGCCACCCCGCAGCCCGAGGATGACCGGCCCCACCGATGCCCAGGTAATGGGGTGTGGCTTTGTTCACGAGTCGTGAAGTCAGCTGTTCCTCGGTTTGGGAGGCGCCCAGATCCACCGTCGGGTGGTGTCCACGAGTTTTGACGTCAGCGGGGTACTTGCCAGGACAGCATCGGCGTGTTCCTGGTGAAGCGGCCTGGCCGTACTGCAGATGTCGCACGTCGAGCCGCACGCGGCCGACTCGGGGCGCCCCCGCCGCATTCACTGCAGCCTTCCACGGCCATGGCTTGCGGCTGCGGTAGCGCTTACGTGGCCCTCCGAGCGCGCCGGCACCCGGCCTCGCGCAGCGCCGCCTGCCCGGGGGGCTCAGCTGGTGACGCGCGTGTAGGTGAGGAACACTGCGCCGCTCTTGAGGGCGGTGTGGTCGGTGAGGGTCCAGGTGCGCGGGTCGAAGGCGGCCTTGCGGGAGAACAGAGGGATTCCGTCGCCGATGGTCAGCGGGCCGACCTTGAGGATCAGTGTGTCGATCTCGGTGTACAGGGAGCCCGCCAGCTCGGCGCCGCCGAGCAGCCAGATGTCCTTGCCGTCCAGCTGCTTGAGCTCCCGCACGGTCGCCACCGGGTCGTCGGCGACCAGTTCGACGGCCGGGTCCGGGCTCGCGGTCAGGGTCCGGGAAAATACCAGGTGCCGCAGGTGGGGGTAGGCGTCGGTGATCCCGGCCGCAAGACCGATCTCGTAGCTGCGCCGCCCCTCGAGCACGGTGTCGAAGTGCGTGCCCCCCGCCGTGACGGACAGTGCCTGCCGGGCCTGGACGGGCAGCGTCTCCGGGTACTCGGCCACGAGGTGCTGAATGTAGTCCTCCGGTATAGGCCAGAAGCCGTTCGGGCCGGTGGGGTCCGCGCCGTCCGGACCCGCGATGAAGCCATCGAGAGTGGTGGCGATGTAGTGGACGAGTCTGCGCACGCCAAATCCCTTCCGTCAGTTCGCTACTGCGGTGCGGCCCGGGCCCGCCGGATGGCGTGCCGCGGTCGCGAAGCCGCCGAGTGATCATCGCACCGGAGCAACTACGCGAGCACCGTGCCGTCAAATCTCATGAACATTCGCACGCGCGCCGGGACCCAACTGCTGCTGAAACCAGCCGATAAACGCTGTCGCATGAAGTGAACAGAGCCAGGCGTGGATGACCGCACCATGCGGCACGGGCTGCGCTGGGGGAGCGCACAGCCGGTCCCGGGTCTGACATCTTGAGCGGGGCGCCCTACGAGACGCCCTACGAGACGCCGTACGAGGCGCCCTACGAGACGCCGTACGAGGCGCCCTACGAGACGTCGCACGAGGTGCTCTACGAGGCGCCCCAAGGGCGGTTGGGTGTGGGTCTTGGTCAAGGGGGTTGAGCTGCGCGGTCGGGGATTTGCGGCGACGCTGGGCCGCGCCGACACCTTCCCTACGAGGGTCCTCGGAAGTTCGCCCCGAGGTTCCGTCGGTCTTTCGGCGCGCGTTGCCAGGTCCTCGCGCAGCAGACCGCCCGGCAGGAAGAACAGCGCCGCGCCCTGGCCTCCTTCGTCCGGGGCTGGGGCGCGGCGGCAGGGACGTCCTAACCCTGCACCGGATGCTGGGCGGCCTGGGCGAAGTGCATGACGATTGCCTTCGCACCGGCGGCGACTTCGTCGATGAGCTCGTAGCCGCGGGGATCCTCGGGGTGGTTGCGGACCCAGATCATGGCGTAGCTGATGATCTGGTTGATGTCGCTGGGCCGCAGGAAGATGGCGTCACCGGTGTGGAGCCGCTCGGGAGCCTTGTGCTGCCACAGCCGGTAGTACCGGCCTTCAACATCGTTGAAGCCGAGATGGCGGTCGCCGTGCGGGTTGATCAAGTGAGTGGTGAAGGGCAGATCCTTGGGGCCCGGCTGCCAGGGCTGCTCCTGCTGGCTCAACACGTCCTCCGTCGACGTTCGGTGATCACGACGCATCCGAGTCTGTCAGCGCCGGTCCCGGCCTCGCAGAGCTTCCCTTCTGCCCGGTGCCGCCGACTGCAACACCAGCCCTTGGCACTGCAACGCAGCCAGTGAAACATCGCCGCGCGTTACACCCCTGACCTGCGGTGATGCCCCGGAACGGGGTCCGTGGGCTCCCGTGTTGCACCTCGCGTTGCAGGCCCGCGCCACATCGGGGACGCGCAGCTGACCATCGGGGCTGACGTCGGGGCGCCTGGCAGGGCGCCATGCAGGGCGTTCACGAGGGCGTTCACCAGGGCGCCTGGCGGGGCGCTTTACAGAGCGCCTCACGCCCGTACGGTGACCGGACAACGACGCAGGTCAGGCCATACGGTCAAGGGGAGCCGATCACGCCGACTACTTCACTGAGGGACTCTTTCCAGACCTGGTGAAGCTTCGACTACCTACCCAACCCCCTCCAGACGGCGGACCGCCCCGTCGGCAAACTTCAGGACTCCCGGCCGCTCGGATCCGAAAGGCTGGCGCACGGGAACAGCATCGGACCCCGAGCCTCAAGAGGCCCGGGGTCCGATGGATGCGGGAAGCGGTCAGAGGCCGGCCGGAGCGGCCTGGGGGGTCGGCGCCGGGCCCGCCCAGTCCATGCCCAGCGCGGCGAGGGCGGCGAGCTGATCGGCGGTGAGCTTGACGCCACGCGCCAGGGCCGGCGGGCGGCGAAGAGGTGGCAGTACGTGCGGAACGCAGGGTCAGGATCGTCCTCCACCAGCAGGCTCTGCCAATACCCGGTGACGGCCTGCGATCGTGGAACTTCTGCTTCGGTCGTCCAGAGCGGTGTGATCACATACACGTCCGCACCAGCGAACAGCTCATCGAGGACGGTGTTGTAACGCTCCAGGACGACGGTGTACTCGCTCTCGTCCTCTCCGCGTACCGCTTCGATTCCGGCAGGCTGTGAAAACGTACCCAGACATCCCGATACGGGCCCCTGAGCTTGTACCCAACCGGCGGGCAACTGGGCCAACGCTGCTGCCGCAGCTCCGTCAGATCCGCCTGCCCGTCTCCAGACACCCGTCGCACTCGTTCTCTCGCGCATGAATCTACCGACGACCATGATGCCGGTGCTCACGAGCAAGAGGCACCGACTTCTTAGCTGTCGCTTCGCGGCTGCTGATGTAGCCAGTCCAGTCGCGTTTGACGTAGTTCGTCCAGTCCGTTGCGTGGAGCTGAGGGAATTCGTGAAGGTCGCCAAGGACGCTGGGGTGGGGGACGACGAGTGCGTCACCGCCGAGGTATCGACCACCGGGAAGATCAAGGAGCTTGAGCTCGAGATCACGTGAGGCCGCCGGCCTCAACACCGTTGCGTTAGCGCCGTGGGCGGCTATTGAGGCCGTGGGCGAAGAATGCGACGGTGGTGTGGACGGTGTAGTTCTGGGCCTTCTGAGGGTGCTGTCCGGTGTTCGGTCCGTACTTGCTGGTGGGGTTCTTGCGTGTGCGGGCCTTCACTCGTCGCCGTCGGTGGGCGGGCAGGAGGTCGCTCAGGGCGGCGTGGCCGATCGTGCCGACCAGTTTGCCTGGCAACGTGCGACACCGCGTACCGGGTGTCGCCTTCAGGATGTGTCCTGGCCTGCTCGACCGCTTCGTCAACCCGGTCACAGGCGGCCAGCAGCGGGAGCCGGATCCAGAAGAGCTCCCACTCCTCCTCACCGTGACAACGTGCCTTGAGGGCGTCGAGGTAGGCCAGGCCGTCCTGGGGGCGGCCCTGGTCGGTATAGAGCGTGCAGAGCACGTGGACGACCCAGTCCTCGGCTCCGCCAGGAGCATCGGCCTGGGCGCGCATCACCGCAACCGCCTCCTCGCCCCGGCCGTGGCGCGCCAGGAATTGTGCGAGATCCACTGCCACGTTCCTTGAGCAGAAGGACGCGTCACCGGCCTGCCGGTACACGGCGATCGCGCCCTCCACGTCGTCGCGCTCCTCCAGCAGCTCCGCCAGACGCCGGGCGGCGATTCCGAAAGGCTCGGTCGCCGCGTACGTCCTCAGTTCTTCGATCCGGTCCTGCCGGGCCAGCAGGTCGGCCAGCTGGTCCCGGTTGTTGAGCGAGGTCTTATCCTGGGTGCGCAGCAGGGCGATGGCGTCGTCGATGCGGCCCTGGCGTTCACGGATCGCGGCGAGCAGTCCGATCGCCATGTCGGGGTCGAGGCCGCGGCAGCACCACGGGGCGTCGCACCGGTGCTCGTCCGGGATCTGGGCAGCGAGCAGCGCAGCCGCTTCGTCGTCCCGGCCGGCGCTGTCCGCGACGTCGGTCAGGGCCGCGGCGATGAGCCAGTCCTGAATGTGGGGCCGCAGCAGGTCGAATGCCTCGTCGCCCCGGCCGTGGCGGGCGAGCAGCCGTGCGTGGAATTCCAGTGCCAGCGGGTGCCCGGCCTCCATGCGTGATCGGGACAGCGCGATCGCCTCGTCGGCCCGCCCCCAGCTCTCCAGCAGTTCCGCCGTGCTCCTGACAGCCGTCCACCAACCCGTCGCGACGTAGGGGGCGAGCACCTCCAGCGCCTGCTCCTCGCGGCCCTGACCGGCCAACAGCCGCGCCCACCCCTGCGCGCAGAACCACTCACCACGACCGGCCCACAACTCCACCTCCTCGGCATGGCCGAGCTCGAGAAGCCGGGAGACCAGATGCGGCGGGATGCAGCCGGACTGCGTCCGGACCCGATAGTCAAGATCACCAATGTCCACGACGACGTACCGTAGCCCCACCCCCTGACAGCGCCGACAGCTCTCGTGCCGTCCATCAGGGACTCCGCGTCCGGCCGCAGCGGCTCCACGAGAGCGGCGTGCGGCGTCGCCAGGGTCTCGTCGAGCAGCTCGCCGTGGTGGGAGCGCCACTGTCCCCAGTTGTCGTTGGCGTAGATCACCGGGGTCCCGGCCGCGCGGGCGCGGCTGAGCAACGAAACGATCCCGGGCACCGCCGCCGTAGCGACGGGCAGCAAAAGTTCCGCGTCCCTGTGCTCATAGGTGTTGATCATGTCGATGACGATGAGTGCCGAGCCCGTCATGCCACCGCCATCTCCTGTCCGTTCCCTGCCGGCGCTCGTCCGGCAACTACGCCATCGATGGAGCGTGCCGGTTGACTTTCACTCTGGGGATGGATGGCGGCGGCGGGGGCCCGACCCGCCGCACGCCGTCGGCCAGCCAGGTACGAACCGCCGCCGCCAAACTCGCCTTGGGGCTCTGGCGTACGGCCATGGAACCCGGACCTGCTGACGCGCTCGGCTCCGGCAGCGACAGATGCTCCCTGGGGCCGCGAGCCGTTCAGTCGGTGGAGAGCGCTTCCAGTAGGTCGCCTACCTGGGGGTTGGGCAGGGCGCGGGCCACGTCGGCCTGGGCGACCATGCCGACCAGGCGGTGGCCGTCGATGACCGGCAGTCGGCGGACCTTGTGTGTGCTCATGGTGCGCATGATCTCGGTGGCGTCGTCGTCGGCGCCGATCGTTACGGCTTCGCTCTGGGCGAGTTCGCCGGCGGTGGTCGACGCCGGGTCCTTGCCGGCCCCCAGGACCTTGATCACGATGTCCCGGTCGGTGAGAACACCCTTGAGCTTGTCGTCCGTGCCGCAGATCGGGAGCGCGCCGACGCCCATTTCAGTCATCTTCCGGGCCGCGAGCAGGACCGGCTCGTCAGCGCCGATGCATTCGGCGCCCTCGGTCATGATCTCTCGTGCAGTAGTCATCGTCCGCTCTCCTTTGTCACTGTTCCTGGTCCGGCCGATCGGCCGGGAACGTCAGGGGCTGTGTGTGCTCAGCCCTTGCCGCGGCCGGTCAGCAGGTCGCGGGCCCGGTCCACCAGCCCGACGCCGGGGCCCAGCAGCTTGTTGCCGGGCGGGGTGTCCGGGGCGGAGGGGTGCGGGCGGGTGGGGGCCGTCTTCTTCGCTGTGCGTACCTTGTCGCCCAGTTCGTCCAAAGCTGCGGGTGTGCAGGCCGCGGCGAGCAGGGGGAACAACCGGCCTTCCTCATCGCGCACGTGCTCGCTCACCTCGAGCTTCAGCTGCGCCACCAGAGGTTCGAACTGCGGGTCGTCCGCAGCCATGCCCTCCAGGTCCTTGAGGTGTTGTTCCACCTGGGCGTGATCGGAGAGCTCCTTGTCCGCGATCACGTCTCCGTCTTCAACGTGCCTGCGCACGGCCGGGTACAGGTACATCTCCTCTGCGACGGCGTGGCGTACCAGTTCGATGGTGAGCTCATCGGCCAGCTTCCGGCGCTGCTCATCGCCGGCCGGCTGAGCCTCGATCTTCGCGAACAGTTCGTCGACCTCGCGGTGGTCGGTGGTGAGTTCCGCGATCACATTGCCGCCGTGTCCCATAAGGGTTAAATCCCTCCGATTTTGTGGAACGGTGAACTGAAGGCAGCTCACCGTTCCACAACGAACACCCGGAGACCCTTCAACACGCATACGGTGTGGCCGTCCAGGTGACGATCCGTCGGCTGCGCTGTCACAAGTGGGCGGCCGGAGAGGGGTCCCGTGAGGCAGTCCAGGCGCGTGTAGCGGGCCGCCCGCACGCGTCGGGCGCGGTTCTCTGGGTGCAGTGGGCGGCATGCGTCCGCCCTCGCGCCGGCGAACACGCTCACCCCCAGCGTTCCACTCGCGCCACAAGGGGTGGTTTATCCGGACGGTGCGCCGCGACCGGCCGCGTACCCGGCTGGCGGCTCGGTCGGCGTGAGTACGCTAGGTGGCGTGGCCCTCGTCAAATGTCGGACACAGCGAAGAGCGCGCCATCCGGGTCGCGGATGACGGAGGTGTCGTTCGGGGCGCCGGCGGGAAAGCGAACCGGTGAGGATTCGCCCCCGGCCGTGGCGGCCGCCACCGCGGTCTACCTGCGACGTTCCACCGAGGCCTCAGTTTCGGATGCGGATCGGTTTCGGTGCCTTCGCCGCGCAGGTCGCGACGGTGCGCCCCCGGCCTGAATCATGATGCAGTCCTGGGCGTGGCGTCGGCTGCGCCAGGGCTTGGCGAGGCTGGAAGGCAGGCGGAGGCGACAAATGCCTTGCGGTCAATCCTCGCCTGCCCCGCTCCCTGAAGACCTACAGCAACGACTGCGGCTGAACGACGGGCCCACGTGGCACAAGCTCGCACCACCGAACGGCGCCCGTTCGTAAGCCTTCGACGACGAAGCCGGAACCCTCAACCACCTCGGACCCGAAGCTCACCGACTCGGGTGAGGGCTTCACGATGGCCGATCACGACGACTGCGACATGGGCTGTCAGTCGGCCACGGTGTGCAGCGCGTCAGATGGGGTCTCCTGGTCGTCGTGCTCGTAATTGGCGAGGGCCAGACCGATAGCGAAGAAGGTCGGCGCCCACTCGCCGATGAAGATGCCCCAGTGATCTGCACGCTCCGTCCCGCGGCACTCCGCTTTCAACGACCCGGCCCACGAGGCAACGGCCAGACCGACGGAAAGGAAGCCGGCGCAGTACGCGTGCTCGGACTTCAGACCCTTCTCGTGCAGCACTTTGATGATCATGGCTCTCCCGAGAGTCAGATGCCTCCATCCAGCGTCGCGCAGGAAGCCGTCCGCTGCACCTGGGGCAGGCGGTCACTGAACACCGGGCCCGAATCCCAAGGCACCCAAGGACATCGGCCCGAACATCCCGCGCAGGCCGTACCAGGGGCATGACTGCGCTCAAGCAGATCGCGCTCGACTCCTACGACCGGATTGTCGGCCTCGTCCTCGACCAGATCGCCGTGGACGGCTCCGAACGCACCCACGCAGAACACCTTCTACCGGCTCGCGCTGCTACGAACGTCGCACCACCGTCATCGACGCATTCTTCGACCTCCGACACGATCATCACCGTGCGCAGCCTGATCCGGCAGGACGACTCACCGCTGGGACGAACGTCCACACCGCCGACCGTGACCGCACGCCTATCCGCACGACCTCTCAATGCGCACCAGACAGCCCGCTCATCGCGGGGATACGCAGGACCGCCTGAAATCGGCTGGAACACAGCAGAGCCCGGAGAGCCGGCCCGCTCTGTCGGCGTGGCCGCTCCGGCCGCGCGCCGGACGGCGTCTTTGTGATGCGATCACGCCCGACCCGCACAAGGATCGGAGTACGGGAGGTGACCCGGCCGCGCCCCTGTCTCCGCGCGGCGTCAGCGCGCATTCCTTCCCGGCGCGCTGGTCCGCTTCCCGTCCCACTACCCGCCTGGGAGGCCTGGAGGTACGTATGCCGAGGCCCTTGTGGACCGGAGCAGTCAGCTTTGGCCTGGTCACCATCCCGATCAAGGTCATCAGCGCGACCGAGGACCATGGGATCCACTTCCACCAGGTCCATCTGGAGGACATGGGCAGGGTCCGCACGCGCAAGGTCTGCTCGATCGAGGACGAGGTCGTGCCGCAGGAGGAGATCGGCAAGGGCTACGAGGTCGCGAAGGACGAGCTCGTCCCGGTCACCGATGAAGAGCTCGACGAGATGCCGCTGCCCACCGCGAAGGCGATCGAGATCGTGGCGTTCGTCGACGCCGACAGCATCGACCCGATCCGGATCAGCGACAGCTACTACCTCGCGATCGACGGACGGGTAGCGGCCAAGCCGTACACGTTGCTCCGCAAGGCGCTGGAGCGCTCCGACAAGGTCGCCGTCGCCAAATTCGCGTGGCACAACCGCGAGCGCCTCGGTCTGCTCCGGGTACGCGACGACGCGATCGTGCTGCACGCGATGCGGTGGCCCGACGAGATCCGCAGCCCCGAGTCCCTCAAGCCCAAGGATGTCGACTTGGCCGACGAGGAGATCGAGCGTGCTGTCCAGCTCACCGACACCATGGCCCTCGATGACATCTCCGGTTTCCGGGATGAGTACCGCGACGCCCTGGAGGAGCTGATCGAGGCAAAGTCGGAGGGCACCGAGCTCCCGGGGCCCGCCGGGGACGAGGAGGAGCGGGAATCCGGGAAGGTCGTCGACCTGATGGCTGCCCTGAACGCCTCCGTCAAGGCGGCCAGGGAATCGCGCGGCGAGCACGACCAGGACGCCACCGTGCACAGCATGCAGCCGCGCAAGAAGGCCGCCCCGGCCAGGAAAGCCACCGAGAAGAAGACCACGGCCGGGAAGAAGCGCACGGCGAAGAAGACCACCACGAAGAAGACCGCGGCCGAGAGGAAGCGCAGTGCGTCCTGAGCAGGCGCGAAGCGGGATGGTCATGAGGTTGCCGCGGACCGCTCCGATGCTTGCGACGCCGGGCAGTCTGCCGCCCGTGGCCGTGGAGGACCGGTGGGCGTTCGAGGTGAAGCAGGACGGGCAGCGGGCCATCGTCTACCTGCCGGGCGACGGAAGCACGATCCTGCGGTCCCGGTCCGGGGCGGACATCACCGCCGGCTACCCGGAACTCGCGGCACTCGGGTCCGTGCTCGGCCGGCCCGCGGTCCTGGACGGCGAGATCGTCGCACTCGACAACGAGGGGCGCAGTGACTTCGAGCGGCTGCAGTCCCGCATGGGACTGACCTCCGCACCGAAGGCCGCCCGGATGGCACGGTTGGTGCCGGCGCATCTGGTTCTGTTCGATGTCGTGTACCTGGTCGGCCGCAGCCTTACCGGGCTGCCGTACACCGAGCGCCGCACATGCCTGGAGGACCTGGGACTGGACGGGAAGCACTGGTCGACGCCCGCGGCAGTCGTCGGACACGGCGAGCAGGCGCTGGAGATGACCCGGACCGCGGGGATGGAAGGCTTGATCGCGAAACGGCTGGCATCGGTGTACGAACCCGGGGTCCGGTCCCGCTCGTGGATCAAGATCCGGCACGTCCGGACCATTGATGTGATCGTGGGCGGGTGGGTGCCCGGCCGAGGCCGGCTCACCGGCCTGCCCGGTGCGCTGCTGGTGGGCGACGTTCATGAAGGCGGGCTGCGGTATGTGGGCAGCGTCGGTACCGGGTGGAGGGACACCGAGCGCACCACACTCGCCGGACTGCTCCACGTCGCCGCGATCGACGAGTGCCCCTTCGACAACGCACCAGGCGTGGCCGGAGCACGATGGGTCCTGCCGCGCCTGGTCGGCGAGGTCCGCTACACGAGCCGGACCCGGGCGGGGCTGCTGCGCCAGCCCTCCTGGTACCGGCTGCGCCCCGACCTCGCCCCGGACGACATCACCTGACCCGGGGCGCCTTATCTACTGCGGCTGCAGTCCAGTCTGCGGATTACAGATCGAACAGGGCTCGATGTCCGGCTCGGCCAGCGCGATCACCGCGTCCTCACGCTCCAGGAACCCGAACGGAGCGCTGTACAAGTCGGCAGGTCCCGCGCGACCGCGGCCTGGCCGGCTGGGACGCGCTGACCCTGCTGCGCGGCCTCGCAGTCGGCCTGGTCGAAGCACCCGGCTTCGTCGACCTGTACGCACACTCCCTGCACGCGCTCCTTGTCGTGGCGCCGTGGCTGCCGCAGGCGGCCGGCCCGCTCGCCTCACCGCTGCGCGAGCGCACGGCCCAGCTGCTGGACGGCGTTCAGCTTCGGCACGATCACGCCGGGAGCTGGGCAGGGTTCATTACGTTCTCGACAACAACCGCACCTGAGCAACCGGAGGCATGTCGACACCGGCTGGTGGTTCACCGGCAACAAGAACCCCGAGTCGGTTGCCGAGCACTTCTTCCATGTCGGGATCAACGGCTCGGTCCTCGCCATGATGGAAGGCGCCGACCCGGCCCGGGTCGCGCTGATGTGCCTGTTCCACGACAGCCAGGAAACCCGCGTCGGCAACATCCCGCACATCGGCCGCCGCTACCTGCGGGCCGCCCCGAACGGCGAAGTGACCACGGACCAGGTCTCAACCAGGCGGTGGAGTACCGGGAACAGGGCTACAGCCTCACCCAGAACTGGATCGACACCAGCCTCGCGTCACTCAAGACGCCGTCGGCGAAGGCCCTCGCCGAGACCGCGCTGTCCATGCCGTCGCTGGAGTGGCAGCAGAACTACCTCCGACAGCCCGACCAGTAACCGGCCGGTTCAGCCCGCCCGGTGCAGTGTCGCCGGGGCCTGCACCCTCTGGGGTGGCGCGGGCCCCGGTGGGGCAGCAGCCCAGGTCGTCCTGTCACAGACCGCGGGCTTCACCTTCTCTGTCTACGGGCCCGGTGGCACCCCCGCGACCTGCGGCGGGCAGCGTGACTACGGCTGTCACCCGTCCGGGCGGTCGCGGGGCTGCCGACGAACCAGGCCGCCGTACCGCGTCGTCATCGGAGGCATGCGTATCGACGAGCAGCACATCACCGAGCCGGGCCTCGTGGTCCTGGACGTCACCGCCGCCGACGACGGTGACCCGCGCGAAGTCCGGGCCCAGACGACTGCCCGCCTCGGTGCACATGCCCCGCATCGGCTGCGGCCTGGCCGACGGCACACCTGGGACCGCGTGGTACCCCTCGTCATCGATGCGCTGTGCGCCCGGGACGTCCGGACGGTCGTCTACGACCGTGCGTAGCCGTGCCCACGGGGCTCCGGGCCGGTCAGCGGACGTCGTCGCGGAACACCGGTTCCCCCGCCAGCAGCCGGTCGAACAGCTCGTACCGGTCCAGGCGCAACTCGTCGTCGCCGTCGCTGTCGTCGTCCTTGGTGAAGACCTCGTCCACCAGCAGCGCGCGCAGCTGCTCCCGCAGGCCCTCCCGGTCGTCCCATCCCAGGCGGTAGGTGTCGTAGTCGAGGTGGATGCCGGCGTCCACCCTGGCAGCCCCGCGATCCCCCGGGTCCTCCTCCAGGACCAGCCGCGCCCGGACGGTGCCCGTGGCTGTCGTACGGGGTCGAGGCAGACGCAGGAGACGATGTCCGCTCCGAGATCGCCCCGGACCAGCAGGTCGCCGGCGCTGAACACCGCGCGCGCCGTCACGTTCCCGCCGACGACGATCACGGAGCCGACTTCGCGGTCGTACAGGCAGCCGCCGACGGTGAGCGAGCCGGTGACCACGATCGCCGTCGGCACATACAGATGGCCGGTGACGACGAGGTCGCCATGGTGGAGCAGCGGCTCCCACAGCTCCTGATCGCCCGTCAGGGGCCGGGCTGAGCCGTGATCGCTGCGCACCTTGGTGCCGCGCTCCAGCAGCCGCCAGAACGCGTCGGGACCGCCGTCGTGGTGATTCAGATCGGTGAGGATCTGCCCGACTCCTTGGGTGGCGGTCGGCAGCTCCCGACCGCCTTCCGCGCCCCGACGATCGGGATCGCTCTTCATCGGGTCAACGGGGTCAACTGCCATGCGGAGCAGGGTAGTGTCCTGCACTGACAACCGGCCCGCCGTGATCACCTGAGCCATCTGCCGGATCGTGGCAATCCGCACACACCCCAGCATCCGCAGCGCGTCAGCCCGCACCTTCGCGGTCGTGGGAGTGGACTTCTTCCCCTTCGCTGACTCCTCAGGGAAAGGGAGACTCGACGGCCCGCCTCAGGGTAGCCCTGGGAGGCAAAACAGCCAGCCGGGGCCAGCCCTGAGGACCGGTCACTTTCGCCAGAACAGGTGGTGCGTCACCCCGCTCGGGCTGGGAACGACTTCCAGGTGGAACCGGTCGAGCAGCTCATCAGGGGACTCCCAGAGTCGTACTCCGGACCCGAGCTTCACCGGCGAGACCGCCACGTGCAGCGTGTCGACGAGGTCTGCGTCGAGGAACTGCCTGATGGTGGTAGCCCCGCCGCCGAGTCGGACGTCCTTGCCCTGCGCCGCCTCCCGGGCCTGCTTGAGGACCGTGGCAGGGTCGCCGTCGACGAAGTGGAACGTGGTGTCGGAGAGCGTGAGCGAAGGACGCTTGTGGTGGGTCAGGACGAACACCGGGGTGCGGAACGGGGGCTCGTCACCCCACCAGCCCTGCCACTCGTGGTTGTGCCAGGGCCCCCGCTGGGGCCCGAACTTGTTACGGCCCATGATCTCGGCGCCGACGTTGCGGGCGTAGTCCCGCGTGAGGTAGTCGTCCAGGCCCCGGCTGCCCCCGGGGTCGGTGCGCATGGGCCAGCTCGCCGTGGCGCCGGCCCAGGCAAACAGTCTCTCGGGCTCGGCATGACCGAATGGCCTCTCGAGGGTCTGGTCCTCACCGGCACCGATTCCGTCACTCGAGACGTTGAAGTTCTGGACTCTCAGTAGCTGAGCCACGTGTTCCTCCTGTGTTGTCGACAACGGTGGTAAGACTTGCCGGGCCGGGAAAGCTCATCGCTGCGTCCGTGACCGGTCAGAAATTGGGCTACCCAGTATCCCGACCTGTGAGGTTTGCGCGGTTTGCAGGCTCCTGTGGTGAAGGGGCGTCAGCCCCTGCGGAGCCTTTCACCATGCCCCGGGGAGACGAGCCGCGCGGCGGCTTCCCGGGAGCTGGCTGAGGAGACCGGTGTCCACGTCACCGCCGACGACCTGCGTCAGAGCTGGGCGTAGCAGCGCATACGAACGGGCGGCGGGGCCGGGCAGCTAAGAGCAGTGCACACACTGCTACCGCACAGGCAAACACGATTGAGGCCCGACGCTGCACGAATACTCCTTCTGCCCGTAGGTGCATTGCCAATGCTGGGCCGTCAGCCGATGTACCCCTGACTGCGGCCGACGGCTTGGAAGCACAGGTCCCCATCCTGTACCAGTCTGGTCCCTCAGACCATCGGTTCCGGGTACCGCAGTACTCATTCACATGGGAACCAACTCTGCCAGGCAGCTTCGTCGTTGAAGCGTTTACCGCGCCTCCCGGTGCCTGACCGAGCTGGAACTAGGGCCAATACCGGTGTTTTAGGACTTCACTCGTGGGGTTGGGGCTGTTCTGGTGGGCTCGACGAGGGCGACGACGGGGGTGTCCGGGCGGGGTCGGTTGTTGTGTTCGGTGCGTTTGAGCGGCCAGTTGGACATTTTGCGTTTGATCACTCGCGGGTTGGACCGTAACCGTCTTGGTGCCAGGAGACGTTCGGTGATCTCACGCAGGGTCTGCGTCAGTGCCCGGGCGAGCCGGGAGGGGGGAAAATCCCGCCTGGCCGGTGG
>NZ_JBVHDS010000044.1:0-15426 GCF_055563255.1 Streptomyces sp. NPDC002958 | reverse complement strand
CCGGACTTTCGGCGCCCCCGAGCGAAGGACAGGACAGCGGCGGCACAACCGGCCCGGACCCGCAGCCCGACCAGCCAGGAAGAACAGCGACCGAAACGGATCGTGCACCACGCGTCCTCGTGGTCCATGAGCCAGGACGGGCAGAACAGGCCCTGGTTGATGACGCCCGCGTCGGCACGGTTCTCCGGTCGAGGACTTCAGAGAATCAGGGGTGAGCGTGCACGTGGGACGTGTCGGCCATGGCGAATATGCGCTCGGGACGGCTGGGCCGGATGATGACGGCCACGCGTCCGTCCGCATCCATTCGTGCAGCGGTGAGGGACAACCACCCACCGGCCCGGCTCCGGATGCACACGGAGGCCTCGCCCGCCGTGCGGGCCCTGCTGTACGCATGCAGGGGGGTCTACGCCGACTCGATCCTGCGGGGGGGGTGTCGCTCAGCCGGTCGAGGCCGCCAACCGGACAACGCGTTACTCTCATTTTGTATGAACGCGTTCCGATCGCGGAGGCGGCCATGAGCGAGAACGACGAATATCCGACTCCGTCGCAAGCAGAGGGCGAGCGGCTGGAAGAGGACATGAATCCGGCCGAGCAGCGGCACCCCGCCACGACGCGCACCCAGCCCTCCCAGGCGGAGGGCGAGCGCCGAACGGATGACACCGAGAGCTGACAGAGGCGGCAGCTGTAACCGTCGTCAGCGCGCACCAGCACACTGCTGAGCCCGCAGAGGTGGGCTCAGCAGGCACGGTGACTGGCATGGGGACCCGTTCACAGCCCTTGAGCAATTCCGGCGTCCGCCGGGCGGTATCGGCGTCGCCCGGAGCGGGCTCGTGCGGTCGGCGCCAAGGTCGTACTGGTGACGGACGAGTTGGGTGAAACGTACGCGGACCGCGTCGAGGCCGTTCCGACCGCGCCGCACACCCCGACCGGGATCACGGCGGAGTCGCTGACGGAGCCGGGGGTGCGCACTCGACAGGCATCCCGGACATATCGACTGGCGACGACGAGTGCGTCTTCGAGGAATCGTGCCCGGAGGGAACCGAGGTGATCGCACTTCAAACATAGAGTTTCGGACGTTCTTTTTCCGGAACTTACGGATGCCAGCACCCCCATAACGCGCTTGAGCAGAAAAGAAGTTGACGGGTGAAGCCGGGGAAGTGAGTCGTTGACTGATCCCTTTCGATCATGCAATCATTCGAATGCAGATCCTGTATCCGTTTTTCGTACACCCTGCACCACTTTTCGAACACAACAGGCACGGTGGAGGTCGGCGGGCCTGTGCGTCAGGCCGGTCGCCATCGCCCTCTACGAGCCGTCACTGCCTCGAAGGGGGGCCCATGCAGTTCAGGATTCTGGGGCCGCTCGAGGTCGTGGACGACGGCAGACGCATAGATGTCAGCGGACAGCGTCAGCGCACGGTTCTGGCGATGCTGCTCCTCGAATCGGGGCGCGTCGTCTCCAATGACCGCCTGGTGGAAGCCATATGGGAGCGGAAGCCGCCGGCGACGAGCCGCACCCAGGTGCAGATCGGCATCTGCGCGCTCCGTCGCATGCTTCCCGCGGGGCCCCACCCCGGCCCCATCGTTACCCGCTCACCCGGCTATCTCCTACGGATGACCGAGGGGCAACTCGACCTCCACGCCTTCGAGGAACGGGTCGACGCAGGTCGAAGAGCCGCTGCCGCCCATCAACCCCAGCAGGCGGTCAAGGAGTTACGGGCCGCGTTGGGACTGTGGCAGGGCCACGCGCTGACCGACATCAGCAGCAAGCCGGTACGTGCGAACGCCGTCCAGCTCGACGAGCGCCGCCTCGCCGTACAGGAACAATGTCTGGAACTCGAACTACGACTCGGCAATCACCACCGCGCCGTGAGTGAACTCGGTGCCCTGGTCGCCGCCCACCCCCTCCGGGAACGCCTACGGGTGCTCCAGATGACCGCGCTCCACCGCGCGGGGCGCCAGGCCGAGGCCCTGGACGCCTACCGCCAGGCACGGGCGGCCCTTGTCGAGAGGCTCGGCATCGAGCCCGGCGCGGAACTGCAGCGACTGCACCGCACGATCCTGGCGGGGGAGGAGGAGTGGGGCACGCCGCCCCGGGTCCAGCCCTTCATCAAGGTGACGGCGCCCGCCGCCGAGCCGGACGGACCGAGCAGCGGCCCGGCGGCTCCAGCGGCTCCAGTGAGTCCGGCGCACAGGATTCCGCGGCTGCTGCCCGCCGATATCGCCGACTTCACCGGCCGCGCGCGAGCGATCCAGCGCATTCTGGCCGTCCCCACCCACTCCGACGCGCCCCGGACCGTCGTCCCCGTCACCGTGATCACCGGACGAGGTGGCTCCGGCAAGACGACCCTGGCCGTACACGTCGCCCATCGGCTGGCTCCCGACTACCCCGACGGGCAGCTCTTCGCGCAACTGTCCGGCACCCCGGGCCGCCCGACGAGCGCCGCCGAGGTGCTCCGGCGCTTCCTGCGCGCGCTCGGGGTGGCCGACGAGGCCGTCCCGAGCAGCGTCGAGGAGCGCGCCGAGATGTACCGTGACCTGCTGGCGGAGCGCCGGGTCCTCGTCGTGCTGGACGGCGCGGCGTCCGAGGGCCAGGTCGCCCCACTGCTCCCCGGGTCCTCCGGATCGCGGGTGCTGATCACCTCGTGGCGGCGCTTCACCGGGCTGCCCGCGGACACCCGCATCGAGCTCTCCCGGTTCCGGCGGCAAAGCTCCGTGGAGATGCTGATGAAGATCATCGGCGGGCAGCGGGTCGCCGCCGAACCGCTGGCCGTCGAAGAGCTCTGCCGGGCGTGCGATGATCTGCCGCTCGTGCTGCGCGCGGCCGCCGCACGCCTGGCCGCCCGGCCGCACCGGGCCGTGGCGGACGCCGTCGCCCAGGCCGAGGCGGTGGACCGGTGCGTCGACGCGGCCTGCCGCCCGGACGAACTGCGCCACGTGGAGGAGGCGGTCCGCACGTGCATGACGCCGGCATACGGTGCACTCAGCCCGGACGCCCAGCGGGCTCTGCGCCGCCTCGCGCAGTTGGAGATACCCGACTTCGCCCCCTGGATCGGCGCTCCCCTCCTCGAATGCGAACCGCACCGCGCACAGGACCTGCTGGACGAGCTCACCGAGTCCTACCTGCTCGACGCCGTGGTGGACCAGGTGTCCAGAGCCGTCCGGTACCGCTTCCCCGCCTTCGTCCGGGCCTTCGCCCTGGAACGCCTGGCGGCGGAGGAGTCACCGGAGGACCAGCGGGCGGCGTTGCGGCGCGTGCTCGACACCTTGGCGTATCTCACTGGAGAAGCGCAGCGCCGCGGCGGGTACGGGGACCCGCCCGTACCGGATGAGCCCATCCGCTGCCATGCGATGCCGCGGAGCCTGATCGACCATCTGCTGGCGGACCCGTTCGCCTGGTACCAGCAGGAGCGCGCCCAAGTGGAGGCGGCGGGCCGACAGGCAGCCGAGATCGGCCTGTGGACCATTTCCTGTCACCTGGCGAGCAGTTCGACCGTACTGGCCGGGAACTGATCCCCCCTCGGTTGGTAGCGCGGCAATGCGGCCATGGGCAACACTTATTTTTCGCCGCCCGGATATCGACGTGGATTCCGTCACGACTGTTCTGCTGACGGCAATTCCGGCGCTCCCGCACACCTCCTCCGTGGACCTCGACGGGCTGCGCGGGAACACCACGCCCAGACGTGAATCCATCTGCCCTTCACACAGAAGGCAGGCGTGCGCTTATTTAGCTCTATTACTCCCCTAAATTTACGCTAAGGATGTGATCCAAAACCCTTCCGATCGTTAAAAGTCGCAGATCAGGCGCCCATGACGGGGGTTGACCATCCCTGATGCGCCTCTCTAATGTGACACCGCTCCTCCATGTTCCATGCAAATAATCCCGCAGTTCTTCGCAGCGTTCACAGGTTTCCTTCGGCGATGTACGTACGCACTGCTCTGTGTGCTCTTCAAGAAACCGCGGCCGCGTTTCGTTTTTATTGGACCTTTAGTGGACCGGTGAGAAGGGCGTCATCATGGACGGCATCCCCACGACTGACGAGAACGCGGGAGAAGACGCGCGTACGGGAGGCGGAACGATTCCGCCCTCGGCCGGCCGACTTCGCGCCAGGCCGGATGAGCGCGGTCCGCTCTCTTTCGGCCAGCAGCGGCTCTGGTTCCTCGACCGCTGGCTCGGGGACAACGCCGTGTACAACATTCCGGTCGTTCTCCGCTTCACCGGCCCCCTGGACGCCGGCCGTCTGGCGGCTGCCGTCACTACGGTGGCGGCCGGTCATGACGCCCTGTACACCGTCTTCGAGGCGGACGGGAACGGGGAGCCGCGCCAACGCTTGCTGGACACCCGTGAGACGGACTGCCCGCTCGTCGACCTCACCGGTCTCGCACCCGCCGAACGCGTCCGCAGCACACAGGAGGCCGTCGAGGCGGATGCCCGCAGGCCGTTCGACCTTGCTCGGGATCCGATGCTGCGTGCGTCGCTGTACCGGCTGTCTGAGGACGAGCACTGGTTGCAGCTGACCTTCCACCACATCGCTTGCGACGGCTGGTCGCTCGATGTGTTCCAGCGCCGGCTGAACGAGACGTATCGGGCCGGCGGCGGGTCGACCGAGCCGCCGCCGGTCCAGTACGCCGACTACGCGCTGTGGCAGCGCGAGACGCTGCGCGGCCCTCGTACGGAGAAGGCCCTGGCGGCCTGGACCGACACGCTGGCCGACGCTCCGGCCGTGCTGGACCTCGGCACGGACCGCCCCCGTCCGGCGGAGATGAGTTACCGGGGCGAGACTGCGGACTTCCCGCTCACCGGAGTGTCTTCGGGGGCGCTGGAGGCGTTGGCGGCCGAGGAGAACGTCAGCCTGTACACGGTGATGCTCGCCGCCTTCCAGGTACTCGCCGCGCGCCACTCGGGGAGCAGGGACATCGTCGTCGGTTCGCCGGTGGCGGGCCGGGACAACGCCAAGCTCAATGATCTCGTCGGCTTCTTCGTCGACACGCTCGTCCTCCGGGTGGATCTGGGGGACGACCCCGGCTTCCGAGAGCTCGTGGCGCGCTCCCGCGCGTCGCTCCTGAGCGCGCTCTCCCGCAGCAGGGCGCCGTTCGATCTCGCCGTGAAGGAGCTGCACCCCGAACGGTCGCTCAGCCACAACCCGATCGTGCAGACCCTTTTCGCCTTCCACGAGGAGGAGCCGCTTGAGCCCTTCGGTGAGGGACTGAGCGTCGAGCGTTCCATGGTGGCCACGGGGACCGCGAAGTTCGACCTCACCTGGTCGGTGTACCGGCGCCCGGACGGGCTCCATCTCCAGGTCGAATACGCGACGGACCTGTTCGACACCGACACCATCCATACTTTGGTGGACCATTGGCAGGTCCTGCTCGGCCAGGTCCTTGCCACGCCCGATCTACCGGTGAGCCGACTGCCGCTCATGGCGTCCGCCGAGCGGGAGTTGGTGGAGTCGTGGGCGGGTGACGGCGAGGAACTCCCGGTCGGCGCGATTCACGAACTCGTGATTCGCCGGGCACTGGAAACCCCCGACGCCGTCGCCGTCGTCTGCGACGACGACACCCTCACCTACGCCGAACTCGTCCGCCGCTCAGCCCAGATCGCCGCACTACTGGTCGAACAGGGCGTAGGACCCGAGATCTGTGTCGGAGTCTGCGTCGAGCGATCACCCGACACCGTGATCACCACCCTCGCCGTCCTCATGGCCCACGGCGTCTACGTCCCCCTCGACACCGCCTTCCCCACCGACCGCATGCACCACATGCTCACCGAAGCCGGCGCCCCCCTCGTCCTGACCCACCAACCCACCCACGACACCATCCCCCACGGCCCCTGGCACACCCTCAACATCACAACCCTTCCCGCCCCCGAAACCGCACAGAGTCTCAGCCACGCCCTCGCACACCTCCCCCAGAACCTCGACCCCGACCACGCCTGCTACATCATCTTCACCTCGGGATCCACCGGACGCCCCAAAGGCACCACCGTCACCCACGCCAACGTCACCCGCCTCTTCAACGCCACCCAACAACGCCTCCCGTTCGGCCCCGACGACACCTGGACCCTCTTCCACAGCTACGCCTTCGACGTGTCGGTCATGGAGATGTGGGGCGCTCTCACCACCGGCGGACGCCTCGTCGTCGTGCCCTACCTGACCAGCCGCGACGCAGAGGCGTTCTACACCCTCGTACGTGACCGATCGGTCACGATGCTCAGCCAAACCCCTTCTGCCTTCCGCCAGTTCGAGACAGTTGACGCAATGAAGGGTGACGAACTGGCCCTGCGGGCGGTGCTGTTCGCGGGTGAGGCACTGAACCGGGCTTCGGTGCGTCGCTGGGGCGCCCGGCACGGCTACGCCTCGCCGCTTCTCATCAATCTGTACGGCATCACCGAGACCACCGTGCACGTGACGTACACCGAGGTGGACGAGGGCCAGCTCGACGGTACGTTCAGCCGGATCGGCAGGGCGCTGCCCGATCTCCGTCTCTATGTCCTGGATCCGTCGGGTGATCCGAGTCCGATCGGTGTCGTCGGGGAGCTCTACGTCGGTGGGCCCGGCGTGACGCGTTGCTACACCGGCCAGCCGGCGCTCACCGCCCAGCGTTTCGTGCCGGACCATCTCGGCCGTACGCCGGGAGCCCGGCTCTACCGCAGCGGCGACCTCGCCCGCTGGACACCCTCCGGCGACCTGGAATACCTCGGCCGGGCCGACGCACAGGTCAAGGTACGCGGCTATCGCATCGAACTGCCCGAGATCGAGGCCCGACTGGGCCGGCAGCCCGAGATCCGGCAGGCCGTCGTGGTCGTCCGGGACGATCTCGGCGACCACGCGGACCTCGTCGCCTACCTCGTACCGGAGCCGGACGCCGACCGGCCCACCACCAGCGGTCTCCGCGACGCTCTCGCCGGGCACCTCCCCGACTACATGATCCCGCGGAACTTCGTCTTCCTCGACGCCCTCCCCCTCACTCCGCAGGGCAAGCTCAACCACCGGGCACTGCCCGCTCCGACGACCGACCGCCCGGAACTGGCAGCCGAGTTCATCGCCCCGCTGCCCGGAACCGAAGAAGCCCTCGCCACCATCTGGTCCGACATCCTCGGCGTCGACCGCATCGGCCGCCACGACAACTTCTTCGACCTCGGCGGAGACTCCATCCGCAGCATCCAGGTACTGGGGCTGGCTCGTACCCAGGGGGTCAGCTTCGAGCTGCAGGACCTCTTCCGCACACCCACCCCGGCGGGGCTGGCCGAGGCCGCCTGCGCCCACTCGGCGTCCGAAGCCCCGCAGCGCGACCGTGAACCGTTCTCCATGGTGAGCGCCGAGGACCGGGCGCGGCTGCCGCAGGGCCTCGTGGACGCCTATCCGATGGCGGAACTCCAGGTCGGCATGATCTACGAGATGGAGCTGGACCGTGAACGACTGCCGTACCACAACGTGGACAGCATGCGCATCAACGGCCGGTTCGACGAGCGCAGCTTCAAGGAGGCGCTGCGCCTGGTCGTGGAACGCCACCCGATTCTCCGCACGTCCCTGGAGCTGAGCGGTTACAGCGAGCCGCTCCAGCTGGTGTACGCCACGGCGGAGATGCCGTGCGTGGTGTCCGATCTGCGCGCACTCGACGACGAGGCGCAACAGGCAGCGATCGCCGCGTACGTGACCTTCGAACGCTCTCATGTGTTCGACCACTCCCGGCCGCCGTTGCTGCGGTTCGGCATCCACTGGCTCTCCGACGATGCGTTCCAGTGGACGGTGACCGAGCACCACGCCATTTTCGACGGCTGGAGCCTGCACTCCACACTCGCCGAGATCACCGGCCTCTACCACCGGCTCTCGAGCGGTGCGGGGACGGTTGTCGCCCTGGACCCGCCCGAGTCCGCGTACCGCGACTTCATCGCGGCGGAACGGGAGGTGCTGCGCTCGAAGGAGAGCGAGGCGTTCTGGCTGGAGCGGCTCACGGACCGGCCCACGGGCCGTCTCCCGCGTTGGTCGGCCCGGCACGACGCCCGACTGGCCACGCCCGAGCGTGAGAACGAGTGGCGGGTGCTGCACACGGCGGAGAAGCACGGCTCGATCGAGACGCTGTTGCCGGCGGAGCTGTGCGACGAACTGCTGGCATTGTCCAAGCGTTGTGGGGTGCCGCTGAAGTCGGTGATGCTGGCAGCGCATCTGCGGGTCATGAGTCTGGTCACCGGCAGCACGGACGTGCTGGCCGGGCTGTCGTCCAACGGACGGCTGGAGGAATCCGGGGCCACCGAGGTGCGGGGGCTCTTCCTGAACACCGTCCCGTTCCGGCTGGAGCTGCCGGAGGGCAGTTGGCTTGACCTCGTACGCGCGGTGTTCGAGGCCGAGCAGGACATGCTGCCGCACCGCCGATACCCGCTGGGGGCGTTGCAGCGTCGTATGGGTGGCGAGGCCCTGTTCGAGACCAGCTTCGTGTACAACCATTTCCACGTGCTCACCGACGAGTTCGGTGAGGGGCGCCTGACGATCGTGGACGGGAAGATCGACAGCTTCAGCACCCTGCGTGCGGAGCCGACCAACTTCCCGCTGAGCGTCGGCGTGATCCGCAATCCGTACTCCACACGGCTGCTCCTGAGCCTCGACTACCACCTCGGTGTTCTGGTCGAGGACCAGGTGGCGTTGATGCGGGACTACTACGTGCGGGTGCTGGAGTCGATGGTCCGTGAACCGGACACCGCGTTCGGGGAGGTCGTCCTGCTCGGCGACACCGAGCGGGAGTTGGTGGAGTCGTGGGCGGGTGACGGCGAGGAACTCCCGGTCGGCGCGATTCACGAACTCGTGATTCGCCGGGCACTGGAAACCCCCGACGCCGTCGCCGTCGTTTGTGACGACGACACCCTCACCTACGCCGAACTCGTCCGCCGCTCAGCCCAGATCGCCGCACTACTGGTCGAACAGGGCGTAGGACCCGAGGTCTGTGTCGGGGTCTGCGTCGAGCGATCACTCGACACCGTGATCACCACCCTCGCCGTCCTCATGGCCCACGGCGTCTACGTCCCCCTGGACACGGCTTTCCCGACCGACCGCATGCACCACATGCTCACCGAAGCCGGCGCCACCCTCGTCCTGACCCACCAACCCACCCACGACACCATCCCCCACGGCCCCTGGCACACCCTGAACATCGACACCCTCCAGGCCGCAAACGTTTCGCCGGACCTCGACCACGCCCTCGCCAGCCTCCCCCAGAACCTCGACCCCGACCACGCCTGCTACATCATCTTCACCTCGGGATCCACCGGACGCCCCAAAGGCACCACCGTCACCCACGCCAACGTCACCCGCCTCTTCAACGCCACCCAACAACGCCTCCCGTTCGGCCCCGACGACACCTGGACCCTCTTCCACAGCTACGCCTTCGACTTCTCCGTCTGGGAAATGTGGGGCGCCCTCACCACTGGCGGACGCCTCGTCGTCGTGCCCTACCTGACCAGCCGCGACGCAGAGGCGTTCTACACCCTCGTCCACGACCAGGCCGTCACCCTCCTCAGCCAAACCCCCTCGGCCTTCCGCCAGTTCGAAGCAACCGACCACACCCACCCCCGCGATCTCGCCCTGCGCGCCATCGTCTACGGCGGCGAAGCACTCGACACCCCCTCCGTACGCCGCTGGGCAAACCGCCACGGCTACACCACACCCCGCCTCATCAACATGTACGGCATCACCGAAACCACCGTCCACGTCACCTACACCGAAGTGGACGAGGACCAGCTGAACAGCGGCGCCAGCCGCATCGGCAGGGCACTCCCGGATCTACGTCTCCGGATCATGGATCAGCACGGCAACCCCGCGCCGATCGGTGTCATGGGCGAACTGTACGTATCGGGTGCGGGGCTCGCGCGTGGGTACAGCGCCCGGCCAGCCCTCACGGCTCAGCGTTTCGTTCCCGATCACCTGGGGCGGACTCCGGGAGCCCGGCTCTATCGCAGCGGCGACCTCGCCCGCTGGACACCCTCCGGCGACCTGGAATACCTCGGCCGGGCCGACGCGCAGGTCAAGATCCGCGGCTACCGAATCGAACTCGGCGAGATCGAGGCCCAGTTGGCCCGGGTGGCCGGTATGCGTGAGGCCGTTGCCCTGCCGTATCAGGAGGCGAACGGCCGGACCGACCTGGTCGCCTATCTCGTACCGGAACCGGGCACCGAACCACCCACCACCAGCGAACTCCGCGACGCCCTGGCCGAGCATCTTCCCGACTACATGATCCCGCGGAACTTCGTTTTCCTCGACGCCCTCCCCCTCACCCCGCAGGGAAAGCTCGACCAAAGCGCCCTGCCCACCCCCACCACCGAACGCCCCGCACTCGAAACGGAGTTCATCCCGCCCCTTCCCGGAACCGAAGAAGCCCTCGCCACCATCTGGTCCGACATCCTCGGCCTCGACCGCATCGGCCGCCACGACAACTTCTTCGACCTCGGCGGAGACTCCATCCGCAGCATCCAAATACTCGGACGAGCCCGCGACAACGGACTCACCTTCCACCTCCAGGACCTCTTCCACCACCCCACACTCGCCGACCTCGCCACCACCACCACAACCCAGCCCACCACCGCACCACCCACCACCCAGCCCTTCTCCCTCCTCACACCCCACGACCGCAACCACCTCCCCGACCACCTCGACGACGCCTACCCCATGGCCGAACTCCAAGTCGGCATGGTCTACGAAATGCAACGCGACCCCGACCGCAACCCCTACCTGAACGTGACGTCGCTGCATCTCCCCGGGCGGTTCGCGCAGGAGGCGTTCCGCGCGGCAGTGTCCACGGTGGTGGAGCGGCATCCTGTGCTGCGTACGTCTTTCGACCTCAGTGGTCTGTCCGTGCCGATGCAATTGGTGCACGCGGAAGTCGAGATACCCCTCGGCCTGGTGGATCTGCGCGGGCTGAGCGAGGCCCGGCAGCGGAGTGAACTGGCCGACTACGTCCGTGGGGAACGGATGACGGGGTTCGATCCGACAGTGGCGCCGTTGTTGCGGATGACGGTCCATGTGCTGTCCGACGACGCCTTCCAATGGACCGTCACCGACCACCACGCCATCCTCGACGGCTGGAGCCTCGCCTCCACCCTCGCCGAAATCACCGACACCTACCACACCCTGCTGGACGGCCGAACCCCCACACTCCCACCCCTCCGCTCCACCTACCGCGACTACATCGCAGCCGAACAGACCGCACTCACCACCCCCGCACACACCACCTACTGGCACCACCTCCTCACCGACCGACCCGACACCCGACTCCCCCGCCACAGCGCCAACGGCGTTCCCCTGCTCATCGGGGAACGACTCGACGGCGAGGTCCACGAGCACAACGGCACCGGCGGGTACGGAGCACTGGTCACCACGGTGCCGCCGGAGCTCCTATCGGCGCTGGAGGACAGTGCCGCCCGGATCGGCGTGCCGTTCAAAGCCGTCGTCCTGGCCGCCCACGTGCGGGTCCTGAGCCTGCTCACCGGCAGCGCGGATGTCGTGACCGGACTGTCGTCCAACGGGCGGCTGGAGGAGACCGACGGCACCGAGGTGCGGGGCCTCTTCCTGAACTCGCTGCCGTTCCGGCTGCGGCTGCCCGACGGCAGCTGGGCGGATCTGGCGCGTGCCGTGTTCGACGCCGAGCGGGAGATGCTGCCGCACCGCCGGTACCCCATGCCGGCGCTGCAGCGTGCGCTGGGCGGCGACCCCCTGTTCGAGTCCGGGTTCGTCTACAACCATTTCCGCCACGTGGACGAGCTGGCCGAGGGAGGCCGCGCCTCGGTCTCGGGGCCGCACGACGAGACGGCCGCCGGTGTCGCCCGGACCAGCTTCCCGCTTCATGTGGCCATGAGCCGCGAACCGGGCCTGGCCGGAATGCGGATGGAGCTGGAGTACGACGCCAGGGAGTTCCCCGCGGAGCAAATGCGTCTGATCCGCGACTACCATCTGCGGGCGCTGCGGGCGATCGCCGAGAATCCGGACGCCGCCCACCGACCGGCCGTTCTGCTCGGCGAGGCCGAGCGGGCCCTGCTGGAGCGCTGGAACGACAATGCCGTCACTGTCCCGTCCACGCCCGTCCACGAGTTGGTCGAGGCTCGGGCGACGGCGGAACCCCACCGCGTCGCCGTCGTCGCCGGGGAGCAGTCCCTGACATACGGCGAACTCGATGCGCGTGCCGACCGGCTGGCTCGTCATCTGCGACGGCTGGGCGTCGGTCCCGAGGTGTTCGTCGGGGTCGCCCTGGACCGTTCGCCCGAACTGGTCATCGGGCTGCTGGCCGTGCTCAAGGCCGGTGGGGCCTACGTACCGCTGGATGTCTCCTTCCCCTCGGCCAGGCTCGCGCACATCCTCCAGGAGGCGGATGTGCGGGTGGTCCTGGCCGGGGCGAGTACGACGGAGCTGGTTCCGCAGGGTCCGTGGGAGACGGTCGACGTGGACACCGTCGTTCTGCCCGAGGAGACGCGGTCCGGCCAGGCCCCGGAGGCCGGCGCCGGGCCGGACAACGCCTGCTACGCCATCTTCACCTCCGGTTCCACGGGGCGGCCGAAGGGCGTGGTGACCCGGCACCGCAACGTGACCGAGCTGCTGCGCGGCGGCCCCGCGATGGAGCTGCGGGAGGACGACACCGTTCTCCAGATCGCGACGGTCGCCTTCGATGTCTCCACCTTCGAGATATGGGCGCCGCTGGCGGCGGGAGCCCGGCTCGTCCTCGCTCCGCCGGGGCGGTACGCCCCCGCCGATGTGGCGGGATGGGTGACGGATCACGGCGTGACCGTCCTTCATGCCACGGCCTCGCTGTTCACCCTGCTCGTGGACGAGCAGCCGCAGACATTCGACGGACTGCGCCGATTGCTCACCGGCAGTGAAACGGTCTCCGCACCGCACGCCGGCCGGATCCTCGACCGCTGCCCGGAACTTGAACTGGTCAACTGCTGGGGGCCGACGGAGACCACCACGTTCTCCGTCTGCGGCATCTTCACCGCGGACACGCTCCCGATCGGCCCGCTGCCGCTCGGTACACCGCTGGCCAACACCGAGGTCCAGGTGCTGGACGAGGCCGGCCACCCCGTGCCCGTGGGCAGTCCGGGTGAGCTGTACGTGGCCGGGCCATGCCTCGCACGCGGCTATCTCGGCAGACCCGCGCTGACCGCCGAGCGCTTCCTGCCGCATCCCGCCGTGCCGGGTGCCCGGCTGTACCGCACGGGTGACCGGGGGCGCTGGTCGGCCGACGGCCGGGTGGAGTTCCTCGGCCGTGTCGACCACATGGTCAAGATTCGCGGCTACCGGGTGGAGCCCGGCGAGGTGAGCGCGGCGATCGGCGCTCACCCGCGCGTTCGGCAGTGTGTCGTGACAGCGCCGCAGGACGCCTCGGGCCGGGCCGATCTGGTGGCGTACGTGGTGTGCGACGCCCCGGCGCCCCAGGTGTCCGAACTTCGTTCGGCGCTGCGCGAGAGGCTGCCGGAGTACATGCTGCCGAGGGCGTTCGTGTTCCTCGACGCGTTCCCGCTGACGGCCCAGGGCAAGGTGGACCGCGGCAGGCTCCCCGCACCGTCCGGGGACCGCCCGGAGCTGTCTGCGGAGTATGTGGCACCGCTGCCCGGGGTGGAGGAGCGGCTGGCGGTGATCTGGCGTCAGGTGCTCGGGCTGGACAGGATCGGCCGGCACGACAACTTCTTCGACCTGGGCGGAGACTCAATCCGCAGCATTCAGGTGATCGGGCGGGCCCGGGAGGAGGGTCTGCTGCTCACACTGCCCGTGCTGTTCCGGTCGCCGACGCTCGCCGGGCTGAACATCAAAGCGACATCGCTGACGGACGACCTGCACCCCGCACCGTCGGCGGAGCCGTTCGCCCTGTTGTCGGCGCAGGACCGACAGGCGCTGCCGGAGGGGCTGGTGGATGCCTATCCGATGGCGGCCCTCCAGGTCGGCATGGTCTACGAGATGGAGATGGACCCGGACCGCAACCCGTACCACAACGTCAGTACGGTGCGGCTCGGCGAGGGGTTCGAGGAGGACGCCTTCCGGCGGGCTGTCGTGCTGACGGTTAGTCGCCACGACGTTCTGCGCACCTCGTTCGACCTGAGCGGATACAGCGAGCCGTTGCAACTCGTGCACGAGCGGGCCGAGCCGCCGCTGACCGTCGTCGATCTGCGGGGCCGGGACGACGGTGCGCAACGGGCGGCGGTGGCGGAGTGCGTCCGTGGCGAACAGGACGAGGGCTTCTCGGTGACGGTGGCGCCGTTGTTGCGGATGACGGTCCATGTGCTGTCCGACGACGCCTTCCAATGGACAGTCACCGACCACCACGCCATCCTCGACGGCTGGAGCCTCGCCTCCACCCTCGCCGAAATCATCGACACCTACCACACCCTGCTGGACGGCCGAACCCCCACACTCCCACCCCTCCGCTCCACCTACCGCGACTACATCGCAGCCGAACAGACCGCACTCACCACCCCCGCACACACCACCTACTGGCACCACCTCCTCACCGACCGACCCGACACCCGACTCCCCCGCCACACCAGCGCTCTTCCCGACAGGCTCGCGGGGCTGCGCAGTGCGGGCGAGGTGCACCGCGACGACGCGGAGCGCCGGCACGGGGAATTGATCACGCCGCTGTCGGTCGGTCTCGGCGACGGCCTCGACCGGTTCGCCAGGCGTTGCGGGGCGCCGCTGAAGTCCGTGCTGCTGGCGGCGCATCTTCGGGTGATGAGTCTCGCCACCGGCAGCCGGGACGTCGTCACTGGGTTGTCGTCCAACGGGCGGCTGGAGGAGAGCGACGGCACCGAGGTGCGGGGTCTCTTCCTCAACACGCTGCCCTTCCGGCTGGAGCTGCCGGAAGGCAGTTGGCTGGACCTCGTACGCGCGGTGTTCGAGGCGGAGCAGGAGATGCTGCCCCACCGCAGGTACCCGATGTCCGCGATCCAGCGCGAGCTGGGCGGGGAACCGCTCTTCGAGACCGGCTTCGTCTACAACCACTTCCGCCAGATCGACGCACTCGCCGGTGGGGCGGACGCGGACGACGATCGCACCCGTGCGACCGGAGGTGGGCGGACCCACTTCCCGTTGCTGGTGGCCGTCAGCCAGGAGCCCGGGCACCAGGGGCTGAGCCTGGAGATGGAGTACGACAGCGGTGAACTGGACTCGGTCCAGGTGTCGTTGATGCGCGACTCTTATGTGCGGGTGCTGGAGTCGATGGTCTCCGAACCGGACACGGCGTACGGGGACATCGTCCTGCTGGGAGACACCGAGCGGGAGCTGCTGGACTCGTGGGCGGGTGACGGCGGAGAACTCCCGGTCGGTGCGATCCACGAGCTGGTCATACGCCGCGCGCTGGAGACCCCCGACGCCGTCGCCGTCGTCTGCGACGACGACACCCTCACCTACGCCGAACTCGTCCGCCGCTCAGCCCAGATCGCCGCACTACTGGTCGA
>NZ_JBVHDS010000043.1:0-15967 GCF_055563255.1 Streptomyces sp. NPDC002958 | reverse complement strand
GGCCTTGTCCCGGCGGCTCTGCAGGAGGATGTCGAGCACGTTGCCGTCCTGGTCGACGGCCCGCCACAGGTACTTCTGCTCTCCGTTGATCTTCAGGAAGACCTCGTCCAGGTGCCACTTGTCCCCGGGCCGTGGCCGACGGCGGCGCAGTCCGTCCGCGTAGTCCTGGCCGAACTTGGCGGACCAGCGGCGGATGGTCTCGTAGGAGACGATGACGCCGCGCTCGAGCATCAGCTCCTCGACCTCGCGGAAGGACAGCGGGAAGCGGAAGTACAGCCATACCGCGTGCGCGATCACCTCCGCCGGGTACCGGTGGCCCTTGTACGACGGCGACGCGGACGACACGAACGAATCCCTCCCCGGCGCGACCAACCAGAAGATCATCCCACCCGGCCAGTCAACGTGACAGTGCCCCAGGTTGTGCGCCGAGGAGATCGAGGCGCACATCCGCACCGACGGCACCCCGGACAGTCCGGAGCCCACTCGCGCCAACACTGCCGACGGGACGTTCATCCGGTAGGTGACGAACACCGGGCAGAATTGGACCGCGAGTGCGCGATCCCGCACCGCGGCAGCAGTACGCCGGTGCGCAGCAGCCTCGAGGTACGCCGCCGGGCGGTGGACTCGCTCATCCCCGTACGCTGCGTCAGTTCCTGATAGCCGAGCCGTCCGTCGCGGCCGAGCGCCAGCATCAGCGGCATGTCCTCGGGTGCGGGGTTGGGGTCGGACTTCTGCACCGCCAGTTCGTCGCGTCCGTCGCGCATTACCTGCCGCTGGTCGCGGTCAAGCGCCCGCAGGTCCCAGCGGGAGCCCTCCGTGAGCAACTCGGTGACGATCTGGCTGCGGGTGGCCAGCACCCCGTCCAGGCGGCCGATCACCTCGGTGAGCAGCCGGGAGAGCGCTGCCAGGTCCGCAACCAGCACGGTGAGCAGCAGGTCCTGCCACCCCGAGGTGTGCTCCACGCTGGCCACCTGCGGTTGCTCCACCAGCCCGGCCACCACGACCTCCGAACGCCTGAAGCTGCATCGTACGTCGCTGTACTACCGGATTCAGCGTTTTGAGCACTTGGCAGGCGCCAGCCTCAAAGGCGGCAACGAACGTCTCTGCCTGTACCTCGGACTGAAACTCGCGCGGTTCACCGGCCGCTACCGGCCTGCCTGCTGAACCCCCAGTACGGCGACGGCCCGCTGCCCCGCGCTGCAGTCGGGCGGCGGAGAAGGGCGACGGCCCCGCCATCGGATCGGTGGCGGGGCCGCGACCTGTCCGTGCGGGGCGGGCCCGGGCCCGGCCCGCACGGAGTGTCGGATCAGGTGCAGGTGTAGCCGGGTTTGAGAGAGAAGTCGGCCGTGGTCGTCATGCCCTGCTTGACCTTGACCGATGCGGGCTGCGTTGCCCACTTGTCCTTGGACGCGATCACCGTGAGCGAGTTGTTGCCGACATCCAGCCAGAACACGTACTGACCGTTTCGGTCGGTCCTCAGCGTGTAGCTCGCCGTCTTCGAAAGGATCTGCACGGTCGCTCCGCTCAGCGGCGCCGGTGTGCCGGTGCAGCCGACTCCGGTGACCGTCCCGGTGATCTTTCCCCAGGTTTTCGGCGGATTCACCACGAATGTCACCGGCACCGGCGCGATCGCGTACGGGGTCTTCGCGCTGATCGTGAGCTGTGCGGTGAAGGTGCCCGGTTGGGTGATCTCGGCGACGTCCGCTTTGAAACTCACGGTGACGTCAACGCTCTCGCCCGGCTGGATTGTCACATCGGTCCTGTCCTCTGACAGCCAGGGGACATCGGTCGTGGCGCACTGGTCATAGCCGGGCAGCAGCTCGGAGCTCCTGACCGCGGTGAACCCTCTGGTGGAACCTCCGATCTTGTGGAAGCCGCAGGCGGAGCCGCCGCGGTAGACGGTGTTGTTGGAGTTGGGCAGCGCGGTCCAGGTATCGGAACGCGGGTCGTAGGCGAAGCCCTGGTTGGTGAGCGTGCTGGTGCCGTTGGTCACGCCGCCGGACACCAGGAGCTTGCCGTCTGCCGCCGAATAGCCCATCGCCCACAGGTCGATCGGCAGGTCGGCAACGGAGCTCCAGCTGTCCGATGCCGGGTCGTAGCCATAGGCGTGCTTGGTGCTGGTGCCTGCGTCTTGCCACCCGCCCGCGCAGTTCAGCGTGTTCGCGATGGCGCCGCAGCCGAGCCAGGAGATCGGCTCCGGATACGCCGGCCCCGAACTCCAGGAGTTGGAGGCCGGGTCGTACACCTGCACATCCGTCGTGCCGCAGGCGGTCGTGCAGCCGCCGACGATGTAGATCTTGCCGCCCAGCACGGCCACGGCGGCACCGGCGTGTGGTTTCGGGTTGTCGGCGCCGGTGGACCAGGCGCCGGTCGCTGGGTCGTAAATCTCGGTCTTGGCCACCGTATTCCCGTCTGCCTCCCAACCGCCGAAGACGTAGAGCTTTCCGCCGTAGGCGGCCGCCTGCGGAGCCTCACGTCCGGTGCTCAGGTTGGGCAGGGCACTCCACGCCTGCGTACCTGGGTCGTAGACGTAGGCCTTGTTGAGGAAGTTCGTGCCGTCGGTTCCGGCGACCGAGTAGACCTTGCCGCCAACGGTGGCCACAGCGTTGTCCATGATCGGAATCGGGTAGTCGGCCAGCGTCGTCCACGGCGCCGCGTACGGCGTCGTCGACGGCTTGGCTGCCGCCCGCGCGGTCGTGCCGGGCTGCAGCCGCAGGGGACTGTAGTCTCCCTTCACCTCCTGCAGCGGAGCACCCTTCTGCTCCGCGGCGGGCTGGTAGCCGCCCGGCAGCTCACGGATGTCGGCGGTCACCGGGGCGGTTCCGGTGTTCTTCAGGGTCAGGGTGGAGCTGCCCTGGCCCTTCCAGCCGACGGTGGTGCTGAGTTCGGCCGGGCTGACCGTGAGCCGGGGGGCGGGCAGGGCGAACGTGCCGTCCGATGCCTGGTGCGGGGCGACATTGACGGTGATGGCCTGTGCGCTGTAGGAGTTCCCCGCCGTGGCGGAGAAGGTGTGCTCCCCGGTGAGTGAGGAGAACATCCAGTAGAAGCCGTCGCCCAGGTTCGGGTCGTTCGGCGTCGGCGCCGAGGTCGTCTTCTCGGCGGGCTTGTCGGCCGAGGTCACCGTGGCGCCGTTGATGGCGGCCCCGGTGTTCTTGTCGGTCACCTGGCCGAGGACCAGGCCACCCGGCACTGGGACACACGTGCGGCCGCCGAGGAAGACGTCGTCGACCTGCCACCAGAAGCCCCAACGGCTGGTGAAGTGGAACCTGACCTGGACGTTGGCCTTGCCGGCGGCCTGGGACAGGTCCACGGTCTCGGTCCGCGGCCCCAGGACGCTGTTGCTGGTGTGGTGCCAGACAGTGGTCCATGTCTGGCCGCCGTCGACGCTGAGATCGACGTCCCCACTCTCCGAGTAGGAACCCATGTAATCGGTGCGGAAGGACAGGATCGGCTGGGTGTGCTGGCTGAAGTCCATCACTGGGCTGATCAGCGAGCTGTCCTGATTGTTGTTGCCGTAGCGATCGCTGTCGATGACGGCGAAGCCGCCGGACCCCCCGGTCCTGTTGCCGCGCTTGCCGGGGTCGTTGAACACCCAGGTCTGGCCGTTGCCGATCATGTCATCGACGGTCCAGCCTGTCGGCGCGGTGGTGCCGTCGAACGGCTCGGTGGTGCCTTCGTCGTGGAGGGTGTAGCCGGCCGCGGTGCAAGCCTTCGGGTCGACCAGTGCGTCGACGTCGTGCGTCACATCCGCCGACCCGACCTGGACGTCGTGAGTGTCCTGCCGGTAGCCCGGGTCCAGCGGGTCGACCTGCAGGGTGTAGGTGGATCCGGCGGGCATGCTCAGGGTGTACTTCCCTGTCTTGGGGTCGGTGTAGGCGACCGCCGTCGGCTCGTCCTTGACCCGCACGGTCGCATACAGCGGCCAGCCGTGACCGGAACCGTCACGGACCGTGCCCGTGACATTCACACGCGGCTTCCCGGTCAGCGCGAAGTTCTCGGTCACCGTCTGCCCGTCGGCGATCGCGACACCTGAAACGCTTTTGGTCGCGTACCCGAACTTGCTCGCGCTGACGTCATACGTTCCCGTCGGCGTGGTCAGGGTGTAGCGCCCCTGCCCGTCCGTCATCGCCGTGACGTCACCCACGGTGATCTTGACCGCCGCCAGCGGAGCCGTGCCGTCCGTGACGGTACCCGTGACGGTGCCGTGAGGACCGGAACGCAAGCCCGCTACGTTCAACAGCAGGTTGGGGGAACCGGTGCCCGGGGCGGTCACCACTCCGGTGGTGGCTGTGGAGGTCAGCGCCTTTGCGACCTGCGACGGGGTGGCGGTGGGGTTGTCCGCCATGTAGAGCGCTGCTGCTCCGGCCACGTGCGGGGATGCCATCGAGGTGCCGTTGATGGTGTTGTTGGTGGTGTCGCCGGTGTGCCACGCCGACGTGATGGATGACCCGGGCGCGAAGATGTCCAGCGTGCTTCCGTAGTTGGAGAAGCTGGAGCGGGCGTCGCCGCTGGTGGTGGAGCCGACGGTGAGGGCCTCGGTCACGCGGGCCGGGGACGAAGTGGCGGCATCGACGTTGTCGTTGCCCGCCGCCACGGCGTAGGTGACCCCGGAGGCTATGGAGTTGCGGACGGCGGTGTCCAGCGCCGTGTTGATGCTGCCGCCGAGGCTCATGTTGGCCACCGCGGGCTTGACGGCGTGGGCGGTCACCCAGTCCACGCCCGCGATGACGCCGGAGGTGGAACCGGAGCCGGTGTTGTCGAGCACGCGTACGGCGACGATCTCGGCCGCCTTGGCCACACCGTACGACGAGCCCGCGACGGTGCCGGCGACGTGCGTGCCGTGGCCGTTGCCGTCCTCGGCGCTGTTGTCGCCGTCCACGGCGTCGTACCCGTAGCTGGCGCGGCCGCCGAAGTCCTCGTGGCTGATGCGCACACCGGAGTCGATGACGTAGGCCGTGACTCCGCCGCCAGCCGAACCCGCGTAGGTGTAGCTGCTGTCGAGCGGCAGGGCCGGCTGGTCGATCCGGTCCAGCCCCCAGGAGGGCGGTTTGGGCTGAGTGCCGGTCGGGTCGGTGCCGGTCGCCTTGACGACCTGGTCCTGCACAACGGACTCCACGGCCGGGTCGGCGGCGAACCGCTTCGCCTGCTTCTCCGTCAGCTCGACGGCGTAGCCGTTGAGCGCCGTGTGGTAGGTCCTCTTGACCTTGGCACCGTACTTGGCGGCCAGCGCCTTGCCCTTGCCCGATTCGGCGTCGGCTCCCTTGCCGAGGATCACGATGTACCGATCCTTGATGGCACCGGGAGCGCCCGCGTTCGCGATCGTGCTTTCGGCCTGACTCGCCGCCGTCGCGGGCAGCGCCGAACCGACGCCAAGCGTCAGGGCCGCAACGATGACCGCAGCCGCGCCCCTGAGGGTGCGCCGGGTACGTGCAATCACTGGCATCAAAGCTCCTCTGCGGCGACGGCAAGCGCCACGATCAACGTCCAAACACGTCCGACCGTCGCGGTTGACGCGAACGGACGCGATCTGAGACGGGCTGGTTGAGCGGAGGGACGATGAGACATGTACAGCTCTCCTACGTACGGGGTGCATGCAACCCCACATCGTGAATTCCTGATCAGGCAGATCTCGGCTCAGTCGCACTTCTTCAACCGCGACTCGTTTCCGCGGCCCAGCGTGCTGCAGTACGGACTGAAGTTCGTGATCGCAAGGAGCTCGAAACCCTGCTCGGCCTCTTTCGGCCGGATGACGTCGACCGCGATCATGTCGGGCTTTTCGTCGCCGCCATAGTCCCCGGCAGATTCCAGCACGTGCTCACGAATCCTGGCCCTCGCCACTCCTGATGCGATGACGAAACGCGAGAATATGTTCATTACCGTGCTTCCAGAAGCTGGATCAACCGGACGGGGTCGGCACTTTCCAGCCCCGAGGTGGTGCTCGTGGACACGAGGGGTTCGACCGGACACGGTGCATGAGACTTTGTTCGCCCCTTCTGCCGGATGACAGGTTGCGCGGACCTTATGGCCGGCGGCACAGCTCCGTCATCGGTCGAAAGTCGGGACATTCCCATCGACGGCCCGACGAATGTCGAAGGGTGCAGATGAAGCTCCCCCTTTGACCTGGACAGCCTGATACTGGGACGGAAGGTCCCGGAGGAAGTAGTCACAGGTAGTGAGCAAGAAGAGCAATACGAGCAAGCGGTACACGGCGGAGTTCAAGCGGGATGCCGTCGCGCTGGCGCTGTCGTCGGAAAAGACGGTCACCGAGGTCGCCCGGGACCTGGGGGTGAGCCCGGAGGGTCTGCGTGGCTGGGTGCAGCAGGCCGCGGTCGACCGGGGCGAGGGGCCTGTGGGGGCTCTGACCAGCGCAGAGCGGGAAGAGCTCGCCCAACTGCGGCGCAAGGTCCGCGAGCTGGAGAAGACGGTCGACATCCTGGGAAAAGCGACCGCCTTCTTCGCGCAGGACAAGATGAGGGAGACACCGCCACGCGGTGCCGCTTCATCGACGCGCAGAAGGCATCGGACGACAATCTCGCAGGGCACAGCGTTGCGCTGCTGTGCCGTGCACTGGGAGTGCCGCGCTCTACCTACTACGCGCACCAAGCGGCCGCGTTGGCGCGCCGGGCCGTGCGGCGCGAGGAGGAACGCCTGGTGGACGAGATCCGAGTGCTCCACGCCGGATCGCGCGGTGCCTACGGGGCCCCGCGGATCCACGCCGCTCTGCGGCGGGCGGGGCGGGCGGTGAACTCGAAGAGGGTCGAGCGGCTGATGCGCAAGCACCGGATCATCGGGATCACCCGCCGCCGGCGTCGGGGCCTGACCCGGCAGGCGAAGCGGGCGGTGTTCGCCGCCGACCTGATCGGCCGGGACTTCACCGCACCCCGCCCCGGGATGCGGCTGGTCGGTGACATGACCGAACTCGTCACCCTGGAAGGGAAGTTCTATCTGGCGACCTGCATCGATCTCGCGACGCGGGAGGTGATCGGCTGGGCGATGGCCGACCACCACCGTGCCGAGCTGCCGGTTGCCGCCCTGCGGATGGCGGCCGGACGCGGCGGCCTGGAGAAGGGTTGCATCATGCATACCGACCGTGGCAACGAATACACGAGTGACGAATTCCGCACCGAGATAAGCAAGTTGCACCTGAGGCAATCGATGGGACGTGTCGGCTCTTGTTACGATAACGCTGCTGCGGAAAGCTGGTTCGCCGTCCTCAAAGCGGAGATCGGAACCACCGTCTGGGAAACCCGCGAGGCCGCCCGGGCCGATGTCTTCCGCTACATCGAGATCGAGTACAACCGCAGCCGACTCCGCAGGCATCCCGAGTACGGGTACGTCACCCCGCTCGAAACGAGAACCTTGCTCAGGCAGGACCTCGCCCCCGCAGCGTAAACACCCGCTGTCCAGGACCCGGGGGGAACTTCACCCTGCGTACGCAACCACAGAAAGTGGCCCAGAGCCAAAACTCGTGAATATCGCCCGACCGTGGTTCGGGGTGCCTCCCCGAGGGCTGACTGACCGTAATGTCGCCCCCTATGACCACACCAGTGAGAGGCTGACGTGAGCCAGTACTACGACTTGGGCGACCAAACCCTGTGGAACCCGTCCAACGGGGCGTCCCGGCTGTTCATGAGCCAGGTCACCGTCTATCAAGCCGAAGTGGGTCGGGTGCAGATCCAATGAGGGTGTTGTCGATCAGGCGGTGAGTGTGAGCCGGTCGCGGTAGCGCGCCTGGTGGTTGCGGGTGAACTCCTGCTGTTCGTGCCAGGCCCAGTAGGCATCGAAGTCACCGTTGGCGCGGACGGCACGCAGCTTGAGCACGGCTTCAGCGCCGGAGAGGCCCCAGCGGGCGCCGGTGAGGTCCAGGCGGTCTTTGACCAGGTGTCGGCATGCTCCCTCGGTGATCCCGGTGGTGATCGGCCAGCCGCGTTCCAGGGCGGTGTCGTAGCGGAGGTGCTCGGCCTTGACGGTCAGGTAGTTCACGGCCTCGTCGATGCCCTTGCGCTTGGCGCCGCGCAGTCTGGCGGTGCGGGCGGCCGTCTGGAGCGCGGTGGCTGTCTGCTGTACGCCGCCGCCCAGCAGGATGCGGGCGTGGCGGGCGACCCAGGTCTCGGCGGAGGCGTCGCCGGCCTCGTGCAGGCACCAGGCCGCTCGCCACAGATACTCGAGTACGTGGATCAGGTCGACGATGGTGTGGACGTCCACGCCGCGCTGCCGTGCTTCGGCCTTGATGAGGTCGATCTGATGGCGGGCCCCGTCGACCAGGACGACCCGGGGGCGGCTGTGGTGGGGGTCGCGGTGCTCCGCCTGGTCGAACACGGCGGCCACCACCTGTGCGGCGGTGTCGTTCACCGAGCCGCACAACCACTTCGACCGGGCCTTCGGCCCTTGGCGGCGCTCGGGCTCGGCGCCGTGGCCGGCGTCTTGCCGGTCGGGGTGGGCGATAACGTCGTCCACCGTGCGTGGCGCGGGCTCGGCGTCGTAGACGGCTCCTAGGGTGGCCATCCGTTTCCTGCCGTGTTTCTCCCCGGACGCCAGCCGGGTCTTCATCGCGTTGCCGCCCTTGGCCGCCGCGGCCTTCGCGGTGTCCTCGCGCAGTGCTTCGGGTCTTATCACCACGCCCTTGCCGTCGGCCGACAAGATCAGCGGTGTGGCGTCGGTGCAGGGGGGCCGGCACGAGGGCGTCGTAGAACGCGTCGATGTCCGCCGCGGCGCCGATGGCGAGTTCCTGGACCTGCCGGTGCCCGAATCCGGAGCCGGTGAGGGCGTTGATCCGCTCGCGAGCGTCGGCGAAGCTGCCGCGGGCGGACTCGATCGCGGCGAGCTTGGCCAGCCCGTGCGAGTGCATCCCGTCCGGCAGGTTCAGCACCGCATCGGCCGGGTGCAGGTCCGCCACGCCGGTGCCGCGGTAGGCGATCCGGGTCACGGTGACCTTGCCGAACACTGTGGCCAGGGTTGTTCGGTGCCGGCCCCGCTCGATCCGGGTGCGCTCGACGCCGGCGGCGTCCACGACCTGATCAACACGCACCTCGTCCATGGCCCGCAGCGTCAGGTGGTCCTGGAACAACTGCCGGGTGACCTCGCGCATCCGCGTCCCCAGCAGGTCCTCCAACTGCGAGTACGTCATCACCGTCGCCTTGGGGGCCGCCAACTCCGCGCACACCGCGGCAGCGGATCACACCCGCCAGCCAGCGCACAGCATTGAGGCTCGCCCCCGCAGTGAGATGCGCCAGCACCTCACGCACCATCAACCCGGTGCACAACGACGGGGTCGCCCACTGATCGTCGGACAAATCTGCAAGATCGGCTACCAGTGCCGCTCGCTCAGTACGGATCAGTGGCCAGACCCCGGTCCCCGGACTGCGATCTGCTGCCAGCTCCGAACCAGTCATACGGGCGAGTCTCCTGTCACGATTCATGCTCTGCATTGCACCTGGACCGGAACACGTGGTCGTCCGGCAGGGTGTTCGAAGAAGAGACTCTCCCACTAGAGCAAAGTCATCGCCCACAGCATGACCATCCCCCGAGGCACCCGAACCGGGACCTCGCAGGCATCAGAGTGGACATGCCGAGCCGGCAGCAGGTCCTGCCGCTATTTCTCGTGAACATCCACGAGCCCGGAGATCGCCAACTGCTGCCCAAACCAGCAGACAAATGCTGCTGCTGAAAGTGAACGAAGCCAGCAGGCCGAGCAGCACCGTCCGCGCCCGCACCAGATCCTCGTCGCTGGCCAGCCCAACCGGCACCAGCACGTCCGCGTTCAGCCCGAACATGCCCCAGTCGGCGAACGCCTCGGCCGGTGCGTCCGCCCCCACCTCCTGCGCCCCGAGCCCGATCGCGGCAACCAGGTGCACCGTCCCCTGGAACTCCCGCCCTTCGGGCAGGTCGTCATCAGCCAGAAGCGCCGCGCGCACCAGGGCCGGGACCGGCGCTTCGCGACGGCCGAACCGGTGCGTGGGTCCCGCTGGGTCCGGTGGATACTGGCGTCCGATGGCTTCCGACCGCGCGACGCGCCTTCGCCGACTCGCCCGTACGCTCACCGAACGGTTCGGCCTCGCACTCCACCGGCACGGTGCGGTCGAGGCCGAGTGGTCCGGCTCGGCACGCGCGTGGACGTTCGCGTGGACCGACGGGCCGACGGTCACGCAGGTGCGGGCGGCCTGCCGGGAGGCCGAGCCGGCGGCGAGCGAGGGCCTTCGGTACGCGCGAACGCTCTCGCAGGACGCCGTCGCACTCGGTGCCGTCCGCCTGACGGTCTCCTCCACCGGCACGAGCCGTCGTCCCCTCCTCCGTCCGGCCGACATCGAGGCGCTGCTGAGGGACGAGCCGTTCCCGATGCCGCGCACGGCCCGGGAACGCGCGCTCGTGTACGCCGTGGTCTACGAGATCCACGACGCGCACCACCGCAACCAGGCCGACGCCGAGGAGATCTGCGGGCTCATCAACCAGTACGGCCTGGCGATGTTCCTGCGCCGGTGCGGAGCCGAGCTGTCCCCCGTCGAGATCCTGACCGCCCGCTACGCGGCGACGCACGCCCACCCCATGTGGCGTTACCGACTGGCCCCGATGGACGCGGACGTGCTGGTCCGGGCCGTTCGGGAGGACCCGCGGGCGTCGGCGGAGCTCATCGCCGCCGCCCTCGCTCTCCTGCCCGGGCTGCCTGCCGAGTTCGCCGCGGCCGAGGCCGAACTCCGGACCCGTCTCGAGCACGCCGCGCCGTCGGCGTAGCCATGGGGAGAGAAGGGCTGTCCGTCCTTGTGCGGCGTCGGTCCCGGGCGGGGTTCGTCCCCCGCACTGTCACACCCCCCTCATACGCTTCCGCCATGAGCGTCTCTCTCTACTACAGCGCGCACCGCACGACACCACTGACCGAGGCCGAGTCGGCCTCCATCGCGCGCGTCGTCGCCGCACACATGGCGTCGTTTCCCTACAGCGACGAGGAAAGCCTGTACGTGTACGACCGGCGTGCGGCCGGGCCTCAGGAGATCGTCGCCGGGTCCACCAAGACGCCGCTCGATCCCGGTCGCCTGATGCCGGTGATCGCCCATGTGCTGGACTCCGTCACGGAGCTGCGCCGGGCCATGCCGGACGCCGAATGGCGCGTGCACATGGACGACCTCGACGTCCCGTGGGACGAGGCCGAGGGGTACGCCCTGCCCGGGATGCGCGACGCGGACCTGATCGCGGAGCTCGCGGCGATCAACGACGTGGACAGGGACGGGGCTGCGGGATGAGGGAGGAGAGCGCGGAGAAGTCCGCAGACGCCTTGCCGCCCACGCCGGAGCAGCGGCGGCTCATCGAGTTCGGCGAGGCGCTGTACCGCCGCATCGCTCCGGACGCCGACATCGGTCACGTGCTGCTGCCCGAGGACGGTGCGGTCGCTGTCGTGCACCGCGTGCGGGGCGGCGGGACGATCCTCGTGGCGGCCGACCGGTCGGTGCTCTTCTTCGGCTCGGCGCTCGACATCAGTGCCGCCCTGATCGACTTCCGGGCCGGCCGGCGCACGCCTGTGGAGAAGTTCCAGTAGCGGAAGACGCAGGGCAGGGACGGCCCGCCGAGGGCCCCGCTTCTGCTCAGGCCCGGTAGCAGATCGACGCGATGGTGTCACCGAGCTGCTCCGGCGTCACGGCGGGGTTCAGGGCGGCGACCAGCTCCGGCGTGAGAGGCCGCAGCTCGTACACATCGATGACCGCGTCCAGGTCCACCGGAGTGCGGTAGTACCTCTGGGCCCATGCCTGGTACGTCTCGGGCGTCCCGTCGACCAGGCGGCGAAAGAGCCAGTCGGACCCGTCCGGAACGGAACGGCCGCCGTCGAAGTCGACCTCTCCCGTCCGCCACTGCCCGTCAGTGTTCTCCCGCCACAGGCAGACGGTGATGTGCGCAATGCCCTCCAGATGGAAGGCAGGTTCCTCGACGCAGGACCGGAACACCTCCGGGACGGTGTCGACCACGCCGGGCCACGGCGTCCCGTCGCCCGCGTACGGGCTCATGGGGGAATCGTGGTCGAACCCGCGGATGTACGCTCCGGCCGCCGAGAAGACGACGGAGTACGCGTCTCCCCCGCCGTTGTCCATCGAGGCCAGTTCCTGCGTCGCGGACCAGTGGGCGTCGAACCGGTGGTGGCGCAGGTATGGTGCGCCGGGCTGGAGGATCGCGTCCAGCATCGCCATCGACCGGCACAGGTTTCGCAGGGTGGCGATATCCGGCAGTCGGCGAGCGACATCACGAGCGTTCATCGGGCCATCCCACCACACGGCGATGGAAGGGCGGCCCGGGCGCTGTCACGTTGTGGAGTGTGTGAGTGCCTGAACGTCGTCACGTTGTTGGGTGCGTGACTGTCTGATGGTGCGTCGGGGCGTGGTGGGCCCGCGGCCCGGGCCTGTGTTCAGGCCGTGGTGGACCGGCCGCCGATCCAGTCGAGGACGGTGGGCGGCACGTCGTCCGCGGCCGACGGGGCTTCCTTCATGGAGTCGAAGTGGAATCCATTGACGCCGGTCCTGTTCGAGTAGGGGTCGAGGCTGCTGAGGAGGACGTACTCCAGGATGTCGGCGGGGCCGGCGACGTGGAAGGCGGGGCCTCCGAGGGGTTCGGAGGAGACGACACAGGCCGCGACAGCGTCGCCGAACAGGGCCCTGTAGATCAGCATCTCGATGCCGATGCCGATGCCGATGCCGATGCCGATGTCGTTGTGGTTGTAGACGCTGGAGATGACCTCGGCAGCGACGACGAGAAGAGACCTTGCTGTCCGAGGCGATCGTGGCGCCGGATGCGGCGGCCGACTGCAAGCTGTCCGGGGGCTTGTGGGTGTCGTACTACGACGGCCAGGAGGTCAACAACCCTGCCAAGCTCGGCATCAACCCCATGGTCCTCCTCGCGGAGGACTGGGATTTCCGAGCGGCGGATTGGACGGCCGCGCGTCGTGAGGCGTACGCGAACGACCAGGACGTCTCCACCTCATTGATTGCGATCACCGCGCACACCAACAGGGCGAAGGCGGATAAGGCCCCGGCGGAGTGGATGCCGCCGTTGCCCGAGGTGTACTGCCGGTATGTCGGGGAGTTGGTCGCCACGAAGCTCCGCTGAGGCCTCGCCGCGGACCGGGCGGAGGCGGACGCGCTGAAGGTGTGTGCGGAGGCGTGCGAGACCACCGTCGTCCACTACACCCCTGCCGCGTAGCACCCGTCGGTGTGCAGGGCCCAGCTCGGAGCCCTGCACACCAATGGGGCGGGGCCTATTCCTCCCTGGCCGGCGCGGGGTCCGGAAGGTCCAGCAGGCGAGCCAGGATGACACGGCAGGTGTGCTCGACTTCAAGGTCGAAAGCGACGGCGCCTCCCCACCGTTGGTCGCCACGATGAGGTTGCTCAAGTGCTGCCTGGATCTGGGGCAGGGCGGGGCGTGCTGCTGGGCCCATGCGGTTGAGGCAGGCGACGACGTCGCGTGCGGTGGAGTCGTTGTCCTTCCAGGCGGCCAGCAGCGCCGGCACGACGATGCCGGCCTCGTCGGCGCCGCCTATGTCCCACAGGGCTGACGCGACGTGGACGAGGGTCCACGAGTCGTTCAGCACGGCCGCATCGTTCTGCTCGTTGCGCGCGTTCTGCTCGACCTGCTGATTCCGGATCTGTCGCAGGCGCGGTAGTACAGCTGCGGCGGGAGGGCCGATCCGGCCGGCGAGGTCGATCGCGTGGAAGTTCCGGTGGTCGTCGAGGAGGCGTTCCAGCAGCGGCACGACGTTCTCGGGGCGGCGTTCGAGTTCCCAGACGGCGCCCGCCGCGGCGGTGCGGAGGGAGACATCGTCCGCGTCGGTGAGGGGGCGGACAACGCCCAGGGCGGATGCGGCGCGGGTACCGAACGACGCGAGCGCCTTCAGGACAGGCTCCGCGGTGCGCCCTTGCTTGTGCCGGACGGCGGCCTGGACGGCCTCGGTGAGTGCGGACACGGCCGCCGGATCACCGAGCTTCGCGAGGGCGGAGGCGAGGGTCGTAGGGCTGACATCGGGCCACTCCCGGGAGTGGTCGATGTCGGCGAGGCGGCGGACGAGCCGGGGCGTGAGTTCCGCGGCGGACTGGGGCAGGTGGCCAACCGCGCCCAGGGCGCGCCAGGCGTCGGTGTCGGTGTCCAGCGCGGTCAGCAGACTGGGCAGGGCCCGTTCGTCTCCGAGGCCGGCCAACGCCACGACGGCCTGCTGGTGGGCACGGCGCAAGGCACGGTGCGGACTGGCCCACGCAGCAGGCTGGTGGGCGGTGACGTAGGCGGCGAGGGCCTCCCGGGCCGGTTCGGCGAGGGCGGCCAAGTACCCGAGCGCCTCGGCCGCGGCCGCAGCAGTGTAGGAGTCGCCCGGCAGCAGGCAGTCGCCGATGAGCCGCACCAGACCGGTGTGATCACCCCGCAAGGACGTGATCAGACTGCGTGCCATGTCGATGGCGTCGTACCGGGTGCCCGGGTCCGGGCTGCGCAGCTGCTCGGCGAGCAGAGCCAAGGTGTCCCCTCCCAGGTCGCAGGGGTCATGCACCCCGCGATCAGGGGAGGAGTGTGCCACGGCGCGCCGACGAGCGGCCCCCTGCGTGCTCCTCTGAGCGTCTGTCAGCCGCTCCGGGTCTCTCGGCACGGGGCGAGTGGCGTTCGCGACTTAGAGAGGCGTACAGGGGTTTTGGGGCGTCAGTTGTCGGCTGTGCGGGTCGTGGTGAGGTCTGTTGCCCGCCGGTGTCCGGCCCGCCGGGGCTGTCGGTGTGGGCTGTGAGCCTCACAGGGCGTTTCCCCTGGACCACGGGCCCGCCTGTGAGCTGTGAGGCCCGGTTCCCCGCTTCTGCGGGGCGGGGAGGGGGGTACGGCTTGCCGACCTGCCGTTGCTGGTCACAGCGTTTACGGGCCTGCCGGTGGCCTGCCGGTGCCTGCCGCTCCGGCAGGTCGCTGGCAGGTCGCTGGCGGGTGGTCGGCAGGTTCTTCAGGTGGACGTGTCTGGCCTCCGGTCTTCACGGCCAGGCGCCACCCGTGACCGCCACGTGACCGCCACCCGGGCGGTGGTGACCGCCACCCGGCAGGCCCGGGTGGCGGTGCCGTGGCGGTGGTCGGGCGGTGTCGGGTGGCGGTGGCCGGCTCCATCGTGTTCGCGCGCACGCGGTGTCCGGCCGCGCGGCCGTGGGCGTGGCCACCTGACGTGTTAATCGGCGGAAGAGAGAGCGGGAGCGGATCGCGGAAATCCGGGCCGTTGCGGAACATCCCCGGGCGGGCGCCGGGCGCCGGGCGGCGTGTCTGCGGCCCAGCCCGAGGCTACGTCCACGCCTCTCTGGGCCGTCGCAGGCCCATAACCCAGTGCGTGCGCAATCGGTTATGGTGCGCAATGACGCTTATAACTTGACCCGTGGGTAAAGCTTTTTGCGTCACGGTGTGCGGAGCCAGCGCAGTCGATCCCGCGCACAAAGGCCTAACTCCAGGGTTGCCGCCCCGGAGCCAGGCCTCGTGCAGTTGCCGAAGCCGAGCCCGGTCGACCATCTCGCGACCGGGCTCGCTGCACTCGCAGCGTCCGGCCTGGTCTTCCACCGGTCCTCCTCGGGGTGAGCACTCGGCGTTCGCCGAGGAACTACCTCACCAGGGCGGTGATCGTCACCAGCAGACTCGCCGCCGCCAGGAAGACCTGCCACCGATCTGGCTCGGGCCACTTGCTCCTGTCGCGCTTGTCGCATGGATCGTTCATCAGCGCCACCCCCCCTTCTCCTCCCGGACTGGCACCCAAGGGTGTTGGTGCCGGAGGTCTGCGAACTGGCGGCCTAAACTCAATGCCGGTGACTTTGCTGACGCTGGCTCGTTGAGTTGGTGTGCCAAGGCCAGGACAGTTGAAGGCAGTTGAGAGTGATCGGTTTTCGGATCGCATCGCGCTGGGAGTGCTCACGCGTGCGTTTCCGCCGGAGCTGGTGGATGAGGTGGTGGCGGAGTGCGGGCGGGCCGAGCAACGTCAACGGCTGCTTCCCGC
>NZ_JBVHDS010000042.1:0-15986 GCF_055563255.1 Streptomyces sp. NPDC002958 | reverse complement strand
ACTCGGTCACCAGTCGGTCCGGCGTGATCGAGTTGCTGCAGACGATCCTCGAGCACGCCAATCCTCCCAAGATCGAGGTGCAGCAGGCGGCTCACCGAGCTGTGCTTGACGGCAGGAGCATGGCGGAAGTTCTGGCCCGTGACGAGGATGCCGCCGTGCGGGCAGCCGCTCGCGACCTGGTGGCAGCGATCGACAGCCACGTCTGCGAGTCCTGCCGTCCGGCGTAGCGGCATGCCCGCCCTTCCTGTGCCCGGTCCGTCCACCGCAGTGCGGGGTGGGAAGGGCCCGGGGAGTGGTGTCAGCCGATGCTCTGCTGTTCGGCGCGAGGCGGTAGGAGTCGGTGCGCGGCGGCCAGGACCAGGACGTCGCCGCGCTGCGTGCCGAGCTGGAGCGCATGCAGCACCGGCACACGCTGGAGCTGGCGGAGGCGCGGCACGGCCAGGAGCTGGCGCAGGCGGAGACGGCGCAGCTGAGGGCGCGGCTGTCAGTCAGAGCGTGGCGCGCACATCGAGGACCTGCAGCGGGCACTCGCCGCTCTGATGCCCGCCCCGGAGCGGGCGGAGCTGGCGGGGCCGACCGTGCCGGCGCAGGGGACTCCCGGCACGGCGTCATCGGTGCCAGCGGGTGAGGAACAGCCGCGAAGACGGTGGTGGGGCAGTCGGCGCTGACGGTGCCGCTGATCTGGCGCACTGGAAGTTCAGCGAGCCCCGGAGTTGACTCACCCCTGAACTGCTGGTCGCCGAAGTCCGCGACACCATCGACCAGCTGACCAGCGACAACACACCCCATGCTGTACCGACCGGCAACAAACCGACCCGCACCATCACCAAAAACGTCAGCACCAAATCGGCAACCGTGTCACCACCCGAATCTACTCACCGCGACCATCTGAACAGCACAGACACCGCAGCTACCGCACTGACATCACGATGCCGAACCACCACCGCCAAAAAATCGCAGATCATCACGGCGACGGCTCCGGAGGCGTCAGCGCCCACGCCAAGGCCCTGCTGAAGTTCTCCACGCCGCGCGACCCGGCCACCCTCGCGGCGTTCATCAACCTGCGGGTCCTCAACCCCGAGCACGAGCACTGGCGGCGCGGCGTGGAGGCCGCCGTCATCTTCGCGCGCGAGCACGGCGACCTGCGCGTCCCGTTCACGTACCGCGTCCCGTCCGGGGAGGAAGCCGAGGGGGTCGGGTGGCCGGCCTCGCTCGCCAACTTCCCTCTGGGGCAGTGGACCGCCGACGCCCGCCGCTTCTACGCCCGCGGAGACATGAACGAGGACCGTATCGCGCAGCTGGAGAAGCTCGGCATGGTCTGGAGCCACTTCGACGTCGCCTGGGAAGAAGGCCTCAGTGCCGCCCGTGGATGGGCCGCTGAACACGGCCACCTCCTTGCCCCGCTCAACGCTGCCCACCAGGGCTACAAGGTCGGGATCTGGCTGAAGAACGCCCGCGCCGCCGCCCGGCGCGCCCTGGACCTCGAACAGCGCCAGGCCGAAGGCTTGTCGGTGGAGTCATGGGCTGGCGCTCTGTCGGAGGAACGGCGCGAGCAGCTGGAGGAGATCGACCCGTCCTGGTGCCCGACCTGGCCGGTGGAATGGCAGCGGGCCTTCCACCTCACCCGGATGCACCTGGAGGAGGTCTGCGGCGAGCTGCCCACCGAGCCGGGCGTCGTCGTGCACCGCGGCGAAGACCTCGGGCGATGGGTGCGGGCGCAGCGGCTGGGCTGGGAAAGGCTGACCGGAGTGCAGCAGTGGATGTGCGAGCAGGTCCTCGGGATCCAGCCCGCGACCAAGGAAGAGAAGCCGAAGCAGCGGACCAGTCAGGCGGAGAAATGGGCGATGCACCTCGCCGCCGCAGCCCAGTTCTTCGAGCGCGAGGGCCACCTTCGGGTGCCGCGCAAGCACGTCGAGACGATCACCGTCGGCGGGAACGATGGCGAGGACCAGGAGCAGCGGAACGTGCCACTGAAGCTCGGCGCATGGGTCGGGAACCAGCGCTCCCGGGCCTCGTCGCTGGCGCCGGAACGGGTGGAGCAGTTGTCCGCGATCGGAATGCGCTGGGCGTAGCGCCGTACAGACAGGCCGTGGGGCCGGACAAGGGAAGCCCTGTCCGGCCCCACGGCTGACGGTGCCCGGGGTTCGGCGAATCGGGTTAGTGGTGTTCAGTACCGATGCGGATGTAGATCTCGCGCAGGTACTCGTGCACGGCTTGTTCCGGGATCCGGAAGGAACGGCCAACCCTGATCGCGGGCAGGTGGCGGCCATGGACGAGCTTGTAGACGGTCATCTTGGATACGCGCATGATGGAGGCGACCTCAGCAGCCGTCAGGAACTTCACCTCGTTCAGCGGACGGTCAAAGTCCTACGGGGATGCGGGCTGCGGCCGGTCCAGTGTGTCGGTGGCGTCCTTGCGGTCCATGCTCTGCGGGGATGCGGGTTCGGCGTCATCGGACACACTCCTGAGCCAGGTCAGGAGCCGCACCTTGCCATGCTCCAGGCTCGTCTCGTCCAGGGGCACCACGGCCTCGGTTTGGTGTAAGAGGTTCCCGATGAGGATGTCGGTGTTGAGGGGGCTGTGCTGCTCGTTGTCCGTCATGGCTTACTCCTCCTCTCCAGCGTTCAGCGTGATCGCTTCGGTTGCGTCTTCGGCGGGGAGTCCGCTGATGGTCTCGCGTAGCTGCTCTCGCGCTTTCGCCACGTGCTTGCGTACCCCAGACGGCTGGAGATCGAGGACCTCAGCGATCCACAACACGGACTTCAGCTCCACGAAGTACAGCAGCGCGATCTGCTGGCGCCTGGGCGGGAAGTCCTGGATCACCTGCCAGCATCGTTCGAGATCATCCCGCGCGAGGATCGCATCTACTGGGTCTGCGCTGAGTCGGCTTTCCAGGCGTTCCAGGTCGTTCTGCGCGCGGCCCCGGCGGATGTCCGCCCGCACACTGTCGACCCACTTGTTATGACAGACCCGTCGCAGCCACGCCCGCTGTCCTTCCCTGTCCGAGCCAGCCAGCGTGCCCCATTGCTGGACGGCAGCCATGAACGTTACCTGCACCAGATCTTCAGCCGCGGGCAGGTCACCGCCGGCACGCACCATGGCAAAGCGAGTCAGGCTGGCTGTTTGTGGCAACTTCAATTGGCCCCACTTCGACACTGAAGTTGGCCCCACCAGGGGGTGGCGGGCGGTCGCGTGAGGGGCGTCAACCTCGTTCCGACAAGTTGTTTTGCCCGCACCCCGAACGAGTGGGTTTTCTGGCCGTGGGGAGGGGGCTGGGCGGTAGCGTGAAGCGCATCGGATCCGGACTGGTCGACGGGCCCCGACAGCCCGCCGGCCCACAGGATCTCGACCCGTGTTCGATCCGGGACCGACGGATTCTCCGATCTGCGGTGGACGACGAGGACGGGCATTGGCACGACCGGCGGAGAGCGGTTCGGGCTCAACCGGGCCGAGGCCGGCGCCCCGCAAGGGGCGCCGGCCTCGGTTCATGAACGGGTCGGGTCAGGACTTGGGGCGCTGGTAAGAGCCGCGTCGGGTCGGCAGCCGCAAACGGCGCTGGGACGCCAGCCGTGAGCCCGGCGGTGATCCGCCGGACGTCGCTGAGAATGGGCGTCAGGCCATCGCGAACTTGGCAACGTACTCGTCGAAGGGCTCGATGCCGACTTCGGCGCGGAGTTCGTCCATGCGCTCGGGCTCTTCGCAGGGCCACGGAACCGGTGCCCCGTCATTCACGCCGGCGATCTGAGTGCCGTAGATCTGCTTGCGGCCCTCGTTGGTCAGCGTGCGGTCGCGCAGAAAGGCCAGCTCACGTGGGCTGGCCGAGCCTGCCAACACTGCCTGCTGCATCAGGTGGAGGGCACGTCGCTGGACGTCGAGCTGCCGGTCGGCGTGCTGGGCAATCAGCCATGCCGCGCGTGCGGCCTCCTCGCCGATGTCTTCTGCTGTCGGCCAGCCGTACTCATCCATGATCTCACTGAGTCGGTCACCGTGCCGTGCGGTCAGTCGGCGCCACGCCAGTTGCTCGGCGGGGTCGTCGCTATTCGCGTGGACTGAGGACTGGTGATCGGCCGCGGCCATGGCCGTGAGTTCCTCCGCCAGCGCGGCAACGTCGTGCGTCACTCTCAACTCCCTGGTCAAGTCGTTGCGTTGTGCTCGTCACCCGCAACCCCAGAAGAACATATCGGGTGTAAAGATCATTCCGGAGAACGGTGACAGGTGCCTCCGCGCACCGCGATAATGGATCTACCCCTGGAGCCAGAGCCGGAGTTTTCGGCTCGTGCCACGACGCTTACGACCTTGGGGAAAATTGAGGTCGGGTCGTGTTGGTCTGGCGGTTTGGCTGGTGGGTGATTCAGCAGGCCGTCGCGCAAACAGGCACGAGTTCGGTGCTCGTGAGGCGACGGGTCGTGCGTCGGGCCGCGCGGTCGGAGACCAGGCTAGCGATGGCGAGGTGGGTCTGCTCGTAGTCCTCGCGGCGTCCGGTGTAGCGCTGAAGCGGATGCCACTGCTTGAACTCGGCGTTGGTGTGTTCGACCACGATGCGGGCCGATGACTGCCGCCTGCGCGCCTCGCGCCAGGCACGCTTGTCGCCGTCGGGAGCGTCCTGGGCCGGCTTCTTCGGCGGGGCGCTGACCTGCGACGGGAACTCCTTGGCCAGACCCTGGTAGCCGGAGTCGACCTCGGCGTGCACATCGGGGTGGAGGCGGAACTGTTCGGCGATGCCCTCGGTACGCACAGCGGTCTGGTCGTGCATGCGGCCCGGGCGGACGACACCGGAGAACAGGGGGCGGCCCTGGTGGTCGCTGAATGTGGTGGTCTTGATCGTGTTCTGCTTCTTCTTGCCCGAGACGAAGGCTTTGCGTCCGGGGCGGCCCGCGCGCGGGCGTCGGACCTGGACTTCCGTGCCGTCGAGCCGGATGCCGACGCCTTCGGCATCTGCGTAGGCGAACAGGTCGTCCAGGGTGCGGATGCGCAGACCGAGGCGGTCCGGGATGGCGAAGCCCCGCGCGGCAAGCAAGGGTCTGACCTCGCGGATCGCGGCGGAGACGGTGGAGCGGTCCACCCCGTACAACTCGGCCAGGGCGGCATGTGGCAGCTCGAGCCGCAGGTGGACCAGGGTGTCCGCGAGCCGGTCGGTGAACACCAGGCGCGGCTTGCGTCCGGCGCCCTCGGCCCGCTTGCGGGGACCGCCCCTCATCACGTGCAGGGCCGGCGCGCGGGCCGCCGCCCAGGGCTGGGCGAGTTCTTCGAGCAACTCCCCGAACTGTGCGCGGGAGACCCCTGACAGGGCAGGATGGGTACAGGCCGTACGGGCCCAGGTCAGCTTCACAAACTCGCCCAACCCGTGAGGCCCTTCCTATGTCACGGCCGACTCACTCCCGTCCTTCCCCCAAGGTCGTTAGGGTCGGACCCATGGCTTCCATAGATGTCTCCCTGCGTCCCGTGCACCCCAGCGATCTGCCCGTGTTCTTCAGGCACATGAGCGATCCCGAGTCGAATCAGATGGCCGCCTTCACCGCCGAGGACCCGACGGACCGGGCCCACTTCGACGCGCATTGGAAGCGCATCCTCGCCTCGCCCGACGTCGTCACCCGCACCGTGCTCGCGGACAGCGATGTGGTCGGGCACGCGGCCGTGTACGGCGATCCGGGCGAGCGGGAGGTCACGTATTTCATCGATCGCTACTACTGGGGGCGGGGCATCGCGACCGCGGCGCTGCGGGGGCTGCTCGCCGAGGTCCCTGAACGCCCGCTGCTGGCCCGGGCGGCGGCGGACAACACCGGATCGGTGCGGGTCCTGGAGAAGTGCGGCTTCAAGGTCGTCGGCGAGGACCGGGGCTTCGCGAACGCGCGGGGAGCGGAGGTCGACGAGCTGGTGCTGCGGTTGGACGGCTAATTTTCCCCACCCCGTAAGCGCGCCGCTTGATCACGTCGGAAGACTGGCCGGATGAACGACCGCCGCCCGCTGGGCACCGGCCCCCGCCCTGAACCGTGCCCCGACAACTCCGGGTTGTCGCCCACCGCGCCGCGCGCCGGCCTCGCCGCGGAAGGCATCATCACCGCCGTCCCGACCGCCAAACCGTCCGTCACCGGGCCGGTGCCGGAAGGGCGCAGGCGCCCCCTCGGCACCGGCCACAAACACGCCGCCGACCAGCCGTCCAGAGACGCGGCCACGGGGATGATGGGGCCATGAGCACGCGTCCGATGCTGACCCAGCGGGAGGCCGCTACTGCGTGTGGCGTCAGCCGCACGACGATCCGCCGCCTCCGCGAGGCCGGCGATCTGCCCGGCGCGGTCCAAGACCCGGTAGGCGGGTGGCTGATCCCTGTGGATGACCTGCTGTCGGCCGGATTCCGGCTGAACGCCCCGGCACCGCCGGACGCACCGGACGAGCCAGCCCCATCGTCCCCGGGCGAGCAGAACAGCGATGTCGGCGGCGGCCAGGACCAGGACGTCGCCGCGCTGCGTGCCGAGCTGGAACGCATGCAGCACCGCCGTGTTGATCTCCCTGACGAACTGACCGCTTCCCAAGGAGGCGGCAAACCCCTATCTGGAGTCTGTCCACCATGCGTCCCGGCTCTTCTCCCTGGGTCCCTTCGGCACTCGTGGTGCCGGCCGTCATCGTCTCCTTGCTGGCCACCGCCTGTTCGAGCGGCGGCCATCCCGAGGCGAAGCCTTCCGCGTCCCCGGCCAAGGTCACCCTTCCCCCCGTGCATGCGGGCTTCGACTATCAGCTCGGTGGTCCCTCCACCCTTCCAACAGGGGTGACCGTCGTCGCCCGTGACCACACGGCACCGCCCGCACAGGGGATCTACAACATCTGCTACGTCAACGCCTTCCAGGCTCAGCCGGGCGCGGAGAAGGAATGGGGCGCCGATCTGCTCCTCCGCGACAAGGGGGGCGAGGTCGTCATGGACGAGGACTGGGGGGAGGCGATTTTGGACATTGGCACCGACGCCAAGCGCAAGCGGATCGCACGGAAGGTGAACACCTGGATCGACGCATGCGCGGCCAACGGCTACCAGGCCGTCGAGCCGGACAACTATGACAGCTACACACGCGTGCCCGACGGACTGCTGACCGCGGACGACGCGAAGGCGTTCCTCTCACTGCTCTCTGCCCACGCGCACGCGCAGGGCCTGGCCATCGGTCAGAAGAACACCGCGGACCTCGCTCCGGCCCGCGCAGAGGTCGGCCTCGACTTCGCCGTGGTGGAGGAGTGCGGCCAGTACGACGAATGCGGCGACTTCACCGACGCGTTCGGCGACAACGTCCTCGTGATCGAGTACAGCGAGCAGGGCCTGAAACGGGCGTGCCAAGGCTGGGGCGACGAGATCAGCATCGTCCGGCGGGACCTGAACCTCGTGCCCGCTGGCAGCAAGGGCTACCTCCGCAGGACCTGCAGCGGCTCCTGATGCCCTGGGAGCGTGACGGCGATCGCCGATACGCCCGCCCTCATTCCCAACCGCGAGGAGACGGCTGCCAAGATTGCGGCGGTCGGCATCGCCCCCGGAGACCATCCCGAACGGCCCGTACGCCGCGCTCCTGTCCGTCGCCTGCCCGGAGGTGACCAGTGCGCCTGGGCAGCTTCCTCGTGGGCACCGTCCGACACCACCTCGACGACACCCAGTTCATCCCGTACGCCGATGAGGAGGGCGCGGCGGTCGGCGCCCCGTCCACCGTGCTGAAGGCGACAGTGCTGCCGGGCCTGATCAGCGCGGGAGTGGACGACGCGCAGGATAGCACCGAGCATTGGCGGCACTCTCGTCGACGGTTCCACGCCTCGTGAGGCGCCTGAGAAAAATGGCGCTAGGGCCAGCTACCGGGCGACCTCCGGCCACGGCTCTCACGTTCCGTGACTCTCATAAATGACGTTCATGAAGGCGCAGCAGGCGTTCCAGCGGGGCCTGGCGGCCCTCGCGCAATGGGTCGCGCGGGAGGGCCAGCGGTCTGTTCCTCGCGGTCACAGCGAAGAAGTCGCGGTCGACGGCGAGGCGGAGCCGGTGGTCGTGAAGCTGGGCGTGTGGGTCTCCAACACCAGGACCCGGCGCGACAAGCTCACCCAGGAGCAGCTGGACGCGCTGCGGGACCTGGGCATCGACTGGATCTGACGGTCGTCGGCAAGGTCCGTCCCGTTTGGCAATGATCCCCCTCACCCCGGAGGGATCCGCCTGTCGGCGCGCGAGCTGTGCGGGCGCGGGGGGGACCGGGTTGCGAGGCGGTCGGGTGCCGCGGTGGAATCGGGCGGGCTGTGCACCTGCGGCCCGGGAGGGATCGGTTCATGGACGGGACGACAGCACTGGACAGCGTGCTGCAGCAGGCGCACGTGGTCCAGGTGAGTTCGGTGAGCGGGTTCGGGGTGGACGGAGAGATCCGGGTGGACCTCTCCGATCCGGCGGAGTCGGCGCGGCTCAGGGCGGCCATGGCCGTGGAATCGCTGCCCGGGTTTCACTGCATGTGCCTTGGGGACGTCCGCTTCGAGGTGTTCGACCGGGACGGTGGGCGGCTCACAGTCGTCGTCCTGCACCACGGGGCGACACTGAGGTGGGGGCAGTGGGAGAGCGACGCCGTCCTCGCCGACGGCCGCCTGCTCCTGGCGTGGCTGGACGGGCACGGCATGCCCGGCCCTATGCAGCAGTTCGAGGCCGACCGGCTACGGGCGGAGGAAGGGGCCGAAGAGGAGCGCAACTGGCTGGCCGCGATGCCCGCCGGACTGGAGAGAACCGCCGACCGGATCCTCGACCTCTCCCGCACCGGCGGCAGGCCCTCCTCCGAATTGCTCGCGGAACTCACGGACCGACTGCAGCTGACGTTCCCCGACCCGGTGGAGCGGGTGCTGGCCCTGCTCGACTGGTACGGCTCCGGCAGCGGGCGCTGCTCCGGCTACCCCGTCCACGAGGGCGTGCCTGGCGAACTGCTCGGCAGGGTGCCGATCGCCGACCTGCTCGTCGGCCTGGCCGATCCGCGGGCCGAGGGTCGGCACGATGCCGGGGCCGTGCGGCATCTGGTGGGCTGGAAGACCCGCCCGCGCCAGAAGCGGGACGTTGCCGGCCTGCCCGAACCGCTGCGCGCCCGACTGTTGGCGCACGCTCGCCGCTCTGGAGACTCCGACAAGCAGGGCCGCGCAGAACGGTGGTTGGCACCCCCGCGGGCCTGAGATGGGTGTGCCCAAGCGCTCCGCCCGCACCGGCTGGTGGTTCACCGGCAACAAGAACCCCGAGTCGGTTGACGAGCACTCCTTCCGTGTCGGGATCATCGGCTCGGTCCTCGCCATGATGGAAGGCGCCGACCCGGCCCGGGTCGCGCTGATGTGCCTGTTCCACGACAGCCAGGAAACCCGCGTCGGCGACATCCCGCACATCGGCCGCCGCTACCTGCGGGCCGCCCCGAACTGCGAGGTGACCGCAGACCAGGTCTCAAACGCTCACCCGGCCGTCCGCACCGGGGTGCAGAGCGCGGTCGACGAGTACGAAGCTGGCGAAACCCCGGAGGCGGTCGTCGCCCGCGACGCGGACAAGCTCGAGTGCCTGGTCCAAGCGGTGGAGTATCGGGAACAGGGCTGCAGCCTCACCCAGAACTGGATCGACACCAGCCTCGCGTCACTCAAGACGCCGTCGGCGAAGGCCCTCGCCGAGGCCGCGCTGTCCATGCCGTCGCTGGAGTGGCAGCAGAACTACCTCCGATAGCCCGACCGGTAACCGGCCGGTTCAGCCCGCCCGGTGCAGTGTCGCCGGGGCCTGCACCCTCTGGGGTGGCGCGGGCCCCGGTATGAGGGGCAGCAGCCCAGGTCGTCCTGTCACAGACCGCGGGCTGCACCTTCTCTGTCTACGGGCCGGTGGCACCCCCGCGACCCGCGGCGGGCAGCGTGACTACGGCTGTCACCCGTCCGGGCGGTCGCGCGGCCATCGGCGAACCAGGCCTCCGTACCGCGTCGTCATCGGAGGCATGCGTATCGACAAGCAGCACATCACCGAGCTGGGCCTCGTGGTCCTGGACGTCACCGCCGCCGACGACCCGCGCGAAGTCCGGGCCCAGACGACTGCCCGCCTCGGTGCACATGCCCCGCATCGGCTGCGGCCCGACAGAGCGGCGGCACGAGGGCGCCACGGCCGTCGCTCTTCGGCAGGGCGGCGGCGTGGCGCCCTGCACGGCCTCACTGTCAAAGAGTTCCTGGACGTCGATCTCGCTGGCTGAACTGCTCGGCTGTCCACCGTACCCGGGGCCCGGAGCGCCTGAGCGCTCGTTGCCCAGGCCGCGGTGACGATGGCGGCAGCTCGGCCGGCTATCCGTCGGAGCGGTCCTTGTGGACGGCGCGCAGTGCGCGTGCCCTGTCGACCTGCGTGCGGAGCAGGGAGTCGAGCAGGACTTCTGGATCGCCTCCTGGCCCTGCGATCGTGGAGAGGAGCGTCGCGAGGAGGCTGGTGAGAACGGTGACCAGGTCTGCCGACCCCACTGGGCCACATAGTTGCAGCAGCTGACGCACGGCGTCGTCGCCGCAGCTCGTCCAGGACGCCCCTGAACGCGGATGGCCGCGCGAGGTCGAGCTGCACACCGCCATCATCGCCCCGATCAAGGAAATCCTGGCCGAACTCGCCGAGCCCACCGAAGGGTGTTGTCAGGTTGATTGGTGGCCTTCTCAGGCGGCATGATCATCCTTCTGGTCGAATCGCTGGAGGGGCTGTCCGTGGTGACGCCGTCGTACCGGGGCTTCCGCTTCCCTCCGGAGGTCATCTCCCACTGCGTGTGGCTGTACCACCCACGAGACAGTCCACCAGTGGACGCGCCGGTTCGGCCCGGCTTATGCCGCTGCTCTACGTCGGCGCCGTCCGGGGCCTGGTGACAAGTGGCACTTGGAACGAGGTGTTCGTCAAGATCAACGGCGCGCAGCGTTACCTGTGGCGGGCCGTGGACCAGCACGGGAACGTGCTCGACATCCTGCTGCAGAACCGGCGGGACGAGGCCGCGGCCAGGCGTTTCTTCCGGAAGCTGATGAAGAAGACCCGGTCGGTGCCCCGGGTGATCGTCACCGACAAGCTCCGCTCCTACGGCGCCGCCCACCGCGAGGTCATGCCCTCCGTCGAGCACCGCTCGCACAAGGGCCTGAACAACCGGGCCGAGAACTCCCACCAGCCGACGAGACAACGCGAGCGCGCGATGAAAGGCTTCCGATCGGTGGGTGCCGCACAACGGTTCCTGGCCGCGTTCAGCGGCATCTCACCCCACTTCCGACCCCGCCGTCACCTCCTCACCGCCCCGAACTACCGCGCAGATCATCCGCTTCGCGATCTGGGACCAGATCACCGGCGCGTCGCCAGCCTGCCCGCCGTAGCCTGAGCCGCTGTCACCGCCGAAGCCGAAACGCGTCGAACCGGCTCACACCCTCGAGCACTCGCTCAACCTGATAAAGCCCGGTAGGTGTGTCGGCCTTCACCGTCCATCGGGCCCTGCCACGGCGACGAACACGGCACCTTGCTGTTTGGCTTCCTTGTACGCGGCGTCGAAGGCGTCCAGGCCGGTCGCGTCCGGGATCAGGTCGGCGGGGCAGGGGATGGGCAGCGGCTCCATGAGGCTCATCTTCCCAGGCGCGGGAGGTGCACCGTGTTGAGGTCGGCCGTGTCTTTGCAGGTGAGGAGGGCGTTGAGACGGTGACGCGTGCACTGGTCATGAGCCTTCACGGCCTGTGCGGTCCGCGGCCCCGATACCCGCCCGGCGTCGGGGCCGCGTCAGCTTCCCCCGAGGAAGACGAAGGTCCCGATCTCCCCGAGCGGTCGGGGCCTTCGCCTTGCCAGGTGCCGCCCAGAACAGAGGCCGACGGGCTGCTCCGGCGCATCAAGCGGTGTCAGGGGGCGTGAGGGTGTCGATCTGGGCGGCGAGGCCGGGGTGGGTGACGGCCAGGTGGGGACGGGTGGCGGTCAGAGGGGCGATGAGGTCTGCGGGGTCGTCGTGGGCGAGGGCCGCGTGGAGCTCGCCGATCGGGAGGCGGGCGGTGGGGGGCAGGTCGGTGAGGGCGGTGATCTGGCCGGCGAGGCTGCGCAGGGCGGCGGCGTTGCGGCGGGCCCAGGTGGCGGTGTTGCGCCGGGTGGCGCGGGCCTGGCGGGTGGCGGTGACGCGTTGTTCGCCGGTGGTGCCGGCGGGGCCGGGGCGACCGCGTAGGTAGCGGCGTTCGGCGGCCTGGCGGCTGGTGACGCCGAGGGGGTGGGCGAGGTCGGCCCAGCTGGCGCCGGCGTCGCGGGCGGTTTCGATCAGGCCGGTCTCCCATCCGGCGAGCTGCTCGCGGACCTGCCGCAGCAGCATCAGGGAGGCCAGGGCCTGCTCCGGGCCCGGCCCGGTCCCGGACGGGGGAGCGGGAGCCTCGTGGTGGGCTGTGTGCAGGGCGTCGTCTATGGCGTTGAGGGCCGCTGCGGCGGCGAGGAACGACGCCGGGCTGTGGGCGTCGGTGCTGGTCGTGGACAGCTTCTGGGCTGCGGTCACGGGCACCCCCTTCGGAGTGTCATCGTGATGACGACATCATGTTTGTCATCCGTTGGATGACATGTTACAACGGTGTCAGTGCAGCGCATTGGCAACAACCGCCTACAACCCGCTGGAGGTGTTTCACGATGTTGATGCGCACTGACCCCTTCCGTGAGCTGGACCGGCTGGCGCAGCAGCTGATGGGCCCGGGCACCTGGTCGAAGCCGTCGGCGATGCCGATGGACGCCTACCGCGAGGGCGACGAGTACGTGGTGGCCTTCGACCTTCCGGGCGTGGCCGCGGACGCGATCGACATCGACGTCGAGCGGAACATGCTGACCGTCAAGGCCGAGAGGCGGCCGGCGGCGAAGGCCGACGACGTGCAGATGGAGCTGTCCGAGCGGCCGCTGGGCGTCTTCTCCCGCCAGATCGTGCTCGCCGACACCCTCGACACCGAGCACATCCAGGCCGACTACGACGCCGGGGTGCTCACCCTGCGCATCCCGATCGCCGAGCGCGCCAAGCCCCGCAAGATCTCCATCGGCGTCGGCTCCGGCCGCAAGGAGATCTCCGGCTGACACCAGCCGACCGGAGGCGGTGCGGAGGACGGGACTCCTGATCTCCCTCTGCTATCCCGCCCTCCGCACCCCGTGAGAAGCCCGAAGAAGAATGGGGGTGCGGCCAAGATGACTCTGCGACGCGAAGCGTTCCTCGACCATGTGACCGAGCGCGGCGAATACAAGACCGCCGAGGAGGCCGAGCGCGCGGCCCGCGTGGTCCTCGCCCTGCTCGGCGCCCACCTCGTCGGTGAGGTCCGCGCCCAGCTCGCGGCACGCCTGCCGGAGGAGTTCGCTCTGATCCTGCTCAACCCGCTGCAGAGCGCCGAGCCACTCCCGCCGGAGCGGTTCGTCCGCGCGACCGCGGCCTGGATCGAGGGCGCCACCGAGCAGACCGCGGCCTGGGACGTCAGCGCCGTGCTGTCCACTGTCGCCGACGCCGCCGGTGAGGACCTGCTGGGGCAGATCCTGCTCCAGCTCCCCGCCGGCTACGACCTCCTCTTCGGCCGCCCCCAGCCCACCTGACCCCCAAGGCCTGGGGTGGTGCCACACCCCCGGGCGCCACCCCATCCCGGCTCCGATGAAAGGCATGCACCGCAGTGATCACCGACGGCGCGCACCGCAAGGGCACCAGCAGCCGTACGGGACGGCGTACGAGCACATGCTGGAGAGGCCTTGTCCCGCCGGTTCTGGACGAGGATGTCGAGGACGTTGCCGTCGGCGTCGACGGCCCGCCACAGGTACTTAGGGCGTGCAGATCATTAACTCGTCTGTTTGATCTTGGTTGCGGTGGGGTCTGAAGTGAGGAATGTCGTGATGTCTGCTGGTGTGCGGAAGCGAGCGGTGGAGGCATTGATGCGATGGCCGTGTGCTTCCAGGAGCGGACGGACTTCCTGACTCGCCCGGCAGATGGTCACGGCAGCGACGCCGAAGAGCTGGCCGAGGAGGTCCATGGTCGCGAGTTTCCGCAGATGGAGCACGGTGGCCAGGATCCGGTCGGTTGGGGTGAGCTTGGCTTTGGCGCCTGTGCCGGGGGCGACCAGGCGTTCGTGACCGCGGCGGGTGCGGAGCACTCGCTCGCGTTGAATTTCCAGCGCAGGCGTCAGCGCGTCGATGAGTGCGTCGAGCTGTTGGCGGGTCATACCGGTCAGTTCAGGGTTCTGCAGCGAATGCCGGGTCAGGCCAGGCGATCTGGTCACCGTGGTCCGGTCTGACGTGCTGCTGACCGCCATCGCGTCCAGCGGGTGCTGGGGGTGGAGGGTGTAGTTCCAGTCGCCGTGGAAACGGTGTCGGGTGATGGGCAGGGCTGCGATTTCGTCGTCGCTGACCTGGATGCCGGTGGGGTACGGGTTGGTGTCGAGTTCGGCGTGCACGGTCAGGCCGGTTCTGGTGGTGGTTGCGGCGATGCTCTCGACGATGACTTCGTGACTGGTCAGGGGTCTTCCACGCCAGTTCATGGTGATGTGAGAGAACAGTCGATGCTCGATTCGGTTCCACTTCGACGTTCCGGGGGGCAGGTGACAGACGGTGATAGACAGGCCGGCCTCGGCTGCGAACCGAGCGAGTTCCGTCTTCCACGTGCGGGTGCGATACCCGTTGGAACCGCCCGCATCCGCGGTGATCAGCAGCCGGTCGGCCGTTGGATAGGCGGTCTGTCCGGCACCGTTCCACCAACGGCGGATAGATTCGACGGCGAACGCGGCGGTGTCGTGGTCGGTGCCCACGTTGACCCAGCCGGTGTTCGCGGCGACGTCGTAGATGCCGTAGGGCACCGCTTTGCCCAGGACGCGGTCGGGAAAGTCGTGGGTGTCGACCCGCACCGGCTCGCCTCTCGGCTCCCATTCACGGCCGCTGTTTTTGAAAGGGCCGACCAGTTCCTTCTTTTTCGTGTCCACACTGATCACCGGAACCCCGCTGTCCTGGTGGTCGCGGGCCTGCTCGTTGAGGTAGTGGAACTGGGCGTCCCGGTCGGGGTGCTGCTTGCCTTCCAGGGTCTTGGCGTTGCTCTGCAGGCTGAAGCCCTCCTCGCGCAGGAGGTCGCCCACTGTGTCTGCGGAGATCTTGTGCCCCTGGCGGGTCAGCTGCTCGGCGAGCTTGCGGGTGGATTTGGTGGTCCAGCGCAATGGCGACATGGGATCTCCGCGGACGTCGGGCTCGACCAGCGTGAGGAGTGCCTCGCGGATGGCTGGGTTCCGGTCGACGACGCGTTTGCGGCCGCCTCCGGGGCGGCGGATGCGTCTCAACGGGACCTCTCCGGAGTCGAGTTCCCTCGTTCCTGCAGACACGGTGGCTTCACGGACACCGGCGGCACGGGCGACCGCTCTGATCCCGCCGTGGCCGAGAGACCGGGCTTCCGCGCCTATCAACAAGCGACGCTGCCGCTCGTCCAGGTGCGGCAGAATCGCCCTGAACTTGGCTGCCAGCACGTCCCGTTGCCCTTCCAACCCGCTCATACCAGACCAACGAATCACCGAGCGGAAAGCCACGAGTTAAAGATCTGCACGCCCTTACTGATCATTTCAGAATGAGATCGGTGTGGTGGCTTGGCAGTTGGGTGCTATGTCGGCAGGATCTGCCGGGTGTCTGCTGATCTTGTGTCTGATGACCTGTGGGAACGTATAGCCCCGCTGCTGCCGGTTCGTCCGCCCCGGCGGCATCGGTATCCCGGGCGGCTGCCGGCCGATGACCGTGCTGCTCTGCGGGGCATCGTTTACGTGCTGTGCAAGGGCGTGAGCTGGCGGGACGTTCCCGCAGAGCGGGTCGGCTGCAGTGGGGTGACAGCTTGGCGGCGTCTGCGGGACTGGACCGAGGCCGGGGTGTGGCCCCGTCTGCACGAGGTCCTTCTGGCGGAACTACGCAAAGAGGGCCTGCTGGAGATGGAGGACGCGGCGATCGACGGCTCGCATGTCAGGGCGCTCAAAGGGGGGCTCACACCGGACCTTCGCCGGTCGATCGGGCCCGGCCCGGCAGCAAGCAC